>RFGV01000352.1 GCA_003696605.1 Chloroflexota bacterium | reverse complement strand
GCAGAATGAAGGTCGGGCTGAAGACCTTACCAGACGAGCTGAGAGGAGGTGCATGGCCGTCGCCAGCTCGTGCCGTGAGGTAATATTATTACATTCTAGGTGTAGCCCCGCTTCCTCTTTGTTATAATAGTAAGTTGGGACTAGGGCAAGTCATTATGACCCTTATGGGCTGGGCTACGTATGTGCTACATTGGGATTTACAAGACGTAGCGCAAGCTAAACGTTTAAAATGTCCTATGGTGCAGATTCAGCCCTGTAACTCGGGTTGATGAAGGAGGAATCGCTAGTAATCGTGCATGAGTACGGCATGGTGAATTCTCCATCAGGTTTCGTACACACCGCCCGTCACACGCTGGGAGTCGTCTGTGCCGGAAGGAAACTCTGGGGTATACAGGTGCAGGGCGTCGTGTACTACTGGAATTCCGCTGGTATGGGTGGTAACTGGGGTGAAGTCGTAACAAGGTGGCCGTAGGGGAACCTGTGGCTGGAGAACAGTGCTATATTTTACATTGATGGGCCTTATGGCTGATCGAGTTAGCTACAAGACGGGGTATGGCGTAATTGGCATCGTGTTTGCCTTGGGAGCAAAAGGTTGCTGGTTCGAGTCCGGCTACCCCGATCAGCCATAAGGCCCATTACTTTTCAGTGGGGTTATATTTTTGGTTACCTTTGGATTACTACTTTATATCATTATTGGAGAGATCATTAAGTCGTCCGATAGGTTTTATAGTAACTATGTATTTGATGGCGTTATCTTTGTTTATTGGAAGTATGGCTCTGTTAGCTTGGGCTACTAGTGCTTTAGTTGCTCGCTTGGGTGGCCCTTCGGTCGTACTAGCAGATCTGTTTGGCTTGGTGGACATTTGGATGCCTAAGTTTCAGGAGCTTCACCTGGATTTAATATTTGGCTCCTTGATTCTTTTTATACCGTGTTTTCTTGCAGTCGTGTTGTCTTCCAGTTATGTTAACAGTACTACGTTTACACTTGTCGAGTTGGCTAGCATACGTTATTTCGGTATGCCTCCTAGTAGTTTAGGCTTAATGTTCTTATTTGGTCTCTTTTATTGCGCGGTTTTTTTGCCTGAGTTTAGGCGTACAGAATTAGATCGTATTCGTAGCCATACGGCCGATAAGCGAGCGTTGGCTCTTGACCCGCGTGTTGAGCGTGCTGCAGTGGTTGACCTTAATTTGGTGTGGCGTAACCTGCGAGGCACAGGTATACGCAGGCATGTTGCAGCCGAGCGGTTAGGCGCTTTCTCACGTTATGCTGCTGACAGTGTGTTAGTACCGGCTTACCAGAATGCTGTCTGTAAAGCCCGAGACCGGTTTGGCTTACTAGATCCTGGAAATGCGCGGCATGTTGTTTATGTTTTACGTGAGTTTAAGCGTAACGTTTATAGCGGGATTTCCCATGTGTTACCGCTTAATGATATGAAGGTTGGAGTAGTAAATGATGTAACTCTTTTTCTGCAACAGCGGTTGGGACGTAATCCTCTTTTGTGGAACATTAGATCTTTGAAGCATGTCCCCATTAGGTTGTTTGTACCACACCGGTACGGCTACAGAAGCTCTTATCT
>RFGV01000351.1 GCA_003696605.1 Chloroflexota bacterium | reverse complement strand
CTTGTGAACAGTGCTATTTGGATGCTGGTCACGGATGATTTAACACTGTTGGCTGTACTTAATTCCACTATTGGCTGGTTCCTTATCACCCAATATTGCACGAATATTCAGCGTGGTTATCAGTTGATTTGGGAGTATTTCAAAGAAATTCCTATCCCGACTCCTCCTATCGAACAGCGGAAGCAGTTGGAGGTGCTGGTAAATCGAGTTTTAGAGATTTCCGGCCAGGGTCCTCAGGTGGCGGCGTGGGAGCGGGAGCTGAACGAGCTGGTCTACGGGTTGTATGGGTTGACGGATGAGGAGATCGCGTTGATTGAGGAGGCGGTGGGGGAATTCGCTCAATAGGGCAAACAAACACTGCATATTGTGTAAGGTTTTCGCCGCTAACACAATATAGGGCCTTTTTTTGACGGTTACGAACAATTGTGCTATGGTTATTGCATCTTATCGGGCAGCTATTTTGAACGAAGGAGTAGACTTATGGCCCAGGACAAAGCCCATCCCCAGAAAACCCCGTCACAACCAGTTGCGGCGAAATCCATTCCATTAGATCCCCTCACAGAGAGTGCACGCAAGTCCACTGTTCAGCTTCCAGTAGGCGAACATCTTCCGGAGTTGCCCCCCAACATTGTTCAGCCCGCCACGCCCGCACCTTCTGGGAACACACAGCCTGCTGAACCGGCGCCGATTCAACCTGGAAGTAATCCTGCGGCCTCAGATACACCAGGAGATTCATCCTCTGACGCATAACACCCAAGATGAGCTTGTCATTCGAAACGCTACCGCTCACTATCATATTTTTGCTGCCGGGTTTCTTCGTATTTTACACTCGGCAGTTTTTATATCCGGCTGGTCAACAGAAGCTCGAGACATTTCCACTTGGCTTGCTTAGCCTGGGCTACAGTGTCATTATTTCTCTCGTTGAAGCCCTTGCAGGCCTAGGCGTTCTCCGATTTTTCCAGGTAGATGCGAGTGTGTTTCTCCGCGATTTGCCTAGCGTTGCCCAAAGCTACCCCCTGGTAACTCTGACAGTAACCCTTGTTTGGGTTTTGATTGGGGCTGGACTTGCTCTGGTACTTGGTATTTGGGACCCGTACCTATATCTGCTTCGAAGAATTAACCAGAAGCGACGGCATTTCGATACAGATATCTGGTTTAACCTTTTGGAGATTGAGCGAAGAATCCAATCGCGACCCACCGTTGTTGTGGCGACGGCCCACATGAAGAACGGAGACATTTACTCTGGGTACCTTAAGGAATTTGATTTGCAACCCGATGATAATGGCACTCGTGATTTCATTCTATACCAAGTGTTCTTCTGCCCGGGCAATGAAGCGAATCCCTGTTTGAGGCCGGCCCGTTTGGGACAAACCAGTTATGTGTTGCTGAACACACGAGACGTTCAATCTATCGACGTAATCTTCAACATCGGCAATGAGGGAAACCGGCATTGAGCAGCGAATACATCATCTATGCCGACGAATCGGACAGACATGGACTCTACTTTTCGAACTTCTACGGCGGCGTTCTTGTCCGTTCAGAACACCTGGATTATGTACGACAACGGCTTGAGGCGTTGAAAACGGACCAATATCTCCGCGGAGAAATCAAGTGGAGCAAAGTCACAGCTCAGTACTTATCCAAATACCGGACAGTCATAGACGGTTTCTTCGATTTGGTAGCAGCCGATCAGATCAAGGTGCGCATCATGTTCACGCAGAACGCTCATGTTCCCGTGGGGTTGGAAGAATACCAGAGGGAGCATGGCTACCACCTGCTATATTACCAGTTCATCAAACATGCCTTTGGTTTACAGTACTGTGATAGCAGTCATCCCCCTGTCTATCTGCGCATTTATCTGGACAATATGCCCCACACACGTGAGAAGAACGAACAGTTCAAGGGCTATCTTCTGGGCCTGCAACATTCGGCCGAATTTCGGCGTAAGAGGATCAATATTCGGCGAGAAGATATTACCGAGGTCAATTCACATGACCATGTTCTACTACAATTCTTGGACGTAGTGCTGGGAGCCATGCAATTTCGTCTCAACAACAAACATCGACAAAAGCCCTCTGGGTCCAACCGCCGGGGCAAGCGAACCATCGCCAAGGAAGCTCTTTACAAACACATTTATGGACGTATCTGCCAGATCTATCCCAACTTTAACATTGGCATCTCGACAGGAACGCAAGGAAATCTTGCCAATCGCTGGAACCACCCATATCGTCATTGGCTCTTTATTCCAAGGAATTATCGGCTCGACTCGTCACGAACAAAACGGAAAGAATAAGCCCCGTCTTCGCTATGCCAACTACTGGGGAGCTGGCGTATCCCAAGTGGCACTTGGGACTTCGCAAAAGACAGGGCTTCTATAGTTAGAGTAACACAAATCTGGTAAAAGTCAAGAGTTTTTTGCGAGGTACGGCGAGTCCGGCCCCAAGGCTCGCCCCATGGACCCCGCCTGGGTGGAGGAGAT
>RFGV01000350.1 GCA_003696605.1 Chloroflexota bacterium | reverse complement strand
GTACTGTACTGATCTTGACTGACATTGTAAACCTCCATTTTGGGTAAACTGGTTTGACGTTTGACGTTTGACGTTTGCCAGACAGTGCAACTTTTCCTCTGCCCTCCCTTCCGTTGCGTTCTGTCTTGGCGTTTCCGTTTGACGCAACCCAACTATAGCACACACACAGCGACTTGTCAAGTGCTTTTCTGGGCAATTTTCAACGAGTTTGGGCGATATGGGACGCTTGACCTTGCGGAGACCTTAAGCGCTTGTGAAATTTGGAACAAACACCCATCACATGATAGGCGCACGCACGCGCACGCACGCGCATACACGCGCACACGCGCATACACGCGCACAGGGGAATAACTGTTGTTGATAGGCCGCGTGGAGTATGGGACGGATGAAAACTGTTGTTATCGCACGCGTGGCATCTAGGACAGTATCGCACGATATGACTGTTGTTATCGGCCACGTGGCATCTAGGGCCAGGCCAGACAAACACCCATCATGACACAAAGCCATTGTTAGTGTATCTGTGACACCTATAACCGATGCGGCCAGACGCCCACCCAGATACGAAGCCGTCGCCCGGCCATCCATACCGGCCACCCATCGCACGATAAAAGCGTTGTTCTCTCATCCGTGGCATCTGCGCAAGTAGAGCATCTACCCAACAATGGATATGTAGGCCGCACAACAGGGCCGGTCCCAACAAACAGATGCGCCGCACAAGTATCCAACGATGCCCCACAAACACGCAATCCCACGATGCAACCATTGCCCAGGTTATCATGGCACCTGTCCAACTTTTGTCAACCCACAGCAAGATGCGCAAAAACTTGTGTCCAGACGACGTGAAATCCTCACCCAAAACGCACAAGATGCGAATGTTTCACGGAAAATCACGCAAGAACATACGCAAAATGAGGATTATGCGAAGAAATCGCGCCCACATATTGTGTACCCTGGGCGATTTTGGCATACAGATTGTGTCAAATCCCGGCTATATCGCTATAAAGCCAATGTTTCACGGGATACACCACAATATGTAGTGTCCACGGGCGATACAACGCGCACGAAAAGCGCCGGAAATATCGACAAGTGTATGTGAATCCTGGACAAATCATGGACGGGCACGGTTTATCGGCGATTGAGCGGCGGGTTCCGGCAGGGAAAGGTGGATTCTAGGGGCGCAAATGGGATTCAAAAAAGTTACTAAAACGTTTTAGATAGCCTTAGAATATCTAAGGATTCCTCAGCTTTCCTCACTTTCCCAACTTATCCCAAATTTTCCCAAATTTTCCCAAGCCCCAGTCGCGCGTTATGTCAAGTTGACACTAAGTCCCTAGATGGTGTCTACGATGCACTAGCATAGTGTCGGTTTGACACGAAGTTTCTGGGCGCTGTTAGATTGTGTGTGTGGCGTGGTATTAGTTTGGCGCGAGGTCACTGGATGTATGC
>RFGV01000349.1 GCA_003696605.1 Chloroflexota bacterium | reverse complement strand
GTCCTTGCGGTAATTGTCACAAGGCCAAATTATTATTTTAGAGCAAAGTGGCGTGATGAGCGAATATCAAGCCCTGATTCTGAGGCAAAACTGGCAACTGGGGCGGAAAAGTTGGTATGGGCAAATGATGTATGGGTGGGGTGAGAGCGGGGCAGGCGAATGGGGATGAGTGGAAGAACGGCCGTTGGTGTGATCACCTCAGTTGGTGAAACCACCTCTGTAATCTCCACCGTTACCAGAGAAGGTTGCACCGAACGCAACTCAATTCCCCGATCAGGAAAACTGACCTTTGGCTCCAGGCTGTATGTACCTGGCTGCAAGCCAAACAAATCAATTGTCACTTGCACCTCTTCATCCAGCAGCGCATCCAGCACGGGTAATGGTCCAAACAAAATAACACGCACTTCTTTTGGCGTGATAATTGCTTCCAGCCCTTCCCCTAAACCCTGCAATACTGGCGCCCGATTATAAATACCAGTCGTCAATATTGGCTCAATTTCCACTGTGACAAAAATCTCTTCCACCTCAGCTAAAGTAATACCAGGTGGCAAGTTGACAGTTACTTGCTGAGTAAATGATTCTGCCAGACCAGTAATATCAATTGGCTCAGTCTGGACCTGGGTAATATCTTCCAAACGGGTGGGTAATCCTCGCACCAATACGCTCGAAGGTTCAACCTTGACACTTAGCAACCGATAGCCCGGCGCCGGCTCTCCGGTTAAATCAACCGAGATGAATTTTTCGGCAAAACCGGCCGTTTCGTTCACAGGAATCGTAACTTTAACTTCCTCAGTGCTTAACTCCAGCCCACGCACGCTGGCCACGTTGCCCTGTTTGTCGTAAAAAATGGGTTGTGGGGTGTCTATAACCGTTTCCCGGTTGTTATTCAGAAAGATGGTAACGCGGGCAAAATCCAGAATCTCCACTTGAGAGGCAGGGCCAGAAACGGTAATGACTGGTGGATCGAGCAAAGGGTCACCGGGGGCAAGTCCGCGGGCTACGCTGCCCCGAATTTCAGCAACAACTGGGATGTCTCGGCTGACACGTTGTTCCAGATGAACTTCCAGTTGTTCCGGGGATTGGGAAAGGATGGTAACGTTGGGTACTTTGGCCTGTACCTGAATATCTGCCAGAATGGTGTCGCCAAGTGGAAGTTGGCTGAGGTCGAGTAGCGCGGAAAAATCGTCGCTGGTAAGGGGGGTGATGATGGAGGCCGGGCCTTGAATAACGATCTGAATGGTCTGGTTGAGATTGGTGGGGGTAATGAGGATACTGTTTTGGGGTTGGCCAACAATTTCGAGGGGAATCTGGAGGAATCGGCTCTGAATGGGGTCTTCAGTCTGGACAGCGTTTACCCATATGATGACGGCTAGAATGAAGGAAAGTAACAGGGTGGCCAGATTGGATAGCAGGGAACGAATGAATTTGATCATGTTTATGAAAGTAGTTTTTTTCTGGTGTTTGGTGTTTTTTGCAAAAAGGCATTGAGTATATCATCGAGACGGGTAGGGTCTTGGCGGCGAATAATACGGCCGTTATGGGTAATGGATACTCGCCCCGTCTCTTCAGACACAACAACGGATACAGCATCGCTAACTTCGGAGATGCCCAGTGCCGCCCGATGGCGTAGCCCCATTTGTCGATCGGATAGGCTGCTTGTAGAAAGTGGCATCACACAGGCTGCTGCTGCCAAACGGCCGTTACGGATGATCACTGCGCCATCGTGCAACTCCGTATTTTTGTTAAAAATCGTCAGCAACAACTCTGGTGTCACTTGGGCATCCAGGGGAATACCGGTATCAATATATTCCTGTAATCCCGTATCTCGCTCAAAAACAATCAATGCGCCATGCCGCCGTTGCGAAAGGCGCAAACAGGCATCCTTCACAGCCTGAACGACCGGATTGGCTTCCTGACGCCGAAAAAAACGGAGGTAATTCCCTGTCCGCCCCAATTGTTCCAGGGCTCGTCTCAATTCGGGCTGAAAAATAACAGGGATTGCCAACAACAAAACTGGCAGCGTGTTGCTGATCAGCCAGTTTAGCGCAGGTAGCTCTACAATGGAGGAAAGAAAAAGAAAAATGAGTGCCAACCCAATAAACCCTCGCAGAACCTGAACAGCACGGGTACCACGAATGAGGAGAAATGCTGTGTAAATAACGGCCGTTACCAGCAAAATATCCAGCACACTAATCAGATTCAAACGGCCAAGATACTCCAAAATATCGCCCAAAGAAACCCCACTCATACAAAAAATTCCACTCTACACTAAACACTACTGCCAACAACAGGCAAACCCATTATGAGTAACCCAAAACATCCCCCCACGTTCTGCTATTCACTTCAACAAACTGGGCAGAAGATCCCCTACAAACCGGCAATATCCAAAATAACTACTGCTCCAGTTGAGCCAACACCTGCCGATAGCTGGCCGCATTCGGCGGATTCAATTTCAAAATCTTCTTAATAGTACGAATCGCCCCCACTGTATCATTCGCATCAAGTTGGGCTTCACCCAACTTATCCAAAATCTCAATCGCTTCAGAAATACGTTTTTGCTGAATATATAACCGTGACAACCTTTCCACCAGGCCTGCATCCCCTGGTCGTTGACGCACAAGATCTTCCAGAATGCCAATGACCTTTCCCCCTCGACCAGTACGAACCAGTTGCACCAAATACTGATCCAGTTCTCGCAATGCATTATCTGGCTGCCCGACTTTATAATACAAATCGACCAAAGTCATCGCTGTCCATTCATCTTCAGGGTCCAGCTTGCGCAATTCTTTATAGGCAGTCAGTGCACGCCGCCAATCAAATCGCTGCATATCAATATCAGCAATTTTGCGCAACAGTTGAGCTTGCCAATTCTTCTCTTCAGAGCCTCGCGGAGCCAGCTTTAGCGCTTCCTGATAGGTTTCTCGGGCCTTATCTACCTGGGCTAGCTGATAATAGGCTTCACCCATCGCAATATAATGCTCCAATGCCTGGTCAATACGGCCGTGTCGCTTGAGCAAATCAATCAGACGAGAACGCGCCGCCAGATCTAACGGAGCAAACTCTACCACCTTCTCATAAGCCATAATAGCGCCATTAATATCCCCCCGTATCCGGTATGTATCAGCAATAGTCATAAATTTAAGGGCAGCTACTTCCAGCCGTCCCTGTTTAGCCAATACTTCGCCCAACTGAATATGGGCAGGCAGATAATCCGGTGCCAGTTGGATAGCGCGATACGTTTCTTCGATAGCTGTGTTGTACATACCTCGCCGGGCGTATTCCTGGCTAAGATAGAGAGATTCCAATACCTGCTCTGAACCGGCAGTAAGGACATCCCCCAAAATCATCATCCCGGCATCTGAAATAGCATCCAGGCGACTCCGGGCTTCCTTGACTTTGTCTTCCCACCCTTTATGGCTAAGAAATTCTACCAGCGCGTTCGCAAAAGCCGTGGCGCGGTCTTTTTCTCCCTGGGTGATAAGACTGTCGGCCAGATTTTCGTAGAGATGAATGAGACGATCGGCTTGTTCGTGTTTAACCGTAGCCAAATCAACGATTTTGAGAACATTGATGAAGTTTTCGATGGCTTTTTCAATGCGACCACGTGCCCGATAGCATTCACCAAGCGCGAAGTAGCTGGCCAGTCGGTATTCGTGATCGTTAACGGCGATTTCGAATTCTTTGATGGCGTCTTCAAAGCGTAATTTGTCTTGATAAAGTAATCCCAAATTGAAGTGGGCAGCTGCACTGTCGGCGCCAGCGGCAATGGCTTTTTCGTAGCAGCTGATGGCTTCGTTGATCATGCCGCGGCGCTGGTAGTCGAGTGCCTGACTGATGAGGTGATCGCGCTGGAATTTTTCGGCGTCGAGTTCTTCTTCGCCTTCTGTGTCAAAGAGTTCGATGGCGAGTTGTTCCATCGCCATGCGCCGGGCATCTTGTACAGGGGCGGCGGCTTCTTGCTTGTTTGGGGAGAGTTCGGACATGTCCAGGGTTTCTGTCATGCGCTGGAGAAGGCCGGTGTTGCCGGTGCTTTCGGTGGCAGAACGGCCGTTTTCCACCTCAGATAAATCATCCCCTTGTCGAATCAACTCTATTGCCGTCAGCACATCCTTGTTACGCGGATCCAGTTGCAGCGCCATTTCGCAAGCCTGCAAAGCCTTTTCTTTTTCTCCGTGTGCTTGCAAAATACGCGCAATCGCCAGATATTCGCGAATGGCTGGCCGCACAGCGCCCTGTCGCCGATAAACTGAAGCCAGGCGGTGATGTGCCTTAAGCAAATTTGGCTCCAGACGTACAGCTCGCAACCAGTTATCCATGGCGTCATTCAAACGGTTGCGCCCTAATTCAATTTCCCCAATTGCCAGATAGGTTTTCCCGGCTTCTTCCAATTGTCCCAACCGCTCTTGCACATCTGCTACCTGACGCAAGTAAATAATGTCACCACGGGAATAACGAGCGGCCAATTTGTAATTTTCTAGCGCTTTTTCCAGCTGGTTCAATTCCAGATAGGCCATGCCTAATCCGGCATATGGGGCAGGCTCATGGGGCGCTTCTTCGATGGCCTTCTGAAACGCAGCAATCGCATCTTCCCATCGCTGATCCCAGCAATAAGAATGTCCTTTATTCAGATATTCCTCAAAGATAGCGCTATTTGTTGCCACTGTCTTTTCTCCGTGGTCTGGTTTGAGACAATCAGTCAGCCGATAACTGACTGGATGACAGAGTCAGGTGTTTTGTCAGGCCAGCAAATTGACCAGAATAGCTTTTTGTGCATGCAACCTGTTTTCCGCCTGGGGAAACAGGACGGAGTTGGGACCATCAGCCACTTCGTCAGTGATTTCTTCACCCCGGTGAGCAGGCAGGCAATGCATTACCAAACAGTCTGGTTTGGCATGGCTGACAAGTTGTTGATTTACCTGATACGGCGGAAAAACCTGGCGACGTTTTTCTGCTTCTTCTTCCTGCCCCATACTTGTCCAGACGTCGGTGTAGATAATGTCTGCATCAGAAACGGCCGTTACCGGATCCGTCGTCACCTCAATCATTGCACCACCCGTCCGACACTGCTCCGCCAACGCCATATCCGCTGCCGTCAACGCATATCCCGGAGGCGTCGCAATGGCAAAATGCATCCCCGCTTTCATCGCCGCAAACAAAAGCGAACGCGCCACATTATTCCCATCCCCTACATACGCCAGCTTCAAACCTTCCAGCCGACCCTTAAACTCCAAAATTGTAAACAAGTCAGACAACGCCTGTGCCGGATG
>RFGV01000348.1 GCA_003696605.1 Chloroflexota bacterium | reverse complement strand
GTGGGGGGGCAGGGGTTTTGTTGCCGGGCAGGGCTTGGGTGTTGTGTAGCCGAGCCATGATGATGTCGTCCAGGTAACGGCCGTTGCTGAATAATACCTTGTGTCGTTTACCTTCTGGTACAAAACCGGCCTTTTGGCATAGTTCAATAGTGTATTCGTCGTTTGCCAGCGGTTTGATTTCCAGGCGGCTGATGTTAAGCCAGTTGTCAGCCAGGGAAACGGCCGTTTCCAGTAACACCGCACCTGCTCCCTCAGCCATATAATCCGGATGTACAAACAAAGTTATTTCCGCCGTATGTCGCAGGCGCGGATTCAGAAACTCTGTCACAAGGACCAATCCGGCCAGTTCGCCCCCTCTTTCAACCACCAGGCGATGCTGTCCAGCTTTATGGTCCTGCACCCAATTTGCTGTTTCTCCAAACTCGCGGCTGGGTAGATAGCTGGTACTGGCAATAATAGCCGGATGATGCAACAGAGTGTGTAAACCGGCTGTATCAGAAGCCCGTAACGGCCGTATTTCCCATTCACCCATTCTCAACACCCTCTTTCAGGCGTCCCAATCAATCCAGCCCATACAAAGACCATCGTTCATCCACCAATGCCTTAATCTCTGGCGACATTTCAATCTCTTCTGGCCAACCTCGCGGGTGTCCATCTGCCGGACCCTTTGCCGTGGCATCAATACCAATTTTGCCACCAAATGAATCTCGTACCGCAGAATGGTCTAACTGATCAACCGGACCATCCACAATAACCACATCCCGTCGCCAATCAACATTCCCCAATACCCGCCAGGCCACATCTGACAAATTGTGAACATCTACATCATGATCCACAATAACAATACACTTAGTCAGCATCATTAACCCCAACCCCCACAAACCATACATTACCTTTTGTGGATGTCCCGGATATCGTTTCCTGATACTCACAATAATCAGATTGTGGAACACACCTTCAGCTGGCATGTTTACATCTACAATTTCTCCCTGAAAAATCTTCATCAATGGCAAAAACAGTCGCTCAGTAGCCTTACCCATCCAGTAATCTTCCATCGGTGGCTTTCCTACTATTGTTGTCGGATAGATTGCCTGCCGCCGATGCGTAATAGCTGTTACATGGAACGTGGGAAAAGTATCTGCTGGTGTATAAAAGCCTGTATGATCACCAAATGGTCCTTCAATACGTTGATCGTTTGGGTCAACATACCCTTCTATAACGATTTCAGCATTGGCCGGCACTTCCAGGGGTTGTGTCACACAATCCACAAACTCTACCGGCTTGCCGCGCAACCAACCGGCTAACAAATATTCGTCAATGCCTGGTGGCAAAGGGGCGCTGGCACACCACATTTGAGCCGGATCGCCCCCCAGCACAATGGCTGCTGGAATAATTGGTTTGGCTGTTTCGCGTGCCAGGCGCTCATGTTCTGCGCCGCCTTTGTGTCGCTGCCAATGCATAGCGGCCGTTTTGTCATCAAAAATCTGCACCCGGTACATACCCACATTCCGCTGATTAGTAATCGGATCACGAGTAATAACTTGCATCAGGGTAATATACCGCCCCCCATCATGGGGCCAGCATTTTAGAGCCGGTAACATGTTTAATGACGCATCTTCAATATGTACGACTTCTTGACAAGGTGCTTTTTTTACTTTGTGTGGCTTTAGGCCTACAGCACGCAACGCACTTAAAAGCTCGGTGGCGCGCCCCATAGCTGCCCCAAATCCTTCTGGCAATTTCATATCAATCAGGCGGCTGAGATTATGGTTTAGTTCTTCCAGTGTTTCTACACCCAAAGCCATGGCCATTCGCCTGGCGGAACCAAATGCATTGATCAAAACTGGCATGTCGTAACCAACCACATTTTCAAAAAGCAGTGCTTTATTTTTGTTTGCAGGGCCTTTGCTTATGCGATCGGTGATTTCGGTGATTTCCAGTTCGTGACTGACGGGAACTGTAATGCGTATGAGTTCGCCTTCTTTTTCCAGTTTTTCGATGAATTCAGACAGGTTTTTATAGGCCATTGTATGTCATCCGGTATATGTTATGTTTACATCCTTTATATCTTTCAAAATTTTTTGAAAGTTTGTGTGCAGTTTATCACAAAGGGATCGGTGCGGCAATGAAATGATGAGGATGTGGGAGTGTTTGGAACTGTTGGCGGTTGGGATGGGTGAGTTACATGCGGAATGTGCCATAACGGCCGTCTGGGAAGGGAGCGTTTAGGGTGGTAGAAAAAGCCAATGCCAGAGCAATTCGTGTTTGTGCTGGGTCTAAAATGCCGTCGTCCCAGAGTCGGGCTGTGGCGTAATATGGGTCGCTTTCACGCGCATACTTTTCCAGAATCGGCCGTTTAAACTCTGCTTCTGCGGCCGCAATTGCCTCTGGTGTAGGGTTTTCCAGTTTGCTCAAAACCCGTTTTTTACCCACAGTCCACAATGTATCAGCGGCTGCTTCACCACTCATCACACTAATGCGGCTATTGGGCCATGTGAACAAAAAGCGTGGATCATACGCACGCCCACACATGCCATAGTTGCCTGCTCCGTGACTTACGCCATGAAATAATGTGATACGAGGAACATTCACATTGCTTACAGCCATAACCATTTTCGCGCCGTCTTTGGCAATTCCCCCATTTTCATACTGTTTACCTACCATAAAGCCAGCGATATTTTGCAGAAACAGTAATGGCGTGCCTCGTTGCCCGCATAATTGGATAAAGTGAGTTGCTTTTAGAGCCGATTCGCTGAACAAAAGGCCATTATTGGCGACAATGCCTACCGGAATTCCCATAATGTGGGCAAACCCGCACACAATTGTGGGGCCATAACGTGCCTTAAACTCGCTCAGGCGGGAGCCATCTACAAGGCGAGCAATGACTTCACGGACGTCGTAGGGGAGGCGTGGATCGGCTGGAATGACCCCATACAGTTCTTCGGGATCATAAAGTGGTTCTTCTGGTTCTTGCAGGACGATGGGAATTTGTTTGCGTCGGTTGAGATGGCTGACAATATCTCGCACCCGTTCCAGTGCTTCTATTTCGTTTTCGGCAAAATGGTCGGCTACACCGCTGATGCGGGTGTGTACATCTGCGCCGCCCAGTTCTTCGGCGGTTACTTCTTCTCCGGTGGCAGCTTTGACCAGAGGGGGGCCACCCAGAAAGATGGTGCCGTTTCCTTTGACGATGATGGTTTCGTCGCACATGGCGGGGATGTATGCGCCACCGGCGGTGCAACTGCCCAGTACGGCTGCTATTTGGGTGATGCCTTTGGCAGACATGCGGGCGATGTTGTAGAAGATACGGCCGAAGTGTTCTTTGTCGGGAAAAACGTCGGCTTGTAAGGGGAGGAATGCGCCACCAGAATCTACCAGATAGATGGTAGGGAGGTGGTTTTCTTCGGCGATGGTTTGGGCGCGAATGTGTTTTTTGACGGTTTCGGGGTAATAGGTGCCGCCTTTGACGGTGGGGTCGTTGGCGATGATCATGCATTCAATGCCGGCAATACGGCCGATTCCGGTAACGATTCCGGCGGCGGGGGCTTCGTTGTCGTACATGTCCCATGCGGCCAGTGGTGAAAGCTCCAGAAAGGGGCTGTTGTCATCCAGGATGGCGTTTATTCGTTCGCGTACTAATAGCTTGTTACGCTGGCGATGGCGTTCCAGGGCGCGCGACGGCCGTTCTGTGGCTACTTTGTGTTGTCGTTCGGCCAGTTGTTCGGCCAGAGCTTTGTTGTGAGCGAAGTTGGTTTTAAATTCTGCGCTTTGTGGGTTAATCTGGCTGATAATTTCACTCATGCGTGAACTCCTGATTCGCAAGCTGTTTACATGTTGTTGTCGTTTTTTCTGAACGTGGGGCATTATAGCAGATGGGGATTGATCTCCACAAAAGGGGGAACGGCCGTTACCACTTGTTTTATGCTATACTTGCACGCCATGAGCGAGAACAAGATTGTGTTGACCAGTGCAGATTTGGCTGAGTTTGTGGCCAGGAATCAGATTGCGGCCAAGATTGTGCATTTGCCTGTTCAGACGCCTACTGTGGCGGCAGCGGCTGATGCTTTGGGGGTTTCTCCTGCTCAGATTATCAAGTCGGTGTTGTTTTTGGCTGACGGGGAACCAGTGTTGGTGGTGGCGCGGGGGCCAAACCGCATTGCCTGGAAACGGCTGGCGGATTATTTGGGGGTATCCAGACGGCGGCTAAAAACGGCCGATGCGGCACAGGTGTTGGCCATTACCGGCTATCCGGTGGGGGCTGTGCCACCGTTTGGGCATCGGCAACGGTTGCGGACGGTGGTAGAAACGGCCGTTTATGACCAGGCGGTGGTGTATGGCGGTGGTGGTGAAATGAATGCCTTAATGCAGTTGCGCACAACCGAATTACGCCGCGTGGTGGGAGGCGAAACGGCCGAACTGGCTGAACCGTCATCTACGCCCTGACCTGAAATAAATTGCCCTGCGAACAGATAAGCTCATCTTGCCCCGTGTTTCACCAATTTTATTTCTGGATATGGAGAAGAATTATCTGCAAGCAAAGGTGATGGTTCCATTTTCAAATACTGGTTAAAAAATGCCACAGCGTAAGCATCCAGAATTTCCACTATCCGATTGCCATCAATCGTGCCAGATAGCCCCAACTGGTGGGTGAGTGGTGAAAGCAACGGCAGATCGGAAAAGTCAAAATGTTCAGTTCCTTCAATCGCAATGAGCCAGGTTTCATTGGGAAGTGCCGCATAAATCTTTTGGCCACGGGCTTTGTTGTCAGGTCCCAGCCAGCGAGGTGTATTCAAGAACATAAATGGCTGACTGGGAGGCGATTTGAGGATTTCGGTGGAAACCGGCAATGTCCAGCCATCCAAAACCAGACCGGCTGTGCAACGGCTGTCCTGCCAACAGACTTCCAGGGTAGCCCCGCCACCGGTTGAGTGCCCAAAAACGCCAACGTGTGCCAGATCTAAACGGCCGTTTAGCAAGTGGTCTGGCTCATTGTTCCACTTCTCCATTTCATCCAGCAAAAAGCTGATATCTCCTGCCCATTGTTGCACCAAAGCGTGTCCCTCGCGGGGGTTAGATTGACAATCAGTAAAAAGACGACAGGCATCATATAGCACGACGCGGTTGTCCGGGAAGACGGTAATGGCATTGCCGTATGTGTGATCTATGGCCGCTACCACATACCCCTGACTGACAAGTTCTTCAATCATGCCTGTATTTTGGGAACGGAAACCAGTAAGGCCATGGGAGAAAATAATAACGGGGTATGGCGCACCGCTGTCAGTTGGTGGCGCGTTTAGAATGGCGTGCGTGCGCGCCAAACCAATATGGTCTAAAAAGAAAGCGGGTAAATCGAGGTTGCGCGCAATAGCAGGACCGGCCAACTCCAGACGGTCCAGGTAAGGCACTGTGGTGCCATTGGCTGAATTTTCGGCTGGATACCAGACCTGCACCATAATTTCCCGATTGTCTTCTGGTTCGTCGGTGTAAGGTTCGGGGCGGTTGGGATCGACAAGATGGAAAACGGCCGTGCCAATGCGATAGGGACCAGTCGGTTCAGGTAGGCGGGGGACAGGCAGCAACCAGGGTAAGGCAGAGGATACAACCAGAGCAATTAGCCCCAACACAACTGAAATCCCGCGCCATAGATGACTTTTGTTTGGTAGTGTGGATTTGCGCCACCGATATAGTGACAAGAGGAGCAAAACGGCCGTTAGGCCATAAGCCGGTATCATTTGCCAGCGATACCCCTCAAATGCCAGATGGACAAAGGCAGAAACGGCCGTTGCTCCCATCAAACTACCCCACACCCACTTCCACCTACCCCCAAAAACCAACGCCAGCAACAACAGCAGATCACACACCAACAGCACAAACTCAAAGATTCGCACAAGCCCTCCCTCAATGAGACATTCAATGATTTAAGATTTCACATTAGGCAACGTAAACCAAAACCTGCTCCCCTTTCCTGGCATACTCTCTACACCCACTTCGCCATTCAGTCGCGTCACAATACGATGCACAATAGACAACCCCAACCCATGCCCCTTTGTTCTCACCTGCTTAAGCTGATTAAACGGTACAAACAACTTATCCAACTCGGCCGGATCAATCCCTTCACCATTATCCTGCACCCAACAGCGCACATAATCCCCACAAACTTCCGCCCCAATTTCCAGCCGCGGCGGTTGCCCCCCATACTTGATACCATTACTCAAATAATTCACCCACACTTCCTCTACCCACGGCGCATGCCCCAATGCCATTGGCATCTCATCTGGTATGACAACCTCCGCCTGATAATCCTCAATCATATCCGACAAGCGCATTTTGGCTTCCAGCGCCGTTAGCTTTAAATCAAACGGTTCCAAAACCACTTCTGCATTCCGCACACCAGCCAACAACAACAACTCATCAATAATGTTACTAAGCTTGTGGGCATTACGATTAATCGTTTTTAACAAATCTTTGCGTTCTGCATCACTATACTCATCATAATTTTGAATAAGCAGTTCAGAAAACCCAATCACCAGACTTAACGGATTTTGCAAATCATGCGCCACTGTATGAGCAAACGAATCCAATTCCTGATTGGAATTAAGTAACTCTTGATTGATGGCGCGCATTTGTTGCAGATCCTGAAAGCGAGCCAAAGCAATTGTAATAGCCCGTTCCAGCGTCCGGCTATCAGGTGGCTTGAGCAAATAAGCCGCAATGCCAGCCCGACTTGCCTGATTGACAAGCTCCTGAGATTCGTGAGCAGTTAAGATAACAACTGGGGTAGGAGAAGTTTGCTGGATAATTTCCGCCGCCTGTATACCCGACATACCAGGCATTTGCACATCCATTACGACAATATCTGGACGCAATTTTTGGTTTTTTTCAATGGCTTCTTGCCCGTTTGTTGCCTTGCCAACAATCGTATAGCCTAATTCTTCCAGCATGCCAGACACCATCTCGCTTACCAAAAAATCATCTTCTGCTACCAAAATGCGAATTTCTTTTCTTTCTTTCATCGTTTAAAACTCTTTTTATTGGAGATGTTTTACAAAAGTTGGGGACTGGTCTCCCAGATAACAAAATACCAGCAAGATTGGTGTCCCGAATTAACATTGTATTGCTTTATCAAACATTGCTTGATTATAGACCGAATATTGTTATGGAGAAAGAAAAACTTTTGTCGTTCACACTGGTTGAGGTGAGGTGACATTTTGAACAAGTTGTTCAAATTCAATAATGGCCACGGCGCCAGTCTGGCCGTTGTTTTGCAGGTTTTGGATGGTGAACGTGCCGTTTAAGCTGTTGCGAACGATATTGTATAGCAAGTGGAAGCCAACATTGTGACGAGGATTTTCTGCCCGAAGCACATCAGGTGGATAGCCAGGCCCATCATCCTGGTATGTGATTCGTATGTTTTGCTGGTTTTGGGTGATGTTGACAATGATTTGGCCGTGATTGCGATCGTTGAAGGCATATTTAATGCTGTTGGTTACCAGTTCATTCAGGACCAATGCCAGATAGTTGGCTTGTTCGGCGGTGATGCGGATGGGTGAGGGTGAAATAATAATGTTTACGCTTTTGCTGGCAGGCAGGGTGCGGATGGTGGAATGGATCAGTTGGTTGACCAAATCGGTGAGAAGGACAGGGGTCCATTCAGATGCAGAAAGCAGGTTGTGTACGGTGGCCAGCCCTTGTACACGGGTGATCAGGTCGTTCATGATTTTTTGATAAATGGCTTCATCTTTGATTTTTGCGTGTCGTCTTTCGGCGTATAGTAATCCAATGATGGCGGAGAGGTTGTTTTTGACACGGTGGTTGACTTCTTTGAGTAATGTGGCTTTGGTTTGGGCGTCTTTGCGGGCAAGGTTGTAGAGGCGAGCGTTTTCGATGGCGAATGCGGCTGTTGCTGCCAGGGATTCCAGTAGTTCTCGGTCGGAGTCTGTGAAGCGGTTGGGGTGGTCGTCGATGGCCTGGAGGGCGCCAATGACTCGACCGTGTATTATGAGAGGGAGGGTGAGTAGGGAGCGGGACTGAAGGGGGAGTTGTTCGTCCAGGTCACGCAGGTGACGGGTGTCTTGTTGGGCGTCGTGGGTGAGGACACTGGTCTTGTTTTGTACAGCCCAGCCAAGGATGCCTTTGTTTGCAGGCAGGCGCCATCCCCGAACTTGTTCTCCTTGTGGGCCGGAACTTTGGTAGCAGACCAGTTCGTTTGTTTGTTCGTCGAGGAGCCACACGGAACAGGCAACGACGTCCAGGAGGTTGCGCAGTTCTTCCAATACGGTTGTGAGGACGTCTTCCAGGTTGAGGGAGGTGATGAGGCTTTGGCTGGCGCGATTGAGGAGGGTTAGTTCGGCCGTTCTTTCGCTGACGCGCATTTCCAAATGGTCGCGCGCCTCGCGCAAGGCCTTTTCGATGCGGCGCCGTCTTTCAATTTCTTGTTGGGTTTGGTTGAATAGCCGAATTTTTTGAATGCCCAGGGCTAGTTGGTGGGCAAGTGTGGTCAGAAGGGTTTCGTCTTCAGCGGAGAAGGCATCTTTTTGGGTGCTTTCGATGTTGATGATGCCGATGGGGTGGTCATTGACAATGAGTGGTACGCATAGCTCTGACCTGACGGCTGGATCGGCGTTGTAGTAGCGTGGGTCTTGAGTGACATCGCCTATGCGTAATGGGCGGCCAGTTTGGGCGACATATCCGGTGATGCCTGTGCCTTTGGGCAGGTATTGGCGGGCGTTTTTTTCTGGTACACCACGATAGGAAGGCATTACTTTGAGGCTGCCGGTGGTTTCGTCTATGAGCATGATGCCAAAGTTGTGGGGGGTAAGGATACTGCCAATAGCTTCGGTGGCTTTTTCGATAAGGCTGTTTTCATCGGTTGCTTCGGTGGTGGCCAGGGCTACGGCATGTAAGAGGCTTAGTTCTTTGAGTTGGCGTTGGGTGGCTTCCAGGAGTTGGGTTTGTCTGATAGCAACGGCGAGTTGGTTGGCGATTTCTTGACCAATGTTGATGTTTTCCTGGTTTAGGAAATCGGCCGTTTTGCCTGCGAGGTTTAGACTGCCAATTAGCTGGTTTTGCCATAATAGAGGGAAGTTTATATAAGAGATAAGGCCGCTGCGTAAAACCTCTTTGCTTAAGGATGTGTCTTGTTCCATGCTTTCGGGAGAAGAGATAACGTGTGGGGTACCTTGTTGTAAATCTTTGAGCAGGGAATTGTTTTCCAGAGAGAATTTCGTCCCGGGGAGTAAACCGGGAATTGTGTTCCCGTGGGCAGCAATAATTTCGGCCTGATTTTCGGCAAAGTTGAAGATAGTGACACTAGACCGGTGGCAAGGGATGAGGGTGTGAATGTGGATAAGGGCGGCATTGGCAATTTCGTGGGGTGATTGGGCTGTCAGAAGGGCGCGATCTATTTCGTGTAGGGTTTCAAGGCGGTGGGCGTAACGCTGGAGTGCAGCTTCAGTTTGTTGGAGTTCCTGGATTTTGTTTTCAAGGCCACTATAGAGTGTGCGAAGTTGGGTGATCATCTTGTTAAAGGCGGTGGCCAGGAGGCCGATTTCGTCTTGGGAAGTAATAGGAGAAAGGGTGGAAAGATTGCCCTCAGCGACGAGTACGGCCGTTTCTGTGAGTGTTAGTATTGGTTGGGCAATTTGTCGGGCTAACAAGTAAACGCCAATCGCCAAAAGCAAAGCCGTAATGCCACCGACAATACCGATTGTTATGGCTACTCGTTGTGCGGGTAAAAGCGCGGCAGCCTCGTTCTGTTCTACCAACAATGCCAGTTCCAACTCCCCTATCCAGCGATACGCACCAATGACCGGTTCACCCTGGTAGTTCTGGTACAACCCATACCCGCTCTTCCCTTGTATAGCCGCATCTATAGCAGGTGTGTGTACCCCTCGTGGAAATTCAATGCGTCCGAAACGTTCACTGGAAACGAAGACATTGAACTTGTCTACCAGATAGGATTCTCCGGTCTCTGCCAGGCTTTCCGGTGTCTGGACAATTTCATCCATTTCCGAGAGATTTAGATGAGCAGCCAGAACGGCAATTTTTTTGCCTTCTGAGTCAAATAGAGGGGTGGAAATGGTCATGGCTGGTTTGCCGGTCAGGGGAGAGGGATATACATTTTGCACAAATGTTTCGAATTTACCTTTTCTAAAGTAAGTGTCGTTGACGCGATACAGTCCTTCGTGCTCAGGGTTTGTGGAGACGATGATTTTGCCGCCAACGCTGGTGAGGATGAATATTTCGCTAATGGATTCTTTATGATTAGCCAGGTTGACAAGTCGTGCCTGGATGTCGTCATGAAGCGCCTGATATGCAGGGTCGGTTGGAGGAATGTCGTTGGTAACCAGGGGGACTAACTGGGAAACGGCCGTTTGCAATTCCGGCGTATCGGCAATAAATACCACTTCCTCCGTTTGTTCATTTACCCACCGCTTTAACTCCGATTCTTTCAGATTGGCAATTGTGGTCAATCGGTCAAAAACAGACTGTGTCAGGCTTTCACGAGCCAGATAATAGCTCAATGCGCCCACCGCAATTGTGCTTGCCAGCGAAATAAGCAAAAAATAAGTGACAAGCCGAAACATCAGGCTGTTTGACCAACGCGTTATCATAATTTAGCGATCCTGTTTCGCAATACAATTCATCGCGTTTAGGGAGTGATCATTTTGATGCATGCTCGATCCCCATCACGAATTTGCCAGATAGCAACACTTTTGATAGGGTCGCCATTATCAGCATAATTGATAGGGCCGGTTATCCCTACAAACCCCTCATTATTATAAAGGCCGTTTCGAATTGCTTCGGGAGTAACATCTTTTTCATATTTCATGGCAGCTACCAACAGGCCAAAGGAATCATATGTAAGGGCTATCAGGCCATTGGGCACGCGACCGTAAGCTTGTTCATACTTCTCGGTAAAAGTGCGAATACGCGAGATGCTCAAATCGCGGCAGTAATGCCCGCTAAAAAAGCTGTTTTCAAAGGCCGGACTATCTACCAGCCTTTCAGCTTCCCAAATGTCGCTGCCAATAATGGTGGCGGTAATGCCCATCATGCGGGCTTGCTCTGCCTGTTGGCGCACTTCGTTGGTGGCGTTCGGTAAAAAGAGCACATCCGGGCTGCTTTCTTTGATAGCGGCCAGTTGTTGCGTGAAATCTTCGTTTTGGTCTGCGGTGTATGATTCAAAAGCGACGACTTGCCCCCCAATGGCTGTAAACGCTCGCTGAAAAGATTCAGCCAGGCCTTGATTGTAAGGGTTGGTAATATCAAAAAGAACGGCCGCTTTGGTGGCGTGTAAATCTTCTTGTGTAAAACGCACCAGTGCTTGAATTTGAAAATCATCAATAAAGGTGGCACGGAAGACGTATTGTTTGTTTTGTGTCGTTTTGGGGTTGGTAGAGGTGGGGCTGAGTAAAGGGATGCCGGCCGCTTCGGCAACTTCGGCGGCGGGGATGGCAGCACTGCTAAATGGTGGACCAACGATGGCGACAACGTTTTTCTGGTTGATGAGTTCCTGGGTGGCAGAAACGGCCGTTTCCGGGTTGGCTTCATCATCTTCAATGACCAATACCAGCTTGTAAGAACGGCCGTTTATTTCCAGCCCCTGCTGATTAATCTCATCCACAGCAAACTGCGCTGCATTTACCATATCATTTCCAGTAGGTGCAGCATCCCCACTCAACGGAGCCAAAACGCCAATATACAATACTTCCGGCTCACGCTGACCACACCCTGCCAAAAACAAAACAACCAATAAAAATATACCACTACAACGCCAGATCTTTTTCATGTTTTTACCTCTACGATGTCAGACTTTATTAAATGGTTCTAAAAAAATTAAGACAAACATTACGATAGTTACAGTATAAGCTAAATCCCCCCCGTCCACCTGTTACATAAGTGAAAAATCAGACACGTAGTACCAATTTCCCATACACATTCCCTTCGGCCAGCCTTTTTAGGGCAGTCTTGCCTTCAGCCAGTGGATAAACAGTGTCAATAATTGGCTGGAGACGGCCGTTAAACACCATCCCCATCACTTCCTTATAATCAGCAATTGGCCCCATTGTCGTGCCGATAATACTCAAATGCTTGCCAAATATCAGCCGGTTATCAAATTCAAACCGTGGCCCACTCGTATTTCCCACTGTTAACAAACGCCCACCCCGCTTTAGGGAACGTAACGAAGAAAAATAACTGGCTGCCCCCACATTATCTACCACAACATCCACCCCTTGCCGGTTTGTCAGTTTGTACACAGCCTTACCCCAATCTTCCTTATGCCGATTAATGGTCACATCTGCCCCCAATTCCCTGGCGCGCGCCAATTTTTCATCGGTAGAACCAACCACATAAATGGGAGACGCACCAGCAAGACGAGCAATCTGAATGGCAGCCGTATTCACACCACCACCAGCACCAACAATCAACACACTCTCACCAGCCCGAAGTTGTCCGCGTGTAATAAGTGAGTGCCACGCTGTCACATAAACCAGGGAGGCAGCTGCAGCCTCTGCAAAAGAGACGTGGTCAGGCAAAGGTAACAGATTGCGTGCTGGCACCACTGCATATTCGGCAAAGAAACCATCCACATGCTCCCCCAGAATAGCAAAATGATCACACATATTGTCCCGCCCGGTGAGGCAGAAATGACAATGGCCACAACTGAGCGTGGGATTGACAGCAACCCGATCGCCCACCTGAAAATCGCGCACATTTTTACCTGTGGCGGCGACAATGCCTGCCCCATCACTTCCCATGATGTGCGGAAATTTTAGTTTGAGGCCAGGCCAGCCTTCTAGCACCCACAAATCCAGTCGGTTCAGGGCTGCTGCCTTTACCTGAAGTAATACGTCGTCAGGACCCGGTTCTGGTTTGGGTATATCGGTATATTGCACTTGTTCCAGTGTGCCATGTTCATAAAAAACAATTGCTTTCATGGTTACTCATCCTTTTTTTGGGCAAATGGTTAATGGGTGGTGGTTATGCTTGCTGTTTGGTGAAATGATAGACAGCAGAGGGGAAACGTGCAAGCATTGACCGCCAGTTAAGGTGTGGTAATGTAGGGGAGAAGATTGCTTTTGACTTGGAGGTGTGGATGAAGCCGATTCGACAGCATGTGTGGGGCAGGTTGCTTGAGGAAAACGGCCGTTTTGCCCTTTGGCTTTCCCATGCCGAGCCTGCTGAAATAACGGCCGAATCACTATATCTTGGTTTTGCCCTTGTCACACTTGGTACAGAGGAACATATTTTCCCCGCTTTTGTGCTGGACGATTGGGGACATGAAATTCGTGGACTGGATCTCTATGAGTGGATTGTGGCGTATGGCCAGCAGTTTCCTCGTGGTGAACTGTTTGGGTATGAGCAGGATGGCCGTGAAACACAATGTTTTTTGCGGGGGCTTGAGCTTTATGTCAAATATCCTTGCTACGTTTACACACATCCTGCCGCTTCGGTGCATGAAGGCGTCGCCATTCAGGCAATTTTATTGCCAACCGAAGAGGTGGATGCACCGCAACAAATTAAGAAGCCTTTGGGCATGAAACGGCCGTTACGCAATGCCCGTGTCACCTGGTGGCAAATTCCAGCCCATTCTCCACAAGTGGACTTGCACCAAATACTTTTTGGTAAATGAGTTTACATAAACGAATTGACACATTTTCCCCCCTTATGCTAGAATGCCGTTGAGACGAATGACACAAACAACCTTGGGCGAGTCCTTGGCTCGCCCTTATCGTTCTGTACGGAGCGAAAACGGCCGTTGTTTGTCAGATACGCTATGAAGCAAAAAAAACGAAACCGCCATTTGATAACAACCCTGCTTATCATCACCATCTGGATCAACCTGTTTCAGGTGGTACCCGCGCAGGCACGAACCCGCCCCGCTTTGAAAAAAGCCGAAAACAGCGAGTCTGTCCTTTCGCCTGTCTGGGGGCCATCTATTCAGCGGTGGGAAACACACATCGGTGTACTCTCCCGCACTTACGGTCTCGATCCAGATCTCATTGCGGCCGTCATACGTGAAGAATCCAACGGCAACCCCAGCCTGATTAGCCGGGTAGGGGCAGTTGGATTAATGGGGGTCATGCCTGCCGGTCCGGGGCTGGAATGGCGACCACCCACAGAAGAATTACTCAAGCCATCCACCAATTTGCGCTGGGGAGTTGCCATTTTGGCCGAAGTGATCCGCCAATCAGGTGGCGATTTATATGCTGCCTTGGCTGCATATAGTGGTGGATGGGATCAGATTACCAGCCGTGTGCCACGCCAGTATGCTGCCAGTGTGCTCGATAACTATGGGCGGGCTGTTGCTGCTCGCAATGGTATTTCGCCCGATATTGCGGCTCAGTGGACAGTGGCTATTGAAATGCGGCGTGGCCATGTTCCTAACCAATCACTTTTGGTATTGGGTGCTCAGCCTGTTTCTGGTTTGCGTATGTATGGGGAGCATGTCATTTATGACTACGTTGATCAGCTGGGGCAGGCGTATTTTATCAAAGGGTATGCTGTACCGGTGGCATTGGTTGTGCCTTTGGGTGATGAGGCTTCTATGATTGGCAGCGCGGATGAGCTGGAGCTCCAGTTGCAGGCGCGGCTGGGTGGCATACCGTTTAAGGTGTCAAAAAGTACGCCGGATGTTTTGTTGGCGTGTTTACCAAGTTTGAGCCGTTTGCGTGGCCGAGTGAGTACCCGCTGGTTTGCTCCGTCTTCTTGCCCATCCTGGCATCGTTAATTTAGTGTATGGTAAATTTGCCTCTGTCTGGGCAGAGGTGTTTTGGGGTTGACTGGTTATCATGCCCACACCATTTATGCATTTGGAAATGGCGGAGCGAATTCGGGCAATGGTGAATCGCCTGGAAGGGGAAAACGGCCGTTTGTCCACTCTCCTTTTGGCTGAATGGCCGGCTTTTTACCTGGGTAGTGTCGCTCCCGATTTGCAAGCTGTTTGTGACCTTCCTCGTGAAGCTACCCATTTTTATCCAATGCCGCCATCTCCAGAGGACAAGGCATGGCCACGAATGATGGCCGAATATCCAGAGCTGGCAAATGCGCGTCATTTGCCTGCCGATCAGGCTGTTTTTGTGGCTGCTTATTGTGCCCATCTGATGCTCGATCTGGTCTGGTTTTGGCAAGTGATGTTGCCCTATTTTGCTGAGCCACCCAATATGGGGGATTTGCGGGAGCGATTTTTGGTTCACAATGTGTTGCTTACCTGGCTGGATGAGCAGGCTCGAATGGCGTTGCCAGACACGGCCGTTACCACGCTGGCACAAGCTGAGCCAGACCATTGGCTTCCGTTTGCCACCGACGCAGATATCAGACAATGGCGTGACCGGTTGGTGGTCCAGTTACAGCCGGGGGCGACAACGGAAACGGTGGCAACTTATGCCCGGCGAATGCGCATGTCTCCCTCTGAATATGAGGCTATGTTGCACGATGCAACGTGGATGGAGACGCATTTGTTTGCCAGAGTACCGGTGGACAAGGTACAGGCACGGCTGGAAACGGCCGTTTCTGATTCCATTCACCTCATTCGAGACTATTTACGTTGCTAATCTGACATCCATTTAACATAAGGAAAAAATCATGACAACAATCAAACCCGCACCTATTCGACAAGATGTTCAGGCACGCTTTCCAAATGGTCAGGCATTCAACGGCCCGGTTGGTACCCCCATTGAAGCGTTTGTCAAAGCCGCCAATCTCAAGACAAACGGCCGTATTTTAGCCGTAATGATGAACGACAAGCTGCGTGAACTTTCCCATCCGCTAATGCACGATGCCCTCATAACCCCCATCACCATGGCCGACTCCGATGGTGTACGCATCTACCGCCGTTCTCTCAGCTTTCTCATGATTGCCGCCGCCGCCGAACTGTTCCCCGGCCGCATTTTCACCATCCATCACTCCATGCCGTTTGGTGGTTACTACTGTGAACGGGACGACGGCCGTTGCCTCACTGACGAAGAACTAGACCAATTGCGGCGGCGCATGCGCGAACTGGTCGAAGCCGATTTACCCATCACTCAGGTACGTGTGCCACTTAACGAAGCCCTACAGCTATTTCGGGAACATGGAGATATGGAAAAAGCCCAATTATTTGCCCGCCGGCGCAAAGATTACCTGACATTGTATGAATTAAATGGTGTGCGTGACTATTTTCACGGTTTCATGGTTCCCAGCACAGGATATCTGGATTTGTTTGAGTTACATCACTACAACAATGGTTTTATTTTACAATTCCCACGTCGTCATCAGCCAGATGTACTGCAACCTTTTGAGGATGAACCACGCCTGGCACGAGTGTTTCAGGATTACTCAAACTGGCTCAAGATTATTGGTGTGCCGAGCGTCTCGGCGTTAAATGAACTGGTGCATAACGGCCGTATTCAGGAAGTCATCCTTGTTGCCGAAGCATTCCACCAACTCCAGCTAGCCAACATCGCCTCTCAAATTACTACCCGTCGGCCACACGTCAAAATAGTCCTTATTTCTGGCCCAAGCTCCGCCGGCAAAACCACATTCAGCAAGCGACTATCCATTCAACTCATGGCACAAGGCATCTACCCAGTTGCCATTAGCATGGACAACTATTTCGTAGACCGAGACCAAACCCCCCGTGACGAAAACGGACAATACGACTTTGAAGCTCTGGAAGCTGTGGATGTCCCCCTTTTCCGGGAACACCTGCAAAAATTACTGGCTGGTGAAACCATTATCCAGCCTGTTTACAATTTCCACACCGGAAAGCGAGAATGGGGAGAATCACTTTCAATTGGACCAGATCACGTCATCCTCATCGAAGGTATACATGGTCTCAACCCCCGCATTGTTGAGGGAATTCCACCAGAAGCCATGTACCGCATCTTTATTTCTGCGTTCACCCAGTTAAATCTGGACAAGCACAACCGGGTGCCCACAACCGATACGCGACTATTGCGACGCATTGTGCGCGATGCTGCCCATCGGGGCTATTCTGCCGCCGATACCATACGACGCTGGCCATCTGTTCGGCGAGGTGAAAAGCGGCATATTTTCCCACACCAAAATAACGCGGATATTTTCTTTAATTCTGCTCTGGTGTATGAATTGTCGGTTCTCAAGGCGTTGGCGCAACCATTAGTGTTGCAAGTAGAACCTGGAACGCCGGAGCGTGTAGAAGCAAATCGGTTGCTGGCCTTTTTGCAGTGGTTTGATCCGCTGCCAGCAGAATGTCTGGACTTTATCCCCAGTGATTCTATTTTGCGGGAGTTTATCGGCGGTTCGGTGTTAAGCAATTACACACCCGGTTTGGCTTTGGGACCAAAAACAAAACGGGGTGAGTAGTTGTTTGTACTCACCCCGTACGCGTTGTTTTCTGGCAAGTTGTTATACTTTACCTGTCGTTAAAGCCCGTTTGACTTCTGCAATAGCTTTGGTGACTTCGATTTCACGCGGGCAGGCGTTGGTGCAGTTGAAGACGGTGCGGCAACGCCATACGCCAAAAGTGTCACCTACTACCTTTAGCCGTTCTGCATAGCCTTCGTCCCGACTGTCGAAGATGAAGCGATGTGCCTGGACGATAGCCGCTGGCCCGACATAACGGCCGTCTGCCCAGAAGCTGGGGCAGGATGTCGTACAGGCTGCACACAAAATACACTTGGTTGTGTCATCATAACGGGCGCGATCTTCGGGTGATTGCAACCGTTCACGGCCGTTTTCCGGAGGTGGAGAGTTGTTGATGAAGTACGGCTTTACCGATTTGTAGTGTTCAAAGAAAGGCTCCATATCTACAACCAGATCTTTGACCACAGGTAATCCCAAAATAGGCTCCACCTGAATACGAGCCTGGGTTGCCCCTTCCTTTATCAGGCGGGCGACCAGTGTTTTGCAAGCGAGTGCATTGGCGCCGTTGATGCGCATGGCATCGGAGCCACAAACACCGTGGGCACAGGAACGGCGCAGGGTGAGTGTGCCGTCAATTTCCCATTTGACACGATGGAGCAAATCAAGGACAGAGTCGTTGGGGTTGACATTGTCCAGTGTATATTCACCCCACCAGGGCTTTTCATCTTTTTCAGGGTTAAACCGGCGGATTCGTAATTGTACTTGCATGAGTATCTCCTTTGTGCTTTAGTACACACGTTCCTTGGGCTGATAACGGCCGATTACCACCGGCTTGTAATCCAGGCGGTAAGAATCACCCTCTTTGTGGCAAAGGGTATGTTTCAGCCATTCCTCATCATTTCGTTTGGGGAAGTCATCACGGGCATGGCCACCACGGCTTTCCTTGCGGGCCAGAGCAGAAACGGCCGTTACCTCCGCAATCTCCAGCAGGCAACCCAACTCCCACGCCTCCAACAAATCCGTATTAAACCGCTTCCCCTTATCATCAATCTCAACATCCTGATACGCCTGTCGCAACTCACGCAACTCCGTCAAAGCCGTTGAGAGCGTCTCCTCAGTACGGAAAACACCCACATTCTCCGTCATCGTATGTTGCATCCGCTTCCGCAACTCATACGGCTTCACACCCCCCTTGTTATTACGAATACGCTCAAACTCAGCCACAACCTCATCTGCGGCCCCCTCCGGCAACGGCAACAAATCTGCCCCCTGGCAATATTCCGCCATATGTCGGCCAGCCCGACGACCAAACACAACCAGGTCCACCAGAGAATTCGTCCCCAGACGATTTGCACCATGCACCGAGACACACGCCACTTCACCAGCCGCATACAATCCCGGCAAAACCGTATTATTCGCATCAATCACCACACAACCATCCACATTCGTTGGGATACCACCCATTGCATAATGGGCTGTAGGTTGCACAGGCATAGGCTCCTTAACCGGATCCACACCCAAATAAGTACGCGTAAAGTCAGCAATATCTGGCAACTTCGCCTCAATATACGCCCTATCAATTCGGCGTGTTTCCCCAGCTTCCGCCAAATACTTGTTCACCGTCTCCGGCGTCACATCCAAATGCACATAATTCTTGCCACCAATGCCACGGCCAGCCTTAATCTCCAGATAGATTGCCCGACTGACCACATCCCGACTGGCTAAATCCTTAATAGTTGGTGCATAACGTTCCATAAAACGCTCGCCCTTATCATTGAGCAACACACCACCTTCACCACGTACACCCTCAGTAATCAAAATACCCAGCTTGTAAATACCAGTCGGATGAAACTGGAAGAACTCCATATCTTCCAGGGGAATACCTCGCCGCAGGCAAACAACCGCCCCATCACCCGTCAGCGAATGGGCATTGGAAGTAACCTCCCAACACCGCCCCCAACCACCAGTGGCAAACAATACCGCCTTGCTGTGGAAGATATGAAATTCACCAGTAGCAATTTCAATAGCAATCACACCCCGTACCGTATTATCCACACGGATCAAGTCCACAACGTGAAATTCATCAAAGAAAGTCACCTCATTCTTAATACATTGCTGGTACAGAGTTTGCAAGATCATATGCCCCGTACGGTCTGCTGCATGGCAGGCACGCATAACCGGCTTTCCGGTTTCATTATTTGTATGTCCGCCAAACCGGCGCTGCGAAATCTTGCCATTTGGCAACCGATCAAACGGCAAACCCATGTGTTCCAGTTCAATAACGGTTTCAATCGCTTCCTGACACAAAATATCTACCGCATCCTGATCGGCCAAATAATCCGATCCCTTGACCGTATCATATGCGTGCCATTCCCAACGGTCTTCTTCCAGGTTGCCTAACGCTGCACTAATACCACCCTGTGCTGCACCCGTGTGGGAACGGGTTGGATACAATTTGGACAGAACAGCTACCTTTGCACCCTTGCTGGCATACAGAGCGGCCATCAATCCTGCTCCGCCAGCACCGACGATTACTGCATCAAATGTATGAGTTTTTATACTTGACATGGCTTTATCCCATCTATATCAGATTTCTGAGTTATTGAATTGCAGCCGGATCGAAACGCGCAATAGCAAATCCAGCCCACAATATCGTGACAACCAGAAATACTGCCAGGAACACGTTAATTCCCTTCATGATTTTGTCATTGTGGATGTAATCGGACAACACATTGCGCAGGCCGTTGATGCCATGAGAAAATGCGAAAATCAGTAACAGCATGTCATAGCTTTTCCAACCCCAGGAGCGCCATTGCTCGGCAACGAACTGAATGGTGAGGTTGGTGGAGCTATTCAATACATGCTGGATCATCATGTGGCCGACGGCCAAAACCAGAAGCACAATACCAGACATACGCATTCCCAAATAGGCGATGCGTTCAAAGTTTGCCTCCAGTTGAACAGCACGCCGTGTAACCTTTTCGGATGTTCCACTTACTGCTGTCATTTGGTTTGCTCCTTATTGTAAAAAGTCACTCAAACGGGGGATTGTCCAGCAACTTGCGCCTTCGGCGGCCAGCTCACTACAATGGCTGATTATGTTACTGAACATGAGCAAGGCTATGGGAATGAAGATAACAAAAAAGAGTACCCAAACGATAGTGGCACTCTTTTGTTGATATTTCCACCATTCTGGCTTGAAGTCCAGTAAGGTGATGCGGATACCGTTGAAAGCGTGGTAAAGAACTGCCGCCATAATACCGATTTCGCCCAGCCCAAAGAAGGGGTGTTTGAATACGGCAAGGGACCATTGGTAAACTTCGGGGTAAAAGAAAGCATTGGCTGTATCCCAGACGTGAATGACAAGGAATCCGAGGATAGCCAGACCGGAAATTCGGTGCGCTAGCCAACTCCAATGTCCGCTGCGGCCACGATAGCGCATGCTTTCACGTAGCGTGAGCATTAAGCTTGACATATGTGACCCTCCTCATAAAAGGAATTGAAAGGATTTGATTGTTTGAAGAAGGGCGTACCAGAGGATGGAAGTCCTTCTCCTCTCTTCCCAGGCACGCAGATGCCTGTTTACCGATGTTGATTATAGCACGTTTGTCTAATTTCGTAAGGAAACGGCCGAAACAAGTAAAACAAAAAGCTCATATTAAAATGCCATCAAAAAGCAGCCAGGTAGAGTTCGTCAAAAGGAGAGCAAACCCGCAATCATTGTTAGAAAAACACAAGAGATACTAAAAAAAACTGAGTGTGACAAAATCAAACTTTATCCTTCTTGCGTTCTGGAACAGGGGTTGATACACTTTGAATGAGATGATACGTCCTTTTCATTTACGTGATCTGGCACTTGTACGCCGATTAAGTGAGGGCGGAGTTCCCCTGCACACTGAATCTGCGCTGACGAGCAACTTGAACCCCTGGCGGAGCGCATTATACAGCCTGGTAGGTGGAGATTTTCCCACGTATGTATGCAAACTAAAAGAGCAAAATGCAGCCGGCTTCATTCAATTAGTTGTTGAAGATGGCCAACAACACGCCCACATTTTGTTTTTAAGTTCTACCGCCAGAGAAGAAACCAATGTACTGCCCAATTCACATATAGATGAGGATGTATGGCTTTTGTTACTTGATCAGGCAGTAACAGAAATAGGCCGCCGAGGGATCCACAGCCTTGTTGCCGAAGTAAGTGAAACCGGAGATGAACTGCCAGTATTGCGGCGAGCTGGCTTTGCGGTTTATACCCGACAGGATATTTGGGTAATTAACCCCATAACTGATAAAACCTCTCCCCATCTTCTTCGACCAAGACAGTCAGCAGATGATTGGGAAATTCAGTTACTCTATGCCAACACGGTACCGCGGTTGGTTCAGCTGGTTGAGCCTGTCCCACCGATTGAGTTTGGTGATGGATGGGTATTGCGTGAAAATGATGAACTGACAGCTTTTGTTCATTTTCATTGTGGTTCTACAGCAACCTGGATGAGATTGTTTGTCCATCCTAATGCTGAGGCAATGACTGATGAGATTTTGGCCGAAGCTTTACAGATAAGTCCCCAAAAGAATGACAAACCGGTATATTGTTGTGTGCGTCGTTATCAAAGCTGGATACAAAATTCTTTGCAACGGTATGGATTCCGTCATTGGGGGAGTCAGGCTGTGATGGTGAAACATGTGGTCAAGCCTGTCCAAAAACCAGTAGGCGAGTTGTCTCGTGTGATTGAGCAAACGGGTATTCCGGCTTCTGCGCCGATTGTTCATCATTGGCAACAAACCGATTCTATGAGTTATTGAAAGACAAGGGGAGATGGTGCTGAATGACACGCACCAAAGCATATTATGGTGTAAAATATATACGTACAGTCTATCAGG
>RFGV01000347.1 GCA_003696605.1 Chloroflexota bacterium | reverse complement strand
GGTGCGCGAGGCCTTGCTGATAAGGTGGAACACCTCCGGCAACCGTTACGGACACCATACCATCGGCACTGCCAAAGCAGCTTACATGGTTAACCTGGAATGCAAGGGTTAAGGAATCAGGCTGGTTAATGAATATCCGGCCTGAACGCGTACAACCATTGGCATCGGTGATTGTCACAGAATAACTGCCAGCGGTTAAACCACTGATATCTTCCGTGGTATCGTTGGTCGACCACAGGAAAGTATAAGGGGGTGTACCACCTTGAACGGTTACATCAATGGCACCATCATTTCCACCATAGCAGGATACATGCTTGCGCGTAAAACTTCCAGTGATACGTGGCGCTTGCCGGATATTCACCGCTGCTGTAGCAGAACACCCGTTGTTATCCATCACGGTTACCTGATAGATTCCGGCAGAAAGGCTATCTGCTGTTGGACCCTGATCGCCATTTGACCATGTGTAGGTATATGGTGGTGTCCCCCCGCTGACGATAATCGTAGCGGTGCCATCAGAGCCTCCGAAGCAGCTCACACGGGTTTTGACAAAATACCCGGTAATTCTGCCAGGGCTGCTCAATGTAAAGGAAAATGTCGCAGCACATCCGGATGAGTCAGTTATGGTTACGGAATATACTCCAGCGCTCAGGCTATCGATAAAGGATGTCGTATCGCCAGTCGACCAGTAATAGGTATACACGCCCGAACCACCGGACGGATTTAAATAAATCGCACCGTCTGATTCGCCATAACAGGAAATATAAACTATTGAATCCCCGGACTGTATGGGTGCAGGCGAACCAACGACAAATGCTGCGGTAGCTGTACAGCCATTCGCATCGGTAACGGTTACCATATAGTTACCGGAGGGAATGCCATTCAGATCTTCACTACCACTGCTATTCGACCAATTGAAGATATATGCCGGGGTTCCACCGCTGACCTGGATATCGATTGCCCCGTCTGAATTCCCCGCACATGAAACATCGGTTACCGTGCCGGTTATCACGATCGGTTGTGGTTGGTTAACCGTTCGTGACACACTCACCGTGCATCCGTTGAAATCCGTAACAGTCAAGGTGTATGTTCCGGCCGGAATTCCCGTCAAATCGCTGGTGGTATCTGTAGTATTCCACAGATAGCTGTAAGGGGGTGTACCTCCCTGAACATTTGAATATATTGCCCCATCATTTCCGCCATGGCAACTGACATCCTGCTTTGTCAAGGTCGCAACCAATGGGGCGGGTGCGAGCAGGTTAACCCCTCTTGAAATTGAACAACCATTGGCGTCAACCACCGTAACACTGTAAAATCCCCGGGTGAGTCCGCTCAAATCTTCGGTGGAATCACCTGTGGTCCAGTGATAAGTATAAGGAGGATTACCCCCTGTCACTGTAATATCAATACTTCCGTCATCACTGTCATAGC
>RFGV01000346.1 GCA_003696605.1 Chloroflexota bacterium | reverse complement strand
GTTTGAAAGAACCAACAAATTTAATGGATTGTTTGTTAGTGCAAAAAGTTTCATATCATACATATTCGTTTACAACCAATTCTTCTGCAGTCATGATTTTGGCCAGATTTAACAAGCTGATAGCCCGATTTTGATAGGTAATAACTCCGCTAATAAATTCCGGATTGACAGATTGCATGGCCAGGGGCAAGGGGGCAATTTCCTGTTCGTTAATATATTTCACTTCCAGAACGGCATCCAGAGGAATGCCTGCTGCCATGTCTTGCAGGATTGCCAGTTGAGCGTTTTCTGGCAAATTTGTAATTGGCAACCCCAGTACTGGCCGAATATCTATTACTGTGATGATGTCACCCCGCAGGTTAATATCTCCCATAATATGGGAAGGGGTGCAGGGGATAGGAGTCAGGGTATCAAGAGGGGCAAACTCTTTTATTTGTTCCAATGGTAGAGCCAGATATTCCTGGTTGAGGCGGACAATGGCCAGAGGAACGAGGTCGGCGTATTGTTGTCTGGTGATAACCTGGCTATAGGATTGGGCGCGTTGTTGGAAAATTTTCCGTTCGGCAGGGGTGGCTTCTGGACAAAAGAGAGGGGTGTGGGCGGAAGAAACGGCCGTTTCTTCCAACACGTCTTCCCCAAGTGTTGCTATTTGTGCCAGGAGCTGCGATACATCTAACAAGGCTACAATTTCATTATTAAAACGGGCAACCTGTGTGACCAAACGCTCAGGAGCTTGTGATTCTAAAAGCGGGGTAGATTCAACGGCCGTTTCCGGAATTGACACAACTTCCAGTGCCTGATTAGCCAGGATACCCAGCCAGACATCCCCTTGATTCAGAACAATTACTGCATCTTCAGTTCGGTATCGTTCTGGCTTGCGCTTCAACTTCAAATCCAGATCAACAACCGGCACAACACGCCCCCGCAAGTTAAACACGCCAATAACTTCCCGGGGCAATTCTGGCAATATTGTCAGTTCTGGCAGCCACAAAATTTCATCCACAATTTCTGAAGGGATACCATATTTAGTGTGGCGATAGATAAAAAGCAAATAATTACGCATCAACGACATCTCCTTCCGGGCTGGCCGAATCTGAAAACAACATCTGATATAGTTGAGCAGCCGTGATGTCTGTATATGGCTCAATGATAGTTTCGGATGGCAATTCTTGCAGAATGCGTTGGGCAGTATTGCGTAATGTGTGTGCGCGCCGGGTATCTCCTTCTATTTCCACCAGACTGGCCAGATTGAGGTAGGCAGAAACGGCCGTTTCTGGTGCCAGATAAATTACCTTATTCAAAAAATCCTTTGCTCCGACACGATCCCCTTGTTCTTCGGCAATACTGGCAAGCAAATAATACGGCAACGTTGCCAACGGCTCTACTGCCAACGCCTGCCAGCAAAGCCGCATTGCCTCATCATACCGGGCCTGATTTGCCAACATTTCTGCTTGTTTAAGCAACTCAACCACACTTTCAGTTTCAGTTAATTTTTGCGACCCCCCCACACCAGCCGATTCGGCTCTAACGGGTGTTGCCTGCCAATCCGCTCTCTTGTGGCGGAATGGTTGCCGATCGGAAGACGACGGCTTGGATGACTGCGACCGTAACGGCCGTTTTGAAGAGCGCAAAGAAACTTCAGGTGACGAAGAACTTATCGAGGAGTTGAACTTGGAATCAGATATTCCTTTTAACCATTTAGCAGAAGGCAAAATCTGTGTACGTCTGTAAACAACCGATTCATCATACACCTTATAATCCAGCCCATCCAGCGCCAGGCCAAACAACTCACCATGACCAGTTAACAAGTATCCTCCTGGGCGTAACGTCTGTGTCAGTTTTTGCGCCACGTGCGCAACCGTTGGCTTATCGAAATAGATAAATACATTCCGGCACAAAATCAAGTCCATATCATACAAATTGCGAGCAAAATCTGGTAAGCCATCTTCAACCAGATTACTGGTTTGGAACTGGACCATACTGCGAATACGTTCATCCAGCAGCCAGCGATTGTCCAGTTGTCGAAAGTACTTTTCTCGAATAGGGACAGGTGTTGCCCGAAATGACCAGTTTCGGTAAAGACCTTGTTTGGCGCGACTAATTGCTTCTTCATTCAAATCTGTACCAATGATAACCAGATTCCACTTGTGAAGATCTTTTACCAGCATATCTAGCAAAATAGCCAGTGAATAAGGTTCTTCTCCAGTGGAACACCCGGCACTCCAGATACGTAGCGTGCGCTCTTTTTGCTTGTCGGCAATAATTTCGGGCAGAATTTTTTGTTCCAGCAAGCGAAATTGGCCCTGATCCCGAAAGAAAAAGCTTTCACCAGTGGTAATGTCAGGTATTAAACGCTTCCATGCCTGACGACTTTGCCAGGAATTTCCGGTTAGCAAGTTATAGTAAGCAGGTAGTGATAATTGGACTGCCTTTGCATGATCTTTTAGCAAACCAAGTAGCCAGTTGTAGTCGCGTGGCCGAACCTGAATGCCAGTTTTTTGTTCAATAAGTTTTATGAACTGGGGAATAAGTTTCCCGTCTGGATTGCCTTGCACTGCCACCAGCCCTCCTGAAGGCAATTTATTCAATGGTAACCACGAGAGATTTAACACGTTCATACTCGCTGATCAGTTCGGAAACCTTGGCTTCGATTTGGTCAAATGCTTCTTCTTTAGCCAGTTGTTCAATTTCTCGACTGAGTCTGGATAGATGTATAATTCCCAAACTGCCACTGCTTCCTTTTAAAGTGTGTGCGGCACGCTTGAGGGCGATAGTGTCTTGTGTGTTGGCAGCGTGTCGGATGGTAGCAACGAGAGGGGCGGCATCGTCCACAAAAATTGGTAGCAGTTCTCGCAATAAGTCTTGTGCTTCTGGTCCCATTATCTCTTGAGCTGCCGTTATGTCAATAGGAGAATCTGGGGATGCGAGGAGAGTATCTTGGGAGTCTGGAGATGCCTGAAGGTCGTTGATAATTGGAGATGGGGTAAGAGAGGAAACGACCGTTTCTTCCCCACCACCGCCACCACCACGACTTGCGCGCACACCTTCCTCCTCTTCCTCATCCTCCAAAGGCTGACACCGGTACAACGCCTCCACCAGCCGCTCCAATTGAATCGGCTTGCTCACATAATCATTCATTCCTTCTGCCAGATACCGTTCCTTATCCCCTTCCAGTGCATGTGCTGTCATGGCAATAATACGGGGACGCCGGGCAGGTGGCCATCGTCGCAAAATTTCGCGCGTCGCTTCAACGCCATCCATTACTGGCATCTGAATATCCATAAAAATCACATCATAAACCTTTTGTTCCAGCGCTTCCAATGCCTCCTGTCCATTGTTAGCCACATCTGCGTCATATCCCAGCTTCTTAAGAATACGCAAGGCCACTTTTTGATTAATCACATTATCTTCCACCAACAACAGACGAAGCGGGTGCCTTTTGGCCATTTTCTCATCTGCCTGAGGTTGCACCTGCCCGCCAGTTTCTTTAGTGATAATTGCCACCAGAGTATCATACAATCGGGAAGCCTTGATTGGTTTGGTGAGATGACCAGAAAATTCCGAAAAATGGGAAATGGATTCTGGCGATTCTCCTTTGGCAAGCAACAAGACAAGAGGCAAGTTTTGAGTTGGTGGATGCTGTCGGATTTCGGTGATCAAGTCACCATATTCTTGCAAAACCCCGCTATCAATGAGGACAACTTCAAAATCGTTGGAGCTACGTAACCAGTACATGGCTTCGTTTCCGGTACTGGCTACATAAGGGTACATGCCCCAAGTTCGTGCCTGGCGGCTTATCAGACGACGATGGGTTGCGTTTTCGGCCACGATGAGAATACGTTTGCCACGCAAGCGTGGTTGATCTTTGCGGAGGTAGCGGGCAGGCTGCCCGGAGGCCGCTTCGGCAATGATGGTGAAGTGGAAGGTCGAGCCAATGCCTACTTCGCTCTCTACCCAAATTGTACCGCCCATCAGGTGTACCAGCCGTTGAGAAATGGCCAATCCCAGGCCTGTGCCGCCGTATTTGCGCGTTGTGGAGGTGTCTGCCTGGCTGAAAGAGTGGAAAATCTGTTCCGCACGGTCTGGCGGAATACCAATGCCGGTGTCTTTTACGCTGAAATGGATTTGATAACGGCCGTCTTCCAGTTGTTGGCTCTGAACGGTAACGTTAATTTCTCCTTCCTCTGTAAACTTGACAGCATTACTCAACAAATTTACCAGCACTTGCCGCAGTCGAACCACATCACCATTTAGTACGGCCGGCACATTTTTATCAATGTAATACCCCAATTCCAGTGATTTTTCATTTGCCAGAGGTGTAATCAAGTCCAGCGAAATTTCTACACAGTCATATAAATCGAATGGTTCATTTTCCAGTTCCAGTTTACCTGCTTCAATTTTGGAGAAATCAAGAATGTTATTGATGATTGCTAACAATGTGTCGCTACTGGCAGAAATCGTCTCGACAATTTCTTGTTGTTCTGGGTTAAGAGGGGTATCACGAAGCAAACCGGCCATACCTACAATAGCGTTGAGTGGTGTGCGGATTTCGTGGCTCATATTTGCCAAAAATTCTGATTTGGCACGAGCAGCGGCTTCGGCTTCCTGTTTGGCTTGACGGAGTGCTGTTTCCACCTGTTTACGTTTGGTGACATCCCGAATGGTGATGAGGCGTCCTTGAATACGGCCGTACTTTCCCCGCACAGGCGAAACTCGCATTACATAAAATCGATTTAATTCTCCATTTGTGCCCGGTATCTCAAATTCTGCCTGCACTGCCAGTTCTGGATTATGGACATATTGGATAAAGTTCGCCTGCTCTGGTAAAAAATCACCCACATAGAGGCCGGTCACCTCGGCTGTTCTTACACCCAACATGCGTTCTGCACTGGGATTCAAGTCCACAATCCGATTGTGGAGATCTGTGACAATAATGCTTTCTTGTAACTCTTCAATGATGGTATCCCGTGCAATCGGTACAATATCCAGCAAATTAAACCGCAGAAATCCCCAACCCATCACAATACCAGAAATAACAAACCCAAACGGAGTGATGTCAAGCCCGCCAAAAGGATTCAAGCCAGACAGGTACATGACATTACCCACAAGCGGCACGAGAGCACCAACACTCATAGCTGCTGCTTGTCGTTTATAAAGCCCGGGAGTACGCAAAGTTCGATGTAACAAAGCATAAATGCCACCGAGAATACACAAATACGAATATGCTGCCTGAATCCAGAAGAGTGGGCCAAATGTGTTGACCAAAAAAACAGATGGACCGCTTGAATTCAGTGTGGAAGTACGCCAAAAGAGATGATGCCAATCGTTGGTCCAGACAGAAAGTATGGCCAAAATGGGTATAATGCCGATGGCTGCCATTCGGCGAGGGGCGGCGGTGAACCATTTGGCCATATTGGTATATTGCAAACTAAATACCAGCCATGCCGGGCCAACAGTAGTGATGCCAATATATTCGATCCGCGCCCAAAATATTTTTTCGGGCAAAGTGGTTGTAGAAATTTCCAGCGCATAAGCGAATGACCAGATGGCAACACTAATGCCCATGGAGATATAAGCAAAAACACCTGGGGTGTGCCGATATTGCCAGGCATATACAACTAGCATGAATGCAATTGTGGCGGCTATGAGTAATGGCACAGTGTATGGTGTTATCTGCAGGTGCATATTTAGTCTGCTCCTTGTGGTGTATGCGGTGTTTGCAGCGAGAAGTTGGATAATGCTGCTTTGATGCGCTGAAACTCTTTTTGGGCTTGTAAGAGTATTTTCCCGGCTTCTGCCAGGTTGTTGTTTTTGGCTAGTGTTTCAATTTCCAGGCAAATGGCAGATAGTGAGTTCATGCCCATGTTGGCACTGCTACCCTTTAATGTGTGGGCAATTCGCCGCAGTGTTGTTGCATCATTTGCGCGGTGGGCATTGGTCATGGCTTGCAGGTGGTCGCTTGCATCTTCCAGGAATAGGGGTAAGAGTTCAGCAACCAGGTTTGCCCAGTCTGGTCCCATAATTTCTCGTAAGGCCGATTTGTCGATTGGCCATGTGTCAGAAATATTGCCCGCGTGGATGGTAGGGTCGGTTGGTTGCGTGGGATGGGTTGTGCTTGTATTGGAAACGGCCGTTGTTATAGAATCATTTGCTGAAACAGGCAAGCATTTTCCCAGTGCCGCCACCAATTCTTCCAGCCTGATTGGCTTACTGACATAATCATCCATCCCGCTGGCTATATACTTTTCCCGATCACCCGAAAGAGCATGTGCCGTCATAGCTACAATACGGGGTTGTTCCTCCGGTGGCCACATCTTGCGGATGCACTGTGTTGCTTCCACCCCATCCATTTCTGGCATTTGCACATCCATGAGGATCACATCGTATTGTTGTCGCTTGAGAGCTTCCAGCACTTCCAGTCCATTACCGGCCACATCTGCCCGATACCCCAGTTTTTCCAGAATGCGCAAGGCTACTTTTTGGTTCACTGTGTTGTCTTCGGCCAACAAGATTCGTAAAGGATGTTTTTGGCCCATTTCTGCGTCATAGATACTTTCTGTGGTTTCGTGGCGCGTGGTGGTTCGCCCTGCCAGCACGTTAATCAGGATATCGCGTAAATGGGCGGGTTTGACTGGTTTGGTAATATGAGCGGCAAACAAGAGGTTGCTTGTTGCCCGGCTGTGCTGCCCCAGGGAGGTGAGCATGATCATGGGTAGTTGGCTGGGTGAGCGATATTGCCGGATTTCCTGGCCTAGAGTCAGGCCGTCTTTATCTGGCATTTGCATATCGAGAATAGCAATATCGAACTCATCGCCACGGCGTATCCATTCTAAGGCTTCGGCGGGTGTTGATGCTGCTCTGGGTAGCATTTGCCAGCTACAGAGTTGTTTTTTCAGAATAGTGCGGTTGGTGCTGTTGTCGTCCACGATGAGGACTTTTTTGCCTGTCAGGTAATGTTGGTCCGCATCTGGTTGGACGGTGGGGGTGCCAGGGATGACTTCTACCTGAATGGTGAAGTGGAAGGTGCTGCCTTTGCCCAGTTCGCTTTCGACCCACATACGGCCGTTCATCATTTCGGCCAGTTTTTTGCTAATGGCTAATCCCAGGCCAGTTCCACCATATTTGCGGGTGGTGGAGCTATCTACCTGGCTAAATGACTGAAAGAGCCGATGCATGCGGTCTTTGGGGATACCAATCCCCGTGTCACGAACGGCAAAATGGAATTCGTAGCAAGTTTCGTTGAGATAACGGCCGTTGCCAAACACAGCCACTTCTCCCACCTGCGTAAACTTCACCGCATTGCTCAACAAATTCACCAAAATCTGCCGCAGCCGAGTAATATCCCCCATCACCAGGGTAGGCATCCCCTCCTCCAGATAATACACAAGATCCAGGCCTTTCTCGGCAGCCTTCGTTGCCACCAGATCGAGCGATTCTTCGACACACGTACGGATATTAAACGGCTGTGCTTCCAGTTCCAGCTTTCCTGCTTCAATCTTGGAAAAGTCCAGAATATCATTAATAATGCTTAACAGGGCATCACCACTATTGCGAATTGTTTCCACAAAATCACGCTGTTCAAAGGTCAGCTCAGTATCCAACAAAAGCCCCGTCATACCAATCACTGCATTCAGCGGTGTGCGAATTTCATGGCTCATATTTGCCAGAAATTCAGATTTAGCCCTGGCAGCGGCTTCGGCTGCCTCTTTGGCAGCCAGAAGTTGCCGCTCCGCTTCTTTCCGTTCCGTAATATCCCGCACAATCACAATCATTTGATTATCCAGCAAGGGGGTGAGACGGGCTTCAAAAAACTTTTCACCGGAAGGTACATTTAATTCGTAGTCAATACTAATCAGGTTGCCAGAACGTTGTACTTCCCGAATAGCCGTTTCAAATTTACGACTGACTTCTGGTGGCAAAACATCCTGTATACGCTGCCCCAAAAATTCATGAGGAGGCAGGTACAGATCGTCAGGGTTGCCGGCGTTGTAATCCAAAATAGTGCCATCTGCATCCAGTCGGAAATACAGATCGGGCAATGCCTGAAAAACGGCTTGTAACTGAGAAGTGGTTTCGCGCAGTTCTTGTTCGGTGCGCTGTTGTTCTTGTATGCGTTCTTCCAGTTCGGTTGTATGTTGCCGCAATTGTTCATACAGGCGCGCGTTTTCCAGAGCCAGTCCAGCTTGTTCGGCAAAGACCTGGATAATGCGTTGTTGTGCCCGATCGTCAAAGGCATGGGGGTGTGGACTTTGCAGGTCAATGGCACCGATAATTTTGTGACCAGCGTGTAGGGGCACAACAAGTTCGGAGCGTGTACTGGGGTCACCTTCAAGGTAGCGAGGGTCAGTGGAGACGTCGGGGGAATAGACCATTTGGGCAGTGCGAATGGCCG
>RFGV01000345.1 GCA_003696605.1 Chloroflexota bacterium | reverse complement strand
TGTCAGTAGTGATAGTGGCATGACATGGACACAACGTCATCTCAACAATCCAGCATATTACGGAGTTACTGATGTAGCATTCGTGGATGATACAACAGCTTTCCTTGTTGTATTAAATGCAGCAATTTACCGTACAATAGACGGTGGCAATACATGGATAGAAGAGACAATTAACTCCTCAAATACTCACCTTACCCTCGAAGTTGTGAACCCTTCCCTTGTCTATGCTGGCGGAGATGGTGGAACATTGCTTGCACTGAAGATCGCAAGCTGTCCAACCATATCATTGACCTTTTCACCGGTAGTTCCGCCCTCCTGTCATGGCGGCAATGATGGTCAGATTTCAACAGCTATAAATGGAGGCACAGCCCCTTATTCCTACATGTGGAGCAATGGCGCTACCACTCCTTCTTTGAACGGACTTGCTGCCGGGGTTTACCACCTCACCCTGACCGATGCCCGTGGGTGCTTTGTGGTTGACTCGGTGGAAATCCTCGATCCTCCGGCACTCAGCATTGGTTTAAATATCGATGATGTAACATGCAACAGTGGTGTGGACGGAGCGATCACCCCTTCGCCAGCGGGTGGAATGCCACCGTATTCCTATATGTGGAGCAATGGTGCTACCACTCCCTCTTTGAACGGACTCGCTGCCGGGGTTTACCACCTCACCCTAACCGATGCCAATGGATGCACTGTTGAAATAACCGCAAATGTTGATGAACCCGATCCTATAATAGTTACCGGAATAGTGATCGATTCCGTAAATCCCGGAAGCATAATCATCGATGTACGTGGCGGCATCCCTCCTTATTCGTTCCTGTGGAGCAACGGTGCTACAACCCAAAATTTGACAGGCATAACCAGTCAGGGCATTTACACCGTGGTCATCACAGATTCCGCATCATGCACCGATACGGCTTCATTCACGGTGGGTGGAATAGTGCACGCGGGTTATCAGCAAACGCGGGTGCCTGCCACCGTTTTCCCTTCTCCTAATCAGGGAATTTTTAAAATTTACGCCCCCGGCCGGTTGGCTGCAATAGAGCAGCTGACCATGACAGACATCCGCGGGAATCTCGTTTTCGCAAAGCGCATCCAGCCAACAAATGCTCCGGTACTGACAGTCGATTGTTCTAACCTGCCTCCAGGTGTTTACTTTTTAATCCTAAGGTCAGAGGATAGTTTACAACCCATTAAAATAATTCTCCAATAACCCCTGGGA
>RFGV01000030.1 GCA_003696605.1 Chloroflexota bacterium | reverse complement strand
GCCGGCCGGGGTGCTGTACTTCGCCACCGATTCCGGCGAAACGCCTTCCAAAGATGACCTGCTCAGCACGCCGGTAGAAACCACCCACAACGGCTATCCGGTGGTAGAGATTTACAATACCGGTTATTTGATTGGGCATTTGGGGGATGCGGCCGTTGACCTGAACGACATTGAGCACGCTTTGCAAACGGCCGCGCCCGATGAATACATGGGCATTGTCTTCAATGACGAGACCATCGAGCAAGACTTTGCCCAAATTGAGCCGCTGTTCCAACTGTTCCAACAATACGGCATTCAGGTAGAAACCGTCAGCGCGTTGCTCTCGGCACGCTAGAGAGCCCGACGAGAGCAACAATGCAATAGCAACGATACTTTTCCAGGAGATTTAAAGGGACATAAAATGAACCAAATTCTTCACTACCACCGCCGGAAATTTCTCAAGCTGTGCTTGCTGGTCTCTGCCAGCACTGCCCTGGGGGCATGCCGGTTAGCACAAACAACCACCCCCAAAACCATTCTGATTCTTGGTGCGGGCATAGCCGGACTAGCCGCCGGGCATGAATTGACAGCCCGTGGCCACACCGTCATCCTGATTGAAGGGAGAAATCGCATCGGTGGCCGCATTCACACCCACCATGATTTGGGTGTACCTGTGGATATGGGCGCATCCTGGATTCATGGCGTGCGTGGCAATCCCATAACCGATTTACGTGATGAATTTGACATCGAAACCCGCCCCACAGATTATGACGATGTCATCCTTTTCAGCGCCGCAGGCGAACAACTCACCGAACGCCAGATCGGCGAGTACGAAGCTGCATTCAACGACCTGCTGGCAGAGATTGAGGCGATAGCCGCAGAAACAGAGCAAGACATTTCAGTGGCAACCGCCATCGAACAGGTGTTATCCGGGGAATCACTGGACGCTGAAGAACAGCGCATTTTGGACTATCTTCTATTTGCCGCTATTGAATCGGACTACGCCGCCAGGGTGAGCGATTTGTCCATTTTTGCTTTTGAGGACAGGGGCTTCCCCGGCAATGACCATCTCTTTCCCGGCGGATACAGCCAGATTGTGGATAGACTGGCTGAAGGGCTAGACATCCGGCTAAGTCAAGTGGTACATCAGGTGAAGTACGCTGCGGATGGCATTACGGTTTTCACAGAAGGGGAAACTTATCAAGGGGATTTTGTGATTGTCACCTTGCCACTGGGGGTGCTGAAATCGGGCAAGGTGACGTTTTCTCCGTCTTTACCAGCTTCAAAACAAGCGGCCATTCAACGGTTGGAGATGGGGCTGCTGGACAAAACAGTTCTTAAATTCCCGCGCGCTTTTTGGCCAGAACAAACCGAGTTTTTTGGTTTTATGAGCAACCCGATTGGCGAAAACAGTCTATTTATGAACCTTCTTCCTGTGGTAGGTGAACCAATACTACTGGGATTTTCAGCGGCGGATGCCGCCCGGCAAATGGAACAGCGCAGTGATGAGGAAATTGTGGCGCATGCGCTGGAAGTACTGCGCGGCGCGTTTGGGGTGAATATTCCTGAACCTGTGGGAATGGTGCAATCGCGCTGGGCGGCTGATCCCTTTACCTTGGGATCATATTCTTATACACCGGTAGGAGCCAGGCGAGCAGACAGGGTAATTCTGGGAGAATCAGTAGCAAAGAAACTGTTTTTTGCTGGTGAGGCGACGCATCCAGATTATCCGGCAACGGTACATGGGGCATATTTGTCGGGAATACGGGCCGCACGCGAGGTGACTGAGTTGGTTAGCTGAGGGGAAAACGCCAATGTCTCATCTCCAATTGCTATTTTATACCAGCGATAATAACAATGTGAATTGCATCGTTAGTCGTTCAGTAATCTCAGAAAGTTCTATACCTTGAACACCCAGCGTTCTCTGGAATTGTTTTCAGGAGGTATCACAATGAAACAGTACCTATTTCTGATCATCTTCTTTCTAGTCTTGACTGCTTGCCAGCCTGAAGCACCAGTTGGCCAGCCACCCCCTACCCTGTTTGTGCCGGATAGCGTTCAGCATAGCCAGTCACCATCACCTACCATCACCCAAATCCAGCCGGAAGTCTCTACTCAAACAGCCACGGCCGATGTTGAGGTACTCTTCGAGAACAGCTTCGAGGAAGAAGACCCTTTCCCGGCAGATGGCTCGCTGTGGAGCAAAGTCCGTCTGCAAACCGGCCCCGGCCAACCCGAATCCACGTGGGAACGCTCAACCGAAGTAGCCCACTCCGGGCAATATAGCGTTAAGCTGTTTGCTGCGCCGGGCACAGAAGACCAGGGATTTACCTGCGGCAAAGCTTCGATGAAAAAGCTCGGTCTGCCCATTGTCATCGGCGATACTGTGACCTACAGTGCCTGGTTTTACCTGCCCACTACCGATGTACCCGTACATCTGATGGATGTGGAATGCCCTGGCGAATGCGGATTAATGGGGGGACCAGGGGTGCGTGTACTCATGACCCGCGACGGCCGTTTGCGGCTGGATTGGAAATTCCTTAACTGGTATAAAAATATGGGACAACCATCTCCAATTGATGCCCCACCCCAACCCCAAAAGGGAACACATATCCTGCCCGCTGGTGAGTGGTTTGAACTAACCTTGCGTATGACACTGGATAACCAGGGCCGTGGCCTGACCGAAGTTTATGTCAATGGCGAACTGGATAGTGCCATTCAGGGAACAAACATCGCCCCTGAAGGCCTGGAAGCATTAAACAAATATCCGCAGCTTGAAGTGGGCATTAACTGCAACGTAGTGGGCAATCCTGACACGGCCGTTTTGTATGTGGACGATGTGCGCATTACCCGACAGATTACCCCAACCACTCCTGCTGCCTACCCTGCGCCGTCCACGCAGACCACCGAACCCGTCACCGCCTTCGCTACTTCCCCCACATCACCAGTTGTGCCAACTGAGCCAATTGTATCCGCAGAGGATTTCGCGCTTGTCCATCCGGGTCTGCTCTCCACGCAAGAGGAGCTTGAGGACATGCACATCGCTATCCAGACTGGCGCAGAACCACAAACAACAGCCGTGGCCGCCTTGCTGGCCGAAAACGCCAACCTAACAAACTACAAAAACCACCAGCCCCAGGCTGTCAATATTATTGAAGCAAAATTTCGTGGCAGTGATGAAACACCCGGACACGAATCAGCACGTTTACAAATGGATGCCGAAATTGCCTATGGGGCCGCCCTGCTTTGGATCGCTTATGGTGATACAGCTTATGCCGATCAGGTTGTTCGTATTGTAAACGCCTGGACAAATACTTTTGAGCGCATGGAAGGGGAAAATGTAGACCTGATCGCTGCCACTTCGTGGCCAGCCATGGTCTGGGCCGCCGAAATTGTGCGTCACACCTACAACGGTTGGGATGAAGCCGAGGTGGCCGCTTTTGAAAGCTTGCTTTTGGAAAAAGTTTACCCTTTTACTCGCGCCGTAGATGATATTGACCGGGGCAAGCCAGGCCCGGGCAACTACCAGGCCTGGGGCATTGCTGCCCGCATGAGTATCGCCGTTTTCGCCGACCGCGCCGACCTGTTTGAGCAGGCCGTGGCCGATTACCGCACGATGATTGATGGCTACGTGCTGACTAACGGCCAGCCGCTGGAACTTTGTCGCGGCGATGGCGACCTGTTCCACACCCAAATGGGCATGATGCCTCTTTTGGTAGCATCTGAGATCGCAGCCAATCAGGGGGTGGAACTGCTTTCCTACGCCAGTACGCAAAGCAACATGACCTTGTTGGATGCCTTTCGTTTCGTTGCTCCGTTTGTAGCCTTTGACAGCCGCACGACTGACACAACCCATTGGCCCTGTCAGAAACCTCTCGGCGAGCACCCGTTGGGTGTAACCCCTTGGCCTGGCTGGGAACTGGCTTGCACTGCTTCAGCAGGAGATGAGCATATTGCAGATGTTGCCGACTATGTGCGTGACTGGTATGGTGGCAGTGATTATTTTAGCAAACTGGGGTGGACAACGATAACGCACCCCTGCAAATGAAATGTCTGTTGGTAAATCACTAATACATTCGCCCTGTTGTGATAGTACTAAGCCACAATGGGAGGTGTTCCAATGGAAGTAAAATATGTTAAATCCTCTGGTTGTTTCATGGTCTTCCTTGGCATTTTCTCTTTGGGCATAGCCCCACTGGCTATCTGGTGGCAGCAGCGAAGCTGGCCTGCCTATATTGATGAAACAGGTCTGACAACCAGAGCAGGCAAGTTTATCCCCTGGAATGAGTTTACACGGGTGGTTCGTGTTGCTACCCAACTGGGAAGCGGAGCTACCGCGACCCGCGTAGAACGGCTGGAGTTGCACTCGCCTTCTGGAAAAGTATTGGTCCCAACCGAACGTCTGCTGGACAGCACACAGGTAGTTGCCTATATCCTCGATCATTTGCCAGAACAGGCGTTTGCGGCGTAATGGGTAAGCCTGGGTAAACGGCCGTTTCCAATCAGGCAGTGAGTCTTTAGCGTGACTACTTATCTCTGGAATAAACAACAAAGATAAAACAGGTTTAGACTTCGCGTCCTTTGCGCCTTAGCGGTTAGCAGTTGTCCATAAACAAGGATTGACATCATGCAGCAAATAATCACATTGACCAACATCCACAACAGCAAACTCCCCTGGCTTCTGCTCCTTTGGGGAAGCGTCATCATCTTCAG
>RFGV01000344.1 GCA_003696605.1 Chloroflexota bacterium | reverse complement strand
TGCCTTTTTTGCTAGACTGGTATCGGCGTGGGCAAAACGGCCGTTTCTGGCACACCCCTCTGGTAGCGTGGCGTAAAGGTGAGCTGTTTTTCTATCCAATAGCAGCGGTGTCATTCGTGGTTTTGTGGCTGGTTTTACCTTTGCAGCGCGAAGGACTTACCGGTCTGTTTTTGGATCGATCGGTTTGGGTATATCTGGCACAAGGGTTTGTGTACCCTCTTTTAGGCAAGCCGTCTGGCTATACTATGCCCGAAATATGGTCTGAGGCGCGAATTGTATGGCTGTTTCTGGCAATAATGGTGGTATTGGGTGGAACGGCCGTTTACCGTCAACGATTTCAGTTGTTTTTAGTCGCATTTAGCTGGGCGGTGTTGGGGCTGGCTACTGCATTAGTTGGACTAGACTACAGCTACGTTAGTCTGGCTCCCCGTTTTTTATACTTGTCTGCACCGGGCATCGCCTGGATGTGGGTAGCTGCCTTGTGGCCATCTGATAATCAACGAAAAGGGTTTCGCTGGCAAGCCATAACGGCCGTTTTGCTGACATTGCTAATTAGCTGGCAAAGCATCCAATTAATCGTTTCCTTTCAGCACCTCTACGCTGTTGGCACATCCCATCTGGCTGAAATGGTTGAAGCCATCGGACAAACCGAAGGCCGTTACCTGTTCCTCAATTTTCCTGACCGGTACGCGCCCAAAAAACCACCCTATCCGTTAGGATATTGGGGGGTAACCCTGGCCCCTGTCGTCGTTGATTTAGGACAATTTCCCGGCGTGCTTACCGGCCACCGGCCACAAACTGTTTCCTGGAGCGTGCCTGCAATTGATGCCGATGTGCGAGACACAAGCCCTTATCAAGTAGATATGCGTGGTGTTATCCTGCCTCCCGGACACTTGTATTTTATGTCCGACGGATACGAAAAAGTATTTGTAACCCGCTATTTGCCAGACGGCCGTTTTCATCTGGTCTCCTCTGGCTGGCTCGAACGCCCGGCTAAAGCGGCAAGTAAGTGCAACCTGGTTCAGTTCGACAATGGCCTTTGCCTGCAACAAGTTGAACTGGAGCGAAAAGGAAAAATGCTCACTGTTCGCCTTGCCTGGACGACAAATTTGCCACAATCACCACACATTACTCCATTTGTTCACGTTGGTGTACCCGGTCATCCCCCCGTTGTTCAGGCAGATGGTGACCCATGGCAGGGGGCAATGCCATTGGCAAATTTACAAATTGGCGATATGTTGCATGACTGGCGTGAAATAACATTGCCTTCCTTACCAGAAGGAAGTGCGGTACAAGTTGGGGTGTACAATTGGGTGACAGGTGAGCGTGAAGTTGCTATTTTAGTAGCTGACGGACAACCATTACCCGGTAATCGTTTTTCTGTTCCTTTACCGTCGGAATAGCTATTACCAATTAAGGCGTGTCGGAGATTGGAAAAACTTCAATTTCGAATAAGGTCGGCCACAGTTTGCCAGTGACAAAAAGACGGCCGTTTTCAGCATCATAGGCAATGCCATTCAGTACATCTACTGGCTGACTCAAATTTGATTGATCCAGCAATCCAGTTAAATCCACCCATCCGGTAACACGCCCGCTTTGTGGATCAATACGGGCAATCAACTCTGTTTGCCATACATTTGCCCAAACTTCACCCTCAATATATTCCAGCTCATTCAGGCGAACAACTGGCCCCCGCTCATCAAACACAGTTATCTGGCCAGTAACGGTAAGGGTATCGGGATCCAGAAAATATAATGTGGCCGAACCGTCACTCATGATAAGAGAACGGCCGTCGTGCGTTAACCCCCAGCCTTCAGTGACATACTCAAATTCTCCTACACGTGTAAACGTTTCCTTGTCATAGATAAAACCCACCCGTGACTGCCAGGTAAGCTGAAATATCCTGTCTTGCCAGATAGCAATCCCTTCGCCAAAAAAACGATCCTCCAACAAAATCATTTGCTGAACAGCACCCGTTTCCAGCGTTACCAGCCGTAATGAAGAACGCCCCCTAAGCCCTGTTCCTTCATACAAAACCCCATTTTCGTACACAAGCCCTTGTGTAAATGCTTCCGGGTCATGTGGATAGGTATGAATGATGCGATATGAATAGCGGGGGGTAGGGTCTGTGGGGCTTAAAGTTGGTGTAGGCGGCGGTGGCGTAGAAGTAGCCATCGGTGGTGGTGTGGGGGTAGTCGCATTACGGCAACTTGCACCCCACACCACCACCATTAGCCAGAAGAAGAATAACCGCCAGCGCATGAATTACCTCAGGTTAATCAGTCGTTTGTGTTTGGGATGGATGTCGTCGTCGGAAGAGGACAAGTACAATGCCCAGGCCAAACATAGCGAATCCGACAATGAGTAAGTAATCTGAAGTACTGAGGGAGTTGGCTGATTGGGTGTTGGTGGTTGCAGGCGGAGTAGGTGTTGGTGGTGGCGTCGCTACTTGCACCACACTGGAGACGATGCTGGCAGTGGGAGAGGCTGAGGCTGGCTGGGGTTGCGGGTTGGATGTGGGGGTGGGAGGAACGGCCGTATTTGTTGGGCTCATTTCCGCTGCCTGAGCTTCTTCGGAGGTATTGGCAGGCGATGTTTCCATCGAACTGGTATCGGGTGTGGGTAAAACGGCCGTAGCAGTAGCCGTAGGCACAGGGGGGCAGCCTGGTGGCGGCGTTGGTTGCCACGGCGCACCAACTGGTGTGGAACCATTTAATGGTGGGGCAGGAACAACAGGAACTGTGCCCGTATGTCCGCTTACGGCCACCACTTCATCAGCTACCCAACCTTGTTCTGTATCTGTTAACTGAATAAGCCACCAGGGAGCATTGGCCGCACGCCCTACAATCGGCCGTACTTCCAGAAAGACCAGTTCGCGAATTATTTCATACGCGGTACCTGGCCCACGGCGCACATTGGTCCTGTCCAGGGCCTGCACGGTAGGCGGCTGTCCACATGGTTCGGCTGTGGGCAGAAAACCACCGGCAGGTGTAGGCGCAAGTGTTACCGACAAGGCTGTGGCTGTGGGGGTAGGCGAGGCTGGTGATGGGGTATTAGAGGGAACAGGTGTGTTTTGTTGTCCACCGCCACCACCGCCCCCCCCGCCGGGCTTGCTGGTAGGTGTTGCCGTTGGCGGGGGCGGCGTAGGGGTGCGGGTGGGAACTGTTTGTGGAGGTAGTCCGGCCACTTGTTTGACGAGTGGTGGGCCAAACAAAAGGATTCCCAAAACAAGTAGCGACAGAATGTGATATCGCTTGATCATAGATGAACTCCAAAGTTGTTCTTGTGTGTAACAGTTACTGACTGAACACAATTTCTAATACTGTATCTGTTTCCAGTGTAAGGTCAAAATGTAATGTACGGCCGTTTATCTGGGTTGGTGTTGGTGTCGCTGTTTGCAAAACGGCCGTATCTGGCAGGTTGACAGTAACATGAACTGGTATGGGTTTTGTGCCAGCTTGCTTGAACAAGGTCAGGCGATATTGAAAACGGCCGTTGTCCAATTGGGTGATGACACCTGGCAGTTTGTAACGGAAATGACTGGTTTCCGTTTCGGCAAAAGAAACCAACATAAAATTGGCAAACGTCACCGCATCGGGCCGTTCCTGCAAGGTGACTGCTTTGCCTGCCCATGCCTGACCGGTTGTCATGGACTCTGCCGGTACAACATGCTCACTCGCCTCTTGCAACACACTGCCTGTTGGCGCATATACACGCACGTAATTCCAGTAGCAATGTTCAGCCACTTCCAGATATACCGGGTCTTCATCATAAGTGATTCCTTGAAGGCAGGCAGCATCCGGCTTGGAAAGGGTATGCGTGTATGTCAGATTAAGGTCGGCGGTAGCTTGGCCGTCATTGGTCAGAGATACAGTATAGGCAATGGTTTGTTCAATGAACAGGTTGGCCTTGTTGAACCCCATGTTTGTGTCCACCACTGCCAAAAAATCCTCGCCGGTGGGTATGGTCATGCGGCCAGTCCAGCCCAATTGGTCAAAGATTGCCTGAATATCGGGATCGCGCATGTATATCTGGAGGTGTTTCTGGTGGGCGGCTGTGAACATATTTTCGGCAAGGGTAATGGGGTCAATGCTGCCGAAGTCAGATTCGATTTTGGTGCGAATCGCTGTAGCAAACTGTCCCATGAAGTTTTTTCGTGCGCCAATTTGGCCATCGACGATTGCCCAGGCGTTTTGCAGGGATGTAATGGCATTTTGACCGGTGATTGTTGTACCGTCTTCTACGGTAATGGGGCCGGTGGCTTCTACCAGGAGGCGTACAAATTGTTGGTCGATGGCTATGACGCCATCAATTGGACCAAAGTTTTGCCCATATTGGTAGAGTTGTATGGCTTTTTCGGCTGAGGTTGGGAAGTCTGGCCAGAAGTTGGCATCTCGGAACAGAAATAGTTCCAGTCCCATAAATTCGAGCAAGGGGGGAGGAGGAAGGTCGTATGGTTTGGCTTGCCAGTTGTCTACGTTGTAGGAGTCTCCGAATGAGAGGTCGAGGAGACGGCCGTTTTCTACCACCATAATGCCAGCACCGGTGATGAAGCCGCCAGTGGGACGTAATTCATCTTCGTTTTGGGCAATGAGCAGATAATGCCGACGGCCGTTTTTTCCCATGATTTCGGGCAATATTTCTGCCAGTTGTAGGCCATCTTCGGCCATGGGCAGCCATTTGTCCATAAGTGTCAATAGTTGCTGAACGCGCCAGGAGAGGGCAGTCGTGTCCTGGATTTCGGTGCGGGCTTGTCTGGCTCGGGCCAGGGATTGTCTGGCCAGGCTGATTTGCGGGGTGGCGTTGTCAATTGCTGTAACCAGGGCTGGAATTCGGTCGGTGGTGTCAGGTGACTGGAGGGCAATGAGGGCGGGTTTGAGACCTTGTGTGAGATAAACGGCCGTTTCTGTACCAGCGTCAGCGATGGCCATTAGTTGCGGCGCGGCAGCCAGGGTAGGGCCGTAACGGGGTATCCATTCCATGTGGGAGAGAAGGGGCATGAAAACGGCCGTTTCCCGTTGCAACACCTGCACATTCTCCCGCATTTCCAGCACCATCTCCTCTACTTCGTCTGGATTAACGCCAGTAATCCCGTTTACCAGGAGTGATTCTGCCTGAGATTGTTGGGCCAGCAAGGCACGTGTTGCCTGCAAAATGCGCCAGCCTTTTATTCCCACCCAAACCAGCAAAAGACAAACCGCCAGCACAAACAAGAGACGGGTTCGTGTCATTGTTCTGGATGTTGACGATTCGGGTGAGGTTTTCTGTTTGGCATGAGTTGTCATACGATTTAATCCTCAATACAGGGTTGTAGATTTGGGACGGCAGGTGGCCGGTTTAACAAGGAAAAGCCACAAACCAGAAACTGGTTGCTGTTAATTGTAACAAAACCCGGCACGTCATCTTCGGCAAGATGCTGTAGGCTGGGCTCACGCTGCTGGAGATGCCGCCGATACCAGTCAAAAGCCATCAGGTTGCCATCTATTACGATGAGATCCGGGCGTTGATTTTCGACATGTTGCCAGTACCAAAGCGTGAAAATCGTTTCATCCCCCGGTGTGATGACAATGGCATTTGCCGGAATGCGTGTGGCATTTGTTTCGAGTAAGGTGCGAACTTGCCAATCCTGGCGCAAGTTTTGTCCATTAAAGTTTAGCAGAAGGAGCAGGAGGGGCAAGGTAAGTGAGGCGTGATTGATGTGGTGGAGTGTGGGGCTGATGAGCAGGCAAAGGAGCAGGAGAGCGGGCAGGAGAAAGACCCAGGCGTCATGGCTGGTGTAGGTGAAGGCGTATATGCCGTAAAGAACGGCCGTTCCCAGAATTGTAATTGCGCGCCATTGATTTTTTTTGTACGTTTGCCAGAAGCCGACGGGGATAAATATCCAGCCGATACCAGCCAGTTGGTGGCTCAAGATGGGTTGCCAGGCTTGCCAGCGGGCAGACCATTCTGGCAGGGGGAGCGCAAATACATTAGGACGATAGATACGGGCACTGGCTACCCACCACCACCCGGACAAGTTGTCTGGTTGTCCCCACAGAACGGGGCTATTGGTGCGGGCCAGCCAGGGGATGGTGAGGAAGGGGGTGAGGCCAAGCAGGACGGCCGTTCCCAGCCGACTCCATTTGCGCCAGGGAGTGTGGACCAGGGCTAAGGGTAACAGCAAGAGCGAAGTGAGATGGGTGGTGACACTTAAACCGGCTAACGTGCCTGCCAGCCAAACAGATTGTTGGGATAGTAACGCCCAGAGAAAGGCGGCAATAAATGCTGCATTGAGGGCATACACTTCGGTGATGGTGGCTTGTCCCCAAACGAGTGGGGTAAAGGCAAAGGTGAGACCGGTGGCAATGGCGGATAACGGCCGTTTTTGGTTTCCCCATTCCCAGGCTGTTTGGCACACAAAACCAGCGGCAACGGCCATTGCCAGGGCCGAAAACAAATTGAAGCGATGGGCAACTGTGCCAATGGGGAGATGGCTTACCAACTTGCCCAACAACACATATAGCGGGTATCCGGGAGGATGTGGTACGCCCAGCGTGACGGCTGCAGTGATTAGTTCCGGGCCATCGCTGCCAGCATGTGCCCACGTGAGGTCTGGCGCCAGAGTGAGCCAGTAAACCAGCAGGGCCATACTGCTGGTGAGAGCTGACCATTTCATCGTACTTTGACCCAGGTAACTGGCTGCCGCCGGGTTATATATCGCCAAAAGCCAACGATGGCCGCAAGGTTGGTGAAGCAAAAATAAAAAGCAATGAAGGGTAGGCGACGGTTACGGCCGTGTCGGTTGAGCCAATAACCAACAAGGGCGGTCAGGTAAAAGAGTGTTTGGAGGATAAAGAGCGGGCGGTAAAACGGCCGTGGCCACAACAGCCCATTGAGCACATAAGCCACAGGCAACAGAAAAGGTGTAATAGCCCAGCGGACAAACCGATGCGAAAAATATTGCCACATTACCCGGCCATAGCGGGGGTGCAACAAACGCCGCAACCGCCAAATTGCTTGAAACCCGCCAGCCCCGTTCCGGGTTCGTCGTTGCCACTCGCCAGCCAGCGAGGGGGTTGGGTTCTCCAAAGCAAATGCTTCTGGTTCATACACAACACGCCACCCGTCGGCAACCAGAGTCAGAGAAATGATAAAGTCATCAAGTAGTGAGTCATTGGGGGGTGGGGAAAATGCCGTGCGCCGAACTGCAAACAGTTCTCCAGCGGCACCCATAACTGAGCTGATGGTGCTGTCACACCGTTTGAGCCATGATTCGTACCGCCAATAAAGCCCCTCGCCGCCACCTGACACCCGTTTTTCTCCGGCTACTCCCCCTACTTTGGGATCGGCAAAGTGGCGCACAAGGGTACGGAGTGCATGGGGAGGGAGTGTGGTGTTGGCGTCGGTAAAGACGAGGATGTCGCTGGTGAGATGGGGAACAACTCGATTGATGGCGGCTGTTTTGCCCTGACGTTCTGGTTGGTAGTAAAGGCGCACACCTTTGGGGATGTATTCTTGTACGATTTCGGCCGTTTTGTCTGTGGAACCATCGGCTACTACCACAATCTCGTATTGGTCCACTGGATAATCCAGTGACAGGGTGTTTTCCAGCTTTTGCCTGATTTCGGTTTCTTCATTGTAGGCCGGGATGATGATGGTGACTGTAGGGGTGATTGGTGCCTGGTGATTAGGGCGTGGAAATTGGCGTGCCAGGAAAGTGATAAGCAGGGGGTATCCGAAAAAGGTGTAGACGATGAGGGTTACAGACAGCCAGAAAAGCAACTGAACGATCATCTGTTTCGCTCCGATGTTGAATGCTTAGAGTTGGTGTATGCGCCATTGCCAATGTGTACGTGAGGCAGCGATGGCTCCCAGCACGATTTGGGGCAACATGACGACAACGCGGTAGAGGATGGTGTAACCAGCGATAACGGCCGTATTTTCCAGACCAAAACTGGCCAGCATCAGGGCAGTTGTGCCATCAAATACCCCAATTTTACCAGGTGTGCTGGGTGGTGTCGCTGCTATGGAAACGACGATATGAATAAGTGCGGCTTCTGCCAGGCCGTATGATAGCCCGAAGGCAGGGAAAAGCACAAATGGCGTGAGAATATACAGGATAGCAATGGCTAATGAGGTGGCTACCAGTCCGGCAGTTAGTTTGCGGTTGCGTAGAGCAGATAAACCTTCCAGTCCGTTGAGAATAAGGCGGTGAATTGGATTGGCGATGGTGGTTGGCAGGTAGTTGGTGAAGTGATGTAACCATTGATTGACGCGTTGCGTTTGGAAGGCAAGCAGATACATGACCAATAAACCAATCAAACCGACAAGGCCAAGGAGTAGTGTGGAGTTGCTAATGGTGTCGGGGATGACAATGGCAGTGACAACAAAAACGGCCGTACCAGCAATCATGAGTAATTCCAGGGTTTTTTCGACCACCACTGTACCCAACCCACGTGTTTTACTAATGCCGGTTTGTTGCCAAAGGGCATATACACGGGCAAATTCACCCAACCGTAAGAAGGGCAACACCAAATTGACAAAGAAGCCTAATGTCACTGCCCAAAACGCTGATGAGAGGTCTGGTGGGGAGGTGTCAGGGGTAGTAAGCAGGAATTGCCAGCGCCATGCCTTGAGCAGGTTGATGACGATGGTGAGAGTTAGCCCTATGAGTACATAAGGCCATTGTGATAAGGTGAAGGCGGCAGCCAGTTCTGCCGGGGGAATTTTGGTGAATAGATACCAGAGGCCGACCAACAGAAGAACGGCCGTTAGTCCCATGTTTAGCCAGGGCCAGAGACGTTGCCAGCTCGTTTGCGTTTTTCCAGGAGATTTGTCTTTTTCTGTTAGCACAACGAACTCCAGCTCCAGCCTACGATTCAGGCCGTACAATAGGTGCTGTCGGATCGCCAAACAATACGTAAGTATCGCTAATTTCCCGTAAACCAGCGTTGTTAATATCAAGTGCCAGCTTGGCTTCCTGGAACGCATCGCCAATACGGGTATAAGTGGCGTCTTGCAGATTGTTCAGCAGGGAGATGGCAAATGGTTCCTGGTGCAATGAGAGGGTCAGGCTGGTGGCCGCAATGATGAGTACAGGGCCTTTTTCGTGTGTGAGCATTGCTTCTGACAGGGATGTGAGTTCAGGGTGTGCAAACAGGCCTGTCAGGCAAGTGAGTTGAAGCACAATGGGAGGCGCATCGGGTGTGAGTTCGGGAACGGCATCGAGGGTAAAGACGTCATCTTTGCCCCAACGTTCTACGCTGCCGTGTCCGATGTAGGTGGCCAGCCAGGGGTTTTGGGAGAGGGCCGCAGCGACTTCTCTGGCTGGTGCGCCATTGAGCAGGGTGGTTTTTGTTTGGTCGAAATGAGTTTGTTGTTGCAAGGTTTGGGCAATGGCGGCAAATTGGGCTTCTGTGCCGTCGGTGGCGAATATGGCCTGGTTAATAGGTTGGCTTTGGGCGTAGGCAAGGGTGCGTTGAACCAGGGCGGCGACGGCTGTGGGAGTGTCTACAGGCCACCGCCCCAGGGCGAAGTCAGGACGGCCGTTTCCCGTCACATCTACCATGCGTGCATCACTCACTGTTTCCCCGCCAAACTGTACGTTGACCATAGGAGATGGCACAATATTGCGCGGCGCATTGTCCAGATAATTGCGATAGTCACTGGTGGCATCACCAACCAAAAGTACATATTTGGGGGCAGGGGAACGCCAGTTTTCCCAGGCATATTGGAGAAAGCGGGTGATGCTGGATGGTGTGGCGGCACCAAAACCAAATTCATCATAAATTTCGGCCACAGGTACAACGGCCACTGTTAATCCTTCTTCTTGTCGGGCGGTGACCAATGGCTTGAGTGCTGGTGCCAGTTCATCAGTTGTGATGATGATAAAGTCGGCCTGATTGGTTGTATCGCGCCAATGGCTCTGGCGCACTGGTGTGAGGGCTGCCGGTTGTCGAAATCCCTTTGGCCCAATAGCGACGATTGTTTGTGGGCCTGTTGTCGTAAATTGTATTTGGCCTTGCTGGTATGTGTAGCCTGTTAGCCGAACTGGCTGGTCGGGATTGGTGATGTCGAACACAAGGGGGCGATCTGAAAAGCCGGTTAGCGTGAGTGGGCCGTTTGCGTCCTGAATGAGTACTTGATCTGCGTCGGCTTGGGGGAGGGCGTTGTAAGTGATGTTAAACCAGTCAAGTTGGGTGATGTCGAGAAAGGTTGCGCCAGGAACTTCGTTGTCGAGTGTCAGGGTGTTTTCGCCGTTCTGGAGTGTGCCTGGTGGGATGGTGAGGGTGGCAGTGTGGTCTATTTGGCCATCCCAGCGGATGGTATCTATTTTCTGGTTGTTGATGAGTATGTCCAGGTCGTGGTCGTTTTCAATGGTTGGATCGTGACTGGTTCCCCATAGTCTGATTTGAAGTGTACCGCTGCCGTCGCTGACGTGGGTGAGGTTGAAGGGGATGGTGATTTTTTGTTGAGGGGGGATGGTTTGCCAGAACCATTTGTCGGCGGTGTCTATGTTTGGTGTGGGGATGGTGGCTTCGTAGAGGATGTTTTGTTCAAAGTGTTGTTGACGGGTGATGTGGGCCGGAGGTGGGGTGTCGGTTTGGGGGGAAACGGCCGTTTCTGGCATTGTTTCACCTGTTTCACCCACGCGCAAAATGTAGGGGCGAGTGACAGTGTATCGGTCAGCGGGGCCTTGTCCGTAGAAAATCAGGCTATCATTGTTGATGAGATAGGGAACGGCCGTACCCAACTGGCTCAAATGAATGGGTTGTGTGTCCAACTGCTCAATATCCAGTCCAGCACGATCCAGATCTCGTAGTGTAACCTGATAAAAACCGTCTTCGGCAATTTCAATCTTTATCTGACCACTGGCAATTGGCACATTTTGCAGTCTGTTTTGGCTACGGCAGGCAGCCAGCAACAGTGCCAGCAAAATGACAAGGCGTAGTTGACGAAACATGTTTTACTCCTGACGGCGACGGAATAGGAGGATTGCGCCATAGACTGCGCCGAGAAATACGACAAGCCCAATCAGAAAGCTGAGCCAGAGGAAAACGCGGCCTGTGACGGGATTGTCGGGGGTGGTGTTGCTGGTTGTGTTGGATGGGGTGTCGTTATTGCCACCGATGACAGGAACGGCCGTCATGGTGGCAAAGCCTGGGGGATAAGCGGTCGGGTTGGGTGATGAGTTGAGCGATTCGCTGCCTGCTGGGTAGCCGCTTGCGGGGGGGAGTGGTGTAGGGCTGGCAATGGGATAGCCGGTAGCTGGAGTGGTTTCTGGTTGTGCCTGGGCTATGGCAACGCGCTCGTGGGAGACGCGAGTGCTTTGTTCGTCTGTTGGTGTGTTGTCGGATTGGGTTGGTGTGGGAGAGGGAATGGGGGTGTGGG
>RFGV01000343.1 GCA_003696605.1 Chloroflexota bacterium | reverse complement strand
CGTCAGTGAATCATTTGGGTTGTTTTGGCCGGCAGATTTCCAAGCCAACGGGTCGGTAATACAACCTTTGATTAGCCGATCATAGTCTAGCCAACTCATTAATATCTCTCCTTTCTCTCCCCAGCCCCTTGGGGGGACTCGAACGTCACATTGTCCACAATCCCGTCTTGCACATTGCAATCTTCAGCCGGCCAGGCGTGGGGACCCGCCTTTCCGTCTGGCCAACGATCATCCTCATCATCTTCACGATCAATTAACTCCCACCTGTCTGTGGAGATGTTGTACAACATCCCCTCAGCAATGGGGGTAGCAATACCTTTTTCCACCTGTCGAACGTTGCCGGCATCATCGGCGACAACAACATTCCACATGCCGGCACCTAAATAGCGTGCTGTGGCGACATAATAAGGATTCGCCACTTGCACATCCATTTCCGCCGCAATGGCTGTTATCAATTTAGGAGCCATCTTTTTCCCCCTTTTTTCCTTTTCCACCTTTTCCCTTTTCCCCTTCCAACTCCGCCAGCCGGCCCACCAAATACCGCTCCCGCTGGCGATTCCGCTGAACATCGATGCCGGCCCGGATCTGAGCACGCACCTCGTTCAATCTGCGCAGCAATTCGCCCCTGGAGGTGGCCATCAGACCACCTCCAGGGACAGGAAGGCAATGGGCAGTTCTTCGGCTTTCAAGCTGGCATAGCTTATTTCGCTGCCCGTAAAAGCCCAGTCGATGGCCGTTTCCTCGTTGGGAGCGGCCATCTGTGTGGAGAATTCGCGCCCGCTATAGCTGAAGCGGCCAGTAATAAGCCACCACTTCAGCAAGCCTCGCTTCAGGCAGAGCAAGGCAACCGCGTCCAGCTCGGCCTGGTTGCGCCGGCGATTGCGCGAATTCCAGGAGCGGCGGGCAGACCGCAACTGCTTAAACTTTTTCAACAGACTTTCATCCGTGAGTGAAGCATATTTTTCAATGTTTTGCTTGACAAGCGGAGTCATTTTTGGTAGAGTTACACTATCAATCGGCTGTGGCAGGTCGATTGTCTGGTTGCCGGCAGATGTCGGAGTCTGCCGGCATTCTTTTTGTTGGTTATTCATCATACCCCCCCCTTATTATTGACTGTCTCCTCAATGAACTCTCGTAATACACTCAGCAAACGTTCCTCAAGGCTCGTACTTTGCTTCTGAGGACATATATGATCAAACTCCGGCATGAAGCTAACAATCATCGCCCCCATGCCGGCCAAATTGGAAAACAACTCCGATTCGCATGCCAAACCACACTTCGGGCACTTATCAACTATTGCCCATTTGCCAGGAGCCGGATAATAAATTAACTCCAACTCCTCACCATCTTCGTCCCTCGCAAAAACCCGGTCCCCATCTACCCAATAGGTCTCCGGCTTTGCATCAGGGAACAATTTCAAAAATGCTTGGGTCGTTTCCTCTGTCTGGCGTTGACGCACATTGGCAATGTGCCGCGCCTCTTCCTCTTTATGCTTATCATAAGCCTTAATGGCTTTATGTTTATACATATCTACACCCCTTCTTGGTAAACTTCGAGGGCTTCGAGGAGCCGAATTTCCTCTGCCAGCTCATTTAGGCGAGATGTAGGCCCCCAATTGCCAAAATCAGCCTGCCGGCAAGCGTAACTCCGCAAGGAGTCGTACTCGTTCCGGAGTTCTTGCAATCTCTCCGTGATAAATTTATCATCAACTTTTATAAGGTTCATCGTATCCCTCCTTCTTGAGTTCTGACTCCTCGCCGGCCACCTCCGCCGGCTCCGCCCCATTCACCAACCCGTGGCGCAGGACATATCCGGCCAGCAAATCAACCAGCGGCTCCGGCCAGGAGTCGCATTCCACGTATTCGACCACGACCTTCAATTCAGCCATGGCCGACCTCCAAAAACAGCATGGCCGGCCCTCTCCGCAACCCGCAAATGCGAAGAAGGCCGGCCATGTTTGTTTGCTGATTAGCTTGCAGCTCAGGGCCGGCAGGTTGCCCGAACCACATCAGACAAGAGAACATTCTACCCCCCTTGACACTAAGAGCCAACACCTTGTACGTATTATACCAGAAAATTGACTGCGTGTCAATACTTTTTTTGGTGAATTTTACTTGACGCGCAAACCATTTTGTATTATGATCAGCGCATGACTCAACAATTCCTGACCACAAAAGAGGCGGCTGATTTCCTGTCAAAACGCTTTAATCGAAATATCCATGATTATAGCGTTGCTCGCTATTGCCAGCGTGGATATTTCCCCAACGCCCGCCGGGTCTATGAGCCCAAAGGTCCATGGATTATTCCCCTGGAAGATTTAGAAAATTTTGAGCCGCCTGGGCCTGGCCGGCCTCGAAAGAAATGCGATGATCCGGGACGTTTGTGTGAAACGTCAAATAATCAGTAGAGGGATTTTACAAAAAAGGCAGGGGGTTTTCAATAGATATATCTTAAAAAAAAGAAGCACATGAATTCTATAGAAAGTCTCCGCAGGGGACACCTGGATTTATCCAGGTGCGGCTGTAATTGAAATTGCTTTGCGTAAATTTGCTAGAGAAGGTTTTAATGATACGATCATACAAGTATCGCCTTTACCCGAATCGAAAACAGACTGAATATCTCGGTGAGATGTTTGACTTGTTTCGTGAATTGTATAATGCCGCGTTGCAAGAACGTAGAGACGCTTACCAAAAGTGCGGCATTACTATTCGATATACCGATCAAGCTAAACAGCTTAAGGAAATTCGCCGAGATATTCCAGAACTCGCAAACTATAGTTATTCTGCTACCCAGCAAGTACTTCGTCGCCTTGACAAAGCCTTTGCTGCCTTCTTTCGCCGTGTAAAAAACGGTGAAACGCCTGGTTATCCCCGCTTCAAGTCCCGAAGTCGATTCAAGTCCGTGCCGTTTGTATTTGGCGACGGAGCAGGTATCCGAAATAACCGCTTGCACATTAAAGGTATTGGTCAAATCAAAGTCAAGTGGCATAGACCAATTCCCAATGATGCCAAAATCAAACAAGTTATTGTCAAATGCTCTAACAACAAGTGGTATGCTGTCTTTCAAATTGAATTGCCTGACCCTGAACTTGTCGAGCACCCCGGCCCCGCTGTCGGAATTGACTTGGGACTTAGCAGCCTCATCGCTACATCGGATGGGCACACCGTGGAAGCGCCGCGCCACTTCCGCAAAACAGAAGCTAAGCTTCGCCGTCAACAACGTCGTATGTCTCGCCGCCGTATCGGCTCCAAACGTTGGCGTAAGGCTGTTCGCCAAGTAACAAAGACTCATGCCAAAATTGCTAATCAACGTCGCGATTTGGCGCACAAGATTAGCAAAGTGCTTGTTAGCGCTTATTCGCTGATCGTTTTCGAAGATTTGAACATCAATGGGATGGCAAAATCCCGATTGAGTAAGAGCATCCTGGACGCCGGATGGAATCAACTTATCACTTTCACGTTGTACAAAGCGGAGGAAGCTGGTTCGACGATAGTGATGGTTGATCCCTATAATACTAGTCAGGCATGCTCCGGTTGTGGATCTATTGTCAAAAAATCTCTGAGCGTTCGCGTTCATCATTGCCCTGATTGTGGCCTGATTATAGATCGTGATGTTAATGCCGCAATCAACATTTTGCACCGAGCGCTCAATCCGCCCGGACGGGGCGGTCAGGCGCCAACGTGGCCCGTTGGGGCGTACGTTGCCTGAGAAGCCCCTGGCTTTAGCCAGGGGAGTCGTCACATCCCTAGATCCAATCTTTGTTTCTGCACCTCAATCGACATAAAAATTATGCTTCGCATAGGAAAACTTATGCGAAGCATAAACCGTCAAGCTCCTACTCACTGACCGCCGGCCTCTGCCTCACTCAAAAACTTCGCCAGCGTCTCCCGCATTCCTCGCAGCGCCATATCCCGATCCGCCGCGGCCCCACGCTCAT
>RFGV01000342.1 GCA_003696605.1 Chloroflexota bacterium | reverse complement strand
GTACTTGAGGAGGTACTCATGAAATCAGACACCCTTGGCACAAAGAAACCTGCCAGTCCAATTGTACCCGAAAATGTTCATAATATTACACCAGAGCGCGTTGTTAACGCAATCAAAAGCCAGGAAGCCTGGGCCGGTTGGCATTTCAAGACTGAGAAGCAACAGAAGCGCGAATAACCGCAATAAAGGTTTTCGCCACACTCTCTGGGGCAGCTTCCATTACCGCCTCAATCATCGCCGCCTCTGATAATTCAGGTCTGGCATCGATCAAAAGGCGCCAAACATCCGTGCCCTGGACGTTGGCCTCGAATAAGCGAATAAACGACTGCTTGATCTGGATTTTTGATGTATCCATAATTCATTAAGAAAGACGGCCGTATGCGCCAACCACACGGCCGTCTTCCCCCTCCTACCCAAGCACCTTTTTGACAACAGCCTTTTCAACTGCGTCCGGCCGTTTGTCGTTCAGGTAATTGTATCCACTTGGCCAATACTCGTAGATCGATGGCATCGCCGGCCGTTTCGGCAGCGCGGAAAGCAGACGTGAAACATGCGCATCATTCCGCTTATGCGGATTAATGCACACCCATGTCCCCGTTTCTCCCAGTTGTTCGGGGTTCACCCCGGCTTTGTCAGGCGGCATCTTCCCCAGGAACGTCAGCCGTGTGGGGGCAAAGAATTTCACCATCTCGCCATTCACACTCAGCCACCAGCCGTCCGCGTCTGGCTCGGCCACTGCCACATTTTGTGATTTCTCGTAAACGGCCGTATCTCCGTTTAGCGGGTAACTAATCCGCCAAACAAACATATCATCGAACATTCCTTCATCACGCATCGCCTCAAGCACCTCATCAACGGCCGTTTCGTATTCATTGACGGCCGTTTTGTATGCCAGAATCGCGGCCGTGTACCGGGCCACGACATCGCGGTATAACTCGTATTCCGCGTGGCGTTTCTTGGCATCAGCCAGTGCGCGATTGATAACATCGGCATCGTCCGGAAATTTGTTGAGCATTTGCACAGCAAATGATTCAATCTGTCCAATGCTTGTATCTCCGTCCGCCCGCCAATACGTGATTTTGGATAGTTGTCTGTTGAATTGGGAATGCTTTTTGCTCAGTCTGTGCTGATTGTAGTCCACCCCCATTGCGAGATATGTGCTCGCGATATGGTTCATCTCCGTATCACCCCACTCTGCTGGGGGACGAGCAGAAATAAGACGGCCGTGCAAACGGAACACACGGCCGTCCCAGGTGGCGGTAGTCGAATAATCGCGCCATCCCGGGATGGCGACCTCCACACAAGCCCCATCCCCGCACGGCTTGGGGTCTGAGGCGATCTCAATATCCCCGCTG
>RFGV01000341.1 GCA_003696605.1 Chloroflexota bacterium | reverse complement strand
GCCACGATTACACCGGTGGATACCCTGTGTTCAAATGAAGACACCCTGCGGTTACAAGCCGTTGATGGCGGTGGCACATGGAGTGGCAATGGGATCGTTGACCCTGTCAACGGTATTTTCGACCCGGCAGTTGCTGGCAGTGGTAATCATCAGATTATTTATCAAATTCCGGGAAGCTGTGGCGATTCGGATAGCATTACCATTACCGTTATTGCAGGTGATGATGCCTCATTCAGTTACAGTGCTGGTGCGTATTGCTTATCCGATCCCGATCCTGTAGCGGTTGTTACCGGTACAACCGGGGGTGTGTTTTCCATCACACCATCCGGAGTGGTGGATCCGGTAAATGGCACCATCGATTTGTCCATGACCGGACCGGGTACCTTCACGGTAACCTACGCTACTGCAGGAGTATGTCCGGATACCTCTTCCGTCACCGTAGTGATCGACTCCTTTTTTATCGCTACGATTACACCGGCAGGACCATTCTGCACGGATGACCCCCCGGTAACACTGACAGCAGCAAGTCCTGGCGGAATATGGACGGGTAACGGAATTACGGATGCTACAACCGGCACCTTTGATCCATCGGTTGCCGGGCAGGGGCAACATTTGATTACCTATACCATTGGCGGCTCCTGTGGTGATACGGATTCCATAGTAATTGAAGTACAACAAGCTGACGATGCCAGTTTCAGTTATTCCGACAGCATATTCTGTGTACTGGCAATGGATCCGGTTCCGGTTATCCAGGGGACTTCAGGCGGGGTGTTTACCATCCTTCCTGCGGGCAGTATAAATGCAACCACCGGGCAAATCGACCTCGATGCCACCGGAGCCGGTAATTATACAGTTATTTATGCGACTTCTGGCCAATGCGCGGATACCCAGCAATTTGCCATCCGGATTATTCCCGGCTATGATGCAACCATTACTCCGGCAGGTCCATTTTGCGTTAATGAGCCTGCCATAAACCTGACTGCTGCAGATCCGGGAGGTGTCTGGCAGGGCAACGGTATCACAGATGCCAATAATGGCACCTTTGACCCATCTGCAGCGGGGCAGGGGTCGCATACTATCATTTATACGATAAGCGGTGTGTGCGGGGATAGCGATACCATTACCATCGATGTTTTCAATAGTGTTGATGCCTCGTTTACCTATCCGGCTACAGAGTTTTGTTTGAATGATACCAATCCTGTTGCTCAAATTGCCGGTACACCGGGGGGTGTATTTACTATGGATAACAATGGAGTAATCGACAATGCCACCGGTGAGATCGATTTGCCTGCCAGCGGTGCAGGTGTGTTCACCGTAACTTATGCTGTTGGCAATGGCAGTTGTGCTGATACGCAATCGTTGCAAATTACCATCGATACCGTGTCAGATGCGTCAATAACCCCTGCAGGACCCTTTTGCACAGGCGATACGGCCGTGATGTTAACGGCTGCTTCCCCAGGGGGTATGTGGTCGGGGAATGGCATTGTAGCGAATGTTGCCGGACTGTTTGACCCGCGGGTTGCCGGGCCTGGTGTGCATATGGTCACGTACACCATCAGTGGAAATTGTGGAGATAGTGATACGGTCTTTATCACGGTAAACCAGAGCCCTCAGGTGAATATTTCCGGAACTTCACCCATATGTGAGGGAGATATAGCTGAATTATCAGCCGTTGGCTCCGGAAGTGTGTTCTGGTCAACGGGTGACACGGTTGGCACTATCTCGGTTGCCCCGTCAACCACGACCACTTACAGTGCAGCCGTTTCAAATAGCTGTGGCATCGCAGTGGATTCATTCACCGTGGAAGTGACAGTAAAGCCACAGGCGATGATTGTTCCGGATTCTGCCATGATCACAAGCGGCAGCAGCATTACCTTAAGCGCTACGGGTGGCACATCCTATCTATGGTGGCCTGATGACGGATTAACCTGTAATGATTGCCAGCAAACCATAGCTGTTCCATCTGAAACGGTGACGTATTGTGTTGAAGCGAGCAACGGAAACTGCACAGACACAGCCTGCGCAGTGGTCATCGTCCAGCCTTGCTCCAATTTGTTCATCCCAACAGCATTTTCACCAAATGGTGATGGTATAAATGATATCTTCAGGATTCTCGGGGATGATTGTTT
>RFGV01000340.1 GCA_003696605.1 Chloroflexota bacterium | reverse complement strand
GGGCAGGCCGGGCGGCCATCGTTCCCCCCCAGCAGAAGACTCCAGCAATCCAGAGCACAGCCAGCGGGATGATGATTTTACCGGCTCCGCTCCGCTGCTCGATTTGCTCCAGCATTTCGGGGTCGTCGAGGGGGTTTGTACCCGGCTCCGCCAGAATAAATTTTGCTCGCAATCGGTACGCAATGTGCCGCAGTTTCATCAGCCCACCACCGGAATTAGCGATTTGACCAGGGCAATGATGCGGATGATGATGCGCACCAGCCGAAACGCCAAAATAATCGTCTCTGTGAGCATGATTGTTGAAACGACCAGGAACGGCACGATTAGAGAGAAATGGGAGCGCATGAGTATCCAGCCGATTCGGATGGCTACCGCGGCGTTACGGGTCATCGACGAGAAAACGCCCCACGAGCGCCCAGCGGGAAACAGGCTCATCACACCGGCCAGGGCATTGAGGGATGCGTTGACGATGGGGTCCCAGAGCGATTGACCGCTGCCCACGGGGGCGGGTTCGTATGTCGTCGTTTCCCCGCCGCCCTCGCCGCTGCCGTAACCGGTGGTGCCCCACGATGAGACAATCCACGAGCCGGGGCCGACGGTTTCGCCTGTCACCATTGACGTCCAATTTTGCGTCTGGATGTCCAATACCCAGTCTTCGACAATCATCCGATTGCCGTCCGGGTGGAACATCCAGTGCACGTGATAATGATTATCTGCCTGGACGGCATGTCCGCAATTGTCGCTAAAACTACCGCGCACAACTGTGCCAATGGGCTGGCCGCGGTAGATTGTGTCACCAATGTCGAGGGGCAATGCAGGGTTGAGATGCGCGTACAGGAAATCACCGGCTCGAATTGCCAGGCTGGTACCATCACGGCACACGTAATCAATGACCGCCGTCTGGCTGGCGAAAATCAGACCATCGTAACTGTTCTGTTCACCATATTCGTCGCCGCCAACCCAGTCGACGGCATACCATCCCGTGAGACCAAAATCGCCCTCACCGTGGACGCCCAGCGTGCCATAGTAGGCGGCGTATCCCGCCGCCCACGGGAAATACACCCGCGGGGACGAGTCGCCATTTCCACCGCCAGGGTCAATCAGATAATTATTTGGCAGTGATGACGCGTGCCAGGTGCCATCGCTGTATACCGTTACCTCAACGATGCGCGTCTCACACAGCGACACGCCGTCAAACACAGACCACGTGTTTGGGTCGGCCTGGGATGTCAACCCGGTGAGCGAGACGTTGTATATCCCGACCTCGCGCAATGTGTATGACGTAATGACATAATGCGCGCAATTGTAGGCCGGGAGGGCATTGGGGTCTGCAACCAGCGCCAAAACGGCATCCTGCAGCCCCTGGGGCGCATCGCTCACAGTGGGGGGATACATGTCGGCGGCCTGTGCTCCCCATTGGGGGGCCAGCAGGATGACAATCAGCAAACTAGCGGTCAAGAGCGTTGATGCGCGCATAGATATATGCTCCCAGAACACCCAACATTGACAGGTTGACAATCAACTGATACCCGGGTACCAACCCGATTTTGTCGGCGATGTCGAAGCCGAAACACATTCCGCTGGATAACCTGTCGCCGACAACGTCCACCAGAGACGATTGACACATCGCATTGTATGACTCATACGTGTCCGGCATCAGGTCAATTTGCCCCCCCATGAGGGGGTTGTCCGGAGTGAGGGAGGGGAGCCAGTCGGATGGTTCCCGCTGTCCGTATCCGCCCGCCTCGGCAGGTCCCCAATCATATGCGTTGATTTGCGCCTGGATGTTGTCGAGTACATCGCGGAATTGCCCAATCATGTGGAATGGTTCACGCTGCGCTAACGCGCTTGTGGCATTGTCAAATGCGTTGAGATGATATGGACAGACCGCAACGAATTTTTGCAGCCTGCAACGGCCATATTCCAGCCAGCCACCCACGTCCGGCACGGGGATATTGAGGGCCGTGACGACCGTGTGCTCTGGACGTGTGCAGACAGTGGCGCAGATTGATGTCTCCTCCCATGTCTGGGGAGGCGTTGGCGGGAATTCTCCTCCGTTGCCGTCTGTGCGGGATGTGCCGTACAACTCCCAACGCATTGGTATGCCATTACGGTATGCGTTATTGTTGACCATCATGTCTGGGTCATGGATGCGGATGTACAGCCCGTTGGTTTGTGCGGTGAAATACGCGCGCTGGCTGCCATCCGTGAGCGTGACAATGCAATCAGCGAAATCGGCGAGCGGCACAAATGACACGCCATCGGTCGAGACCTCAATCGTTGCGTGCTCGGTGTCATTCGGGAAATTGACAAACGCGTCCCCGATGGTCTCCAGCCGGTATGTGTATCCGGCCAGCACGCCAACGACATCATCGTGTAATGTTGGCGTGATTGGTACAACACCGGCATCAATGCGGTCCAGGATGCCGATATAGTTGTCATCGCACGAGACCGCACCTGGGGCAATGTCGGCACCATACAATGCGATACCCATGCCGCCACTGTTGGCACCCCAGGCATCCGCATTTACGCGTGCAATCAAATGCTCGACGCTCCCGTTTTCCGGGGCGCGGAAAAATGCACGGGTGTACTGCGTGCCAGTGACGACCTCGCTGCACAAAATGGCTGGGTGCTGGTCGGCGGCATACCAGAGCGTTCCATCGGTACTGAGCGCATAATCGTAATGTGTTGTACCGTCCTGGTCTATCCAGTTGCCGGATTGTCCCTCGATGGCATATACCTGTCCCGGCAGAAACACTCCGTCTGTTGGCAACACCACACCGTATGTATCGTTGGCATCCAGCGCTGCGGTTTCCAGGAATTGACCACGCTCATACGGACATGAGCCACTGCTGCCGTGATATGTGGACAGGTACAGATTGTAAAACACCGACCCGGTGTTGTTGGTCCAATCGCCATCAATATCATGTACCCGAATGCGCATGTCCCACCCGGATTGCGCAACGAAATACAGCGCCCACCCATTTGCGCTGCCAGGGTCTGGGGCATAACATACGCCTGGGGTATCCGTCATCAATGTCCACGTTTGCCCTCCATCGAGCGATATCTCGACAAACGTATTGGGGTATCCGTTATCAGACCAATATGTCCCGGCCCATTCCAGTTTGTAGGCCTCCCCATCAACCAGGCCGGTAAATGACGGCGGGGGGACGGTATCACCGTCGGAATCGTACGCCGGTATGAAATCTGACACGTAAAAATCAGCGACGGTGTATTTAGCAGCACATGACCCGCTGGTATCCGTGTGCTGTGCACCGTACAAGTCATATATCAACGTCCCGCTGTTATTGCTCCAATCCCCATCCGTATCATGTGCCCGCACCTGGATGTCGCTCGTCCAGTACATGTAAATGCGAGCACCCCCGTCTGTGAGTTGCTCAATGCAGCGCACGCCGGGAAATGTCTCGTCCACGGGATGCCAGATTGACGCATTTGGCAATTTCCAATCCATGGCGTACGAATCGACGCCATTGTCCTGCCACGGCTGGGAGACCTCGATAGCGTACAGGTTGCCAGCCTCCAGGGTGACACCAGGCGGCGGTATCAGGCCTGGGTGGTCTGCATCTGGTCCGCCATTGTCAGTATCGGCATATACGATGCCGGTGACAACATGCTGAGACAGGCTGTATCCGGGGCAAGAGGCCACGGGCGGTGTGCCATTGGGGTGCGCATACCACCAGGCGACCTCCTCGTCAGAGAGGGGGCGGTTCCAAAGGCGGATGTCGTGCGCCCAGCCGTTGTACGAGCGGAACGAATACGGACCACCGTCATGGAAAAACAGCATGTAAGGCCCCGACAATGTGCTCATTTGCGTATCTGTGTACACGGCGGCGCCGTCTACCCATAGGGTACCGGTTATCCCCGTCTGAACATAGGTGATATTGTGCCATCCCCCGGTGGAGATGCTTACGCCTCCAACGATGCCCCAGGAGCGGCCAATGCCAATAGTGGTGATGTCCGGATTGTTATTTTGCGCATTGTCAATACGAATATCACCATTGCCTAACAGTGCGACTATTCCACCATCGTGCTCCATAACCGTTGGGGATATCCAAATCGACAGCGAGAACGTATCGGTTAGGACATCATCGGGCACCCTCAGAGTCGTGTACGCCACCTGGATATCCGCCACATCGCCAGCATACGCATGTTGTCCATCCCAGTATGCCGCATTGCCGCCGTTTGCGATGGCATTGTATTCCCCGTTTGGGAGCATTAGAGACGCGGGAGAGAGGTTGTAATTACCAATGAGACCGTTGTCTCCGCTCTCGTAGCGCAGGCCGTCAGGCGGCGTTGTCTGCGCCAGCACCGCAACCTGTTCCGGCGTCAGCATACCGCCCCAGAAAACTATATCGTCCATACCGCGTTCGTCTCCCAGTAATGCAGGAGAGTACACGCTCGGCGTCGTAACATTGTCTAACGTACCCAATGCACCACCAAACACTTTGTCACCAATGTGCACACCGTCCAAATATGCTGTAATGACGCCATTGTCTGCATCAATTACCCCTGCCACGTGATGCCACCCATATAACGGCCCAACATCCTGGTCTATGATTAGCGCATGGCCGTTGTTATCTTGAACAGTGGCCACTTGCGTCCAATTATTCCAGCCAATGGCAATGAACTCGTCGAATGTGTCGTTAGCACCAGCATCAAACAACAACCAGGCTGAAAACGACCAGTTCCGTGGCAATCCGTTTACAACGCTGTTATGAACGCCCCACCAGTTATTCCCGCGCGCAAACCAGCCGCGGGCAGGGTCGTACCCATAAGCCGGAGGGGCGCTGATATCATAATTTCCGCATGTGTCCTCACCAGACTGCTCGAAGTGGTAGCAGGCAATGGCCTCTGGATAACTGGTCTGCGCGCTAACCCCCTGCTGCTGCACCAACAGGAGAATCATTATCAGCACGAATGTAGCAAGAGGAAAAAATCTTTTCATCATTGGGGAAAACGGGAGGGAGCACGCGGCCCCCTCCCCTGTGTGGCGGCTACATGCGAACAACGCCCTTGAACGCGGCGACAATCATGCCCAGGACGCCGAGGCCGAGGGCCAGACCGATGGGCACGGTGTACACACCGAAAAGCCCGTTGATAATCTGAGACGCGGTGTCCCAAATTTGCGGCAAATACGATGCCAGGTCAATCGACAGCATTTTTATCACCTCCTTTCTCGTGGAATGCTCTACGCGCTGGTTAGTGACGATTATCTGTAAACCAGCGGGATAGACGTACAAACATAAGCACCAGTGACCCCATGACGCTCCAGCCAATCATGGAGCCGAAAAAGAGCGGCATCCACGGGCCAAAGACATAGACCAGTGAGCGTTGGAGCATCTCGAACTCACTCATCCGTCACCCTCCGGTTGCTCCAGATGATGCCCCACGTAATCCGCACGATGCGCATGATGAGCGCCATAAACAGCGGTGCCAGGACGGTGAGCATCACGGTCACACCGGCGGCGGCATACAGGGCGGAAAAATCAGCGGTCATGGTAATCTGGTCTCGAAATAGAGCATCACCGCCACCAGCAGCACCGCAACGACCAACAGCAAGACGGCGAGTGTGATTGCAATCTCGCCGTAGGTGTAGGTATGCAAAATCTGGATGCCCGCATCGTTGGGGGCATCCAGTACCACGTATGTGCTGATGAGTGGGGTTGGGG
>RFGV01000339.1 GCA_003696605.1 Chloroflexota bacterium | reverse complement strand
GGGGTTGGCCTTGATGGGCGGCCAGGTAGGCCAGTAATACCCGTTGGGCGTCGGTGCGGAAAACGGCCGTTTCGCCGCCAACCGTCACCCGCAGCGGCCCTAACATCTCGATTCGCAATTCACCATTTACCATTCCCAATTCCCCATTCCCCTGGGTGCGTTATGGGTGCGCGGGTTTCCTATCGTGTGGTCAACAGCGCGGCTCACAGGGAGCCGCCCCAAATCACACCATCAGGAGGCTAATCATGAAACATATTAATCACTGGAAAACCCTTACTGTCGCTTTTATTGTACCCTTACTCATCGCTCTAAACCCCATCATCTCTTTCTCATGCGACTGGGCGGCTGGCCACTGTGGTGGTTAAGTGTATCACGGCTGGCAATTGGACAATTGTCATCCCGTAAAACCGAACTATTCAACAGTTAAGCCCCCACCTTTTCTAAAAAAGACCAGGCGTCCGTATAAGCGCCTGGTCTTTTTAGTTTGAATGACCATGGATCCTGATTATAAACTGAACAAAGCACACTCAAACAAACAGAGAAGACAACATCTTACTCACGCTTTGATGTGTGCAAAACATTACTGAGGGCTTGGGCACGCTTAAGCAAGCCAGGACTTTGGATAGACTTTGCCAATGTCACCGCTTTTGAACTGTAATCTTGTGCCTGTTTTGCATTCTTGTTGCTCAAAAGTTCAGCCATTTCGACCAACACATGACACTCAAGACTTGGCAAATCGTTCTTCTGAGCAATAGTCAAAGCCTGGTTGTAAAAAGTAATGGCCGGCTCTGTCTCTCCCTGGTCCTTTTTGGTATTCCCTAAATTAAGCAACACAACCCCTATCAAGGATTGATTTTCTAATGTCCGGGCTATTTGTAATCCCTTTTCCAAACTGGCTATTGACAAATCAAATTCACCAAGCAACCGATAATTTCGGCCAAGATTGGTATACAGATGCCCCACGCCTTCCCGATTGCCAATGGTAGAAGCCAATTCAATGCCAAGCTGCAAATAATATTGTGCCCCCAGATAGTCTCCTTGTTCAGTGGCAATAATACTCAGGCTATTTAACAAAAATGATTGCAAATGACTATTGTTGGTTTGATTGCAAAGTGCCAAAGCCTGTTCCAATTCCCGTTTGGCGGCTGATAAATCATCCAAATGATTATGGACAATCCCTAAACTGTTCAGGGTGACACTTAAGTTATTAATATTGTTCAGCGATTCCCATATTGCACGTGCTTTTTTCAGGTGCTCTAATGCCTGATCATAACGGCTTTGAATATCATGAATAATCCCTAATTGGTGATGACTCCAGCCAGCAATAAGTGCATCGTCAATTTTTTCGGCAATAGCAAGCGCATGATGAAGCTTTTCTTTAGCCTGTACATATTCCCCAAGCTTCCACAGCGATTCTCCCCACCATACATGAGCCATTCCCTCTGCCCACTGATCGGCACACTGAGCAGCCAGTTTCACTGTTTCTTTGATTGTTTGTATCGCCGGTCGGTACTGTCCCAGCCGATTTTGAAATCGTACTCGCTCCAGCCCGGCACGTGTGGCTAAAGGAATACCCGTATCTCCCCATGTCTTGGCCGTGTGCATTGTGGCGCGCATGACGGCCTCTCCTTCACGTGCCAATCCTCGTAATTGATAATAAGTTGAAAGTGAAACAAGTGCGTCATAAAGTAATTGGGAATAATGTTGATTTAAGCCTCTTTGCCAGGCGCGACGGATATTATTGATCTCTGGTTCGAGAATCTTCATTACATCCTGTATCTTGTCTTTTTGCAGTGGTTCGGTGTATTGGGATAACAGGGTAAGGTAGTAATGGGTGTGTTTTTGTGGTGTCGGATCTGCCGGGTCTCTTTTTTCGGCTGCATAGGCACGAATAACTGGATGGAGGGTGTATCGATTAGATGTCTGATCATATAACAATAATGATTTTTCGCGCAGGGCAATGAGGTGTTCGTCGTTAGCACCAACAATTTCTTGGGCAGCAACGGCCGTAAATCCCCCATGAAAGACCGACAACTGCGCCAAAACCTGCTTCAAGGCTGGCGACAACGCCTGCCACGACATCCTGAATACCATATACAAACTACGATGCCGCTGGGGAACATCGTGAAATGACGTGGCCAACATCTCAAAGCTATCTTCCAGGCTATCTGCTATCTTGCGACATGTAAAACGGCTAGTAAGGGCAGCAGCCAGCTCTATTGCCAACGGCAATCCTTCCACCATACGACAAATCTTGCGAATAGCCATCAATTCATCAGGCGAAACCTCTACCCATTGCATCTGTGCCCGCCTGGCCAGAAACAAATCGACTGACTCAGAAGATGCTTCATCCACATCACTTCCTGGGTAACTCAAACCAGTCAAGGAAATCACCCATTCTGCACGAATATGCAAGGGCTCCCGTGAAGTGACAATCAACTGTACCTCTTCACAATGGTTCACAATCTCCAGAACAATTCGTTTACCCGCCAGCACATGCTCAAAATTATCCAAAACCAGCAACATTTGTGCATGCTTCAGGTAATTAAGCAACTGTTGCACAGGAGTCCCCTTTCCAGTCAGGCGCAACCCTAGTACAGTAGCAATTTCTACAGCAATTGTTTCATCCAGCTCATCATCATCCGGGCTGATTTCTTCCAGTTCAATAAACCACACACCATCCCGATACTGCTCCAACCGCTGGCGAGCAAGCATAATAGCCAGCCGCGTTTTACCAGCGCCTCCCTGTCCGGTAATTGTTACCAATCGACACCAGGGTTGATCAAGACATGCGTGTATTTTTTGCTGGACAGCGTTGCGACCAAAAAATTGATCATAGACTGACGGTAAATTGTGCTGCACTGTGGAAACAGAGTGCAAAGGTGAGGGTTGTGCTGGTTTCGACTGTATACCTTCTATTAATTTGGTCAAATCTGCAGCAGGCGCAACATCCAAATTGGCTCGCAATAGCCTAACAAGGTAACTGTACTGAGCCAACGCCTTCTGTTCGTCTCCTTGCTCTATGAACAAACGGATGAGCAGGGTGTGAGCTACTTCGTCCATCTCATCTATTTCCAGCCAACGGTGCAAGAGGGCAACTGCTTTATCCGAATCGCCATTTGTCAGTGTGTAATGAACCAGTTTTTCGTAGGCACTAACAGTCTGGCGGCGAATTTGTTCTCGTGTGGTGGTTATCCATGCTTCATAAAGTGGGGCATCGTTTACAGAAAAATTGGCCAGGAAGTCGCCTTGATAGCTTTCGAGTGTTTTTTGTAGGATGTGTGCTTTTTCGGGAGAATCAATGTGGTCAATGTTGGTTATTGTTTGCCAGAGGATAGCCGAATCAACTTGTTGGCAATGTTCTGGGCGTAATGCGATTGTATAGCGAGTAGTGAGAAAAACATCTCCCAGTTTTTTGCGTATGCGGGCGATGATGGTACGCAAGTTGCTTAATGCACGGCTGGTAGATTTGGCTTCCCAAAGAAGTTCGGCTATTTGTTCGCGGGAATATTCCTGTCCTGTATGTGCCAGATAAAACAGGAGGGCTAATTCCTTGCGGCTACGAAATTGCTTGACAGGAATCTCATCTTGAAATAGTTGAGCTTGCCCAAGCAAAGAAAACGACAACATTTGTTTTTCTTTTGTTGGAATCAAATTTGTAATTAAGTGCTTTGTTAAATTGGTTCTTTAACGGGTAAACTCGCAATGATCCTTCAGTGGGGGTGCGGCTAAAGTCACCACGATGAACTGATGGGACTGTATACCTGTATAAATTTGTTTAACAAAGCATTGAGCCTCTTCCGTAAATCACAATAATAGCTTATAGCTTTTATCTTACAAGTAAAGTTAATAGTCGAGCCAGGCATTACGTTTGAAGGGGCATTTCATCAAGGGGGACGGGCGCGGCGATTTTGTGAGATCGTTTGGTATCATTTTATTTTACTGTCATTTGTTTGGTCTGAAATCGTCAACTTTTGTCAGAATGGATGCTTTGAAAATGACAACAATCAATCATTCGGGCTGGATATTTTCGTTTTATAATTACAAACGTTGATGAATGAGAAGAGGATGAAAATCCTTCCCCTGTTTACCCATTATTGGACATGATGAGAACCTTAACCACCCGTCAGCGGGATTTGTTATATATTTTGCTTAATGCTAATAAACCACTGCCTACTGCGGAAATGGCGGCCAGGTTGCATCTGACGCCACGTCAGGTTACTTATGGCTTGAAGGGGTTGGAACAGTGGTTGGCTCGCAGAAATGTTCGCCTTGTTGTTACGCCGGGAGTGGGGGTGGTTTTGAAGGGGTCGCCAGCCCAATGTAATGCGCTTGTTGAAGAATTGGCAGCACAAAGCCGGTTTCAATTAATTTTGTCGATAGAGCAAAGGCAGCAACTTTTGGCTCTCGTTTTGCTGGCGACAGATTCTCCTTTTATTTTGCTGCAATTGCAACAATTGGCTCAGGTTTCGCGAACAACTATTTTGAAGGATCTGGATGGGCTTTCGCCCTGGCTGGCGCAGCATTTTCTTGTTTTGAAAAGACGGCCGAATTACGGGGTGTGGATTGAGGGAACAGAACGGGCACGACGAGAGGCGTTGGCAGCCTGGTTGTGGGGAGAGACGCCGCTGGAACGGCCGTTAACCCAAATGACACACACCCAGGGCCTTTCTTTTTCACTAAATACGGAAACAAGTTTTTTGCCTTTGGTACAGAAAGCCAGTCAGATTATTCACCAATATGATACAGCCCGTACTTTTAGTCAGGTTGCTTTTGCCGAAGCCCAGTTAAACGGCCGTTTTACCGATGATGCTGTTTTATTCCTGGCATTAACCTTTGCCATCCAGGCAAACCGGATACAACACGGCCATTTTCTCAACATAGACAAACCCACCATCAACTGGCTCCAAACCCTTTCCGTCTGGCCTGTGGCCCAACAAATAGCCAACCGCCTCAACTGGCATCATCATACCCCATGGCCCAACGCAGAAATCGCTGCTATCGCCATGCACTTGCTAAGCGCTCCCCGAAATGAACGCTGGCCTGGTGATCTGGAGATTGACACCACATTTGCCAGTCTGGTCGAAGACCTGATGCAATATATTAGCCAGGCCTACAACTTGCCCGAATTAAGCGACGACGCCACACTACGCGACGGTTTGATTACCTACCTTGTACCTACTTGCCTGCGACACCGATTTAATCTCTGGTTGCCCGAACCAGAACCAGCAGCAGTTCTTTCCGAAAAATATATATTTGAACACAACCTGGCACGAGATTTAGCAACAAAAGTAGCCCAAAAAACGGCCGTAACCCTTACCCAAAGCGAAACCAATCACCTCGCCCTACTCCTGCGCGCTGCCTATATCCGCAAACGTCCCAACCAGATACAAGAAGTCCTCGTCGTTTGCCCCAGCGGCATGGCCACTGCCCAACTCCTGGTCGCCCGCCTCAAAGCCAGATTCCCACGACTAAAAACCTTCAAAGTCGTCTCCTTGCGACAACTAACACCAGCCACAATTGACCAGGCAGAACTCATCATCACCACCGTCCCCCTCTCCACAAACATCGAAGACACCCAAAAAGTCATCCAGGTACACCCACTCCTGCTACCAGAAGACATAGAAACCATCATCCAATGGCTGGCATAAACACCACCCAAATCAGGCTTACACAGTAACGTGCCGACCGTTACTGGTAAACAAGAGGAAGAGGTCCTCCAAAACCTCAAATTATATCAATCTTCTGCGGCCAACCCGCAGAAACTCAGTTCTAAAAGAAAAAGGAGAACGGAAAATGAGAGAAAGGTTTCAACAATTCGGTGGTTTCCTGGCAGGAATGATCATTCCCAACATCGGCGCATTTATTGCCTGGGGCTTGATTACAGCCCTGTTTATTCCAACAGGGTGGATTCCCAACGAAAAATTTAGCGCGCTTGTCGGACCAATGATTCTGTACTTGCTTCCCATCCTGATTGGTTACACAGGCGGCAAAATGGTACATGGCGTTCGTGGCGGTGTTGTCGGCGCAACCGCTACTATGGGTGTCATCGTCGGCGCAGACATCCCCATGTTCCTGGGCGGCATGATCATGGGACCACTCGGCGGCTGGATCATGAAGAAAGTGGATGAAGCCTTGGAAGACAAAATTCCTGTCGGCTTTGAAATGCTCATCAACAACTTCTCCGCCGGTATTCTCGCGGTCATTCTTGTGCTTGTGGCCAATGTTGTTATTGGGCCGGCCGTTAACGGAGTAAGTACAGTTGCCGGTTCATTAGTGGACACACTGGTATCAGCCCGGTTATTGCCATTGGCAGCCATCGTCATCGAGCCAGCAAAGGTTCTGTTTCTGAATAATGCTATCAATCACGGAGTTTTGGCGCCTTTGGGTGTAGCCGCAGCAGAAGAAACAGGGCGAGCCATTCACTTCTTGCTGGAAACAAATCCAGGGCCCGGGCTTGGCCTTCTACTTGCCTATTACGTTGCGGGTAAGGGGCTTTTGAAGGAGTCAGCACCGGGCGCAATGATTATACACTTTTTGGGTGGAATTCACGAGATCTATTTCCCCTATGTGTTGGCACATCCCATCATGATCGTCTCCATGATCGCTGGCGGGTTTGCTGCTGACCTGTGGTTCACCATTCTCAATGCAGGTTTGGTAGCCACCCCATCGCCAGGCTCTATCTTTGCCTATCTGGCTGTTATTCCCCGCGGACAACACTTTCCCGTTCTGGCCGGTGTGGCCATCGGAGCAGCCGTTTCTTTTGTCGTAGGAACATTTATTTTGCGCGTGCGACCCGTAAGGGAAACAGAAGAAGTGGAAGAGATGGAAGCGGAAGCTGCAGGTGTGCCAGGATTGGCATAGTTTGCAACAGTTTTTAGGCTGATGGAATTGAGTGATTGAGCAATACAAAGATAACCTGCTCAATCGCTCAATTCCCAAACCAATCTATTTAGGAGGAATTTATGTCCCAATCCATCGCAGCTTCTGAAGTAAAAACAATTATCCTGGCCTGTGAAGCAGGTATGGGATCAAGTTTGATGAGTGTCAATGCGCTCAAGAAGAAGCTGAAAAAAGCAAATGTTTCGGGTGTAACAGTTGTACATAAACCAGCTCGGGCAATTCCAGAAAATGCACAAGTGGTCATTGTGCACAAAGGGCTGGCTAAGGTTGTTCGGCGTAAAGCCCCAAATGCTGTGGTCGTGACGTTTACTCAATTTTTGAACGATCCTGCTTTTGATCGTGTTGTGAATGCATTTATTACCAATGGCGAAATTGTGGATACAGTGGGGTGAGAAGATGCCTATTTTAGCGTTAGACCGAATTAAAGTGGGCGCAACGGCCGTTTCCAAAACCGATGCCATTCGCCAGGCAGGTCAACTACTCGTAAAAAGCGGTTGTGTCGAACCCACATACATAGACGGCATGCTTGCCCGCGAAGAAACCATGTCCACCTACCTGGGCAACGGCGTCGCCATTCCCCACGGCCAATACGACAATCGAACAGACATCCACCAAACCGGTATTTCTGTGTTACAAATCCCTCAGGGCGTAGAATGGGAAGATGGTGAAAAAGCATATCTTGTAATTGGCATTGCCGCCTTCTCCGATGAACATGTGGGCGTGTTGGCCAATCTGGCCGAAGTAATTGAAGACGAAGAAATTACCAATCAGCTTATTCATACCACAGATCCAGCCTTCATCCTGTCACAGTTGGGCAAAGAACGAACAGAAGAAATCTAAAAATCATCATGCACAGTTGTCAGGTGATAAAAAGAGGGCATGTATAAATGAAACAATTTGACATCGTTATCCAAAACCCAACTGGACTCCATGCCCGTCCAGCTAAAATATTCGTAAACACAGCCAAACAG
>RFGV01000338.1 GCA_003696605.1 Chloroflexota bacterium | reverse complement strand
TTACCCTGTCTGAAGAACTGGCTGTTGTTATCCGAACGCATGGTATTATTAAAGGATACCGTGGTTGAAGGGTTTGCGGATTTAATAAAGAAGCTTTGACCCGAACCGATGAATCCATTGGGGGTATTCCCGCCACCACCGGCAACTCCACCCAGTATGTTATAGGTGGCATAATCGGCTGTAGTGAAATTATTTTGACCGGAGCCGGGGTCATCCCAGAAATAGAGCGCACCGCCAACTAATTTTCCTGAATTGGCACTGATGAATTGATCGGCATCCACGGCACTGGGGTATGGATTGGCAATCAGGTTCCACCCATCTTCAGCACCACTTCCTGTGCTGGTTATCGGAATATTGAAATTGCCATCATTAACCACACCGTTAAAAGTAACAGTACCAGCCCCTGATGCCGCATAACCTTTACCAACCACCAATGTCCCTGATGCAGGCACCCAGTCGTCACGGTAATCGGCATTATTCAGGGTTTCATCATAATAAAATACATTGCTGCCAAGTATGGAAACCGGTGCATTCTGAACCGGGCTACCCCATAAGTTGAACACGATGCTATTGCTGCTTCCAGCACGTTTGATTTTCACATTTCCACTGACATTGCCACCGCCATCGGGTGTGCCAGCCCCGTGCATCAATGCAGCACCATCTTCCAGGGTTAAGTTATTATTGGTATTCAGCGTACCGCTGGTAATACTGATGCGTTTGGTTACCGTAACATCTGCGGCACTGTTAATCGTTACTCCGGCACTGTTCTCAATCCGCATATAATCAAAGGTGATTGTGCCATGGATTTCCTGGTTTGTTGTCCCGTTGAATTTAACCTCCCTGCCTTTGGCATTAAATGTGCCGTTGTTGTAAATATTACCCTTAATAAACAGGTCACCTCCGGCAGCCGTGCTGAGTTCGAAGGTAGAACCGGGGGTAATTGTAAGGCTGCCGCGCATTTCCCGCGGAAAACCAACCGTTCCGAATGAAGCAGTTGTGTTGTTGGCAATTTCCACGTCATAAGGCACCCCGGGGTCATAACCGTAGGTGTTTTCGTACCATTCCCCGTTGGATGCAGTAAAGGTTACCGAAGTGCTGTATCTGAGTTTGGACCCATCGGCATATTTTGGAGCATTACCGGCAGAAATAAAGCCGTTCAAAG
>RFGV01000337.1 GCA_003696605.1 Chloroflexota bacterium | reverse complement strand
GGATACTGTAGGCATTATGTCGCTTCAATTGGATTCTGGTCACGAGAGTTCTTCGTTTATGCCCGGTAAAAAAGAGAATCGGCCTGTACGGCTTTTGGTTATTGAGGAGCATCCGGCTGTGAGGCAGGCGTTGGCGCAGCGATTGTCGTCGTCGGCAAGGGTGGCGCAAGCATGGACGGCTGATAGTTTGCGGGAAGAGGATTGGCCGTTGACTGGATGGCCGGATGTGGTATTGTTGGGGGTGGGGAGTCGGGGGAGTCGTGATTTGGCAGGTGCGTTGGCGTTGGTGCGGCGATTGGTGGCAAGGGGAACGGCCGTTATTGTGCTGTCTTCTTTTGCCGACGATCTGGAGAAGGAGCTGTTTTTGCAGGCTGGGGCAAAACGGTATTTGCTAAAAGATATTAATTCGGAGCACCTGCTGGCAGAAATAGAAACGGCCGTTTTCAACTCGTGACCCTTTACTTTCAACACTTACAAACAAACTGGAGGTGAAAGTCATGTCAAAGTCGGTTCGCAAAACAGCGCGAACACGGTCGCGACGCCATGAGCGCGGCCCAAACTGGTTACTCATAGGCGGCATTGGCGTTGTTGGCCTGATTGTACTTGGTGTGTTGTTGGCTATTGCCCTGCAACCCAAAGAAATTCTTACTCTGGAGACTTATTGTCAGGAAAACCCGAATGTCTGTTTCGCAAAGGGGAATCCTGATGCGCCAGTGACGATTGTTGAAGTCTCTGACTTTGCCTGTCCACATTGTCGTAACTTTCATGAAATGACCTTTCCCCGTCTCCAGGCAGAATATATTGAGAGTGGGGATGTTTACTGGATCATGCTGCCGTTTGCGCTGAGTGGCGATCGGTTGCCTATGGCGGCGGCGGCCATGTGTGCCGGTGAACAAGATGCTTATTTTGAATTTGCCGAAGCATTGTTTGACCAGTTTGAGGCGCCGGATCGGGCAGAGCGGGATGGATTGCTGCGTATTGGTTCTGAAATTGGGTTGGATATGGCAGCATTTACCTCGTGTGTAGAAAGTGGCAAGTATCAAGATACGGTGCGGGAGAATATTCGTGTGGCCTCTGCCTTGCGGGTGAATGCCACGCCCACCTTTTTTATAAACGGCCGTAAATTGGAAGGGGCGCTTCCATATAACATGTTTCAGCAGCGGATTGATGCCGCACTAACCGGAGGTAGTTCATGACCAGACCTGCCGACTGGCAAATTCGGTTGATTCAATTATTGGCGGTGCCTGGTTTGCTGGTATCGTTTTATCTTTTGTTGTATCACAATGGGGTATTGGTGGCTGCCTGTGGCACGGGGGGGTGGGATGATTGTGGTGTGGTGAGTGGACCAGATGCACTTTATTCGGCTATTGGGCCAGTACCGGTTGCGTTGGTCGGGCTGTTGGGGTACGCGCTTATATTTTTGTTGGCCTGGCTGAGTGATTGGCTGGATGTTGTGGCTGAGTATATGCCGGAATTGATGTTGGGTGTAACTGGTATTGCGCTGGTGGTGACATTGGTGCTGACGGGGTTGGAGTTGTTTGTTATTCATGCATTTTGTCGATATTGTGTGGTTTCGGCCGTTATTGTGGTGCTGATGTTTGTGCTGGCTGTTAGTTACCTGCGGCAGGAAACGGCCGATGGGTAATACGCCTTTACCTGCCTGGTTAATTTTTTCAAGGAGATGTACACATGGAGTTTGGGATTCCCCGCGAAGTGAGAGACCTGGAACGGCGAGTAGGATTAACGCCGTCGGGGGTGTTGGCACTGACACGGGAAGGGCATACTGTTTATGTGGAAAAGGATGCTGGTGTCGGTGCCGGCTTTTCAGATGCAGATTATGAGGCAGCTGGGGCACGCATTGTGTACACGGCCGCAGAAGTTTATGGGCGAGCGGATGTCGTTGCTAAAGTGGCGCGTCCAACAGCCGCCGAGCACGCTCTTTTTCGGCCAGGGCAAACAATTTTTTCGTTTTTTCATTTGCCAGTGGCTTCTCCGGATTTACTGGAAGCATTGGTCGCACAACGGGTAACGGCCGTTGCCTACGAAATGATCGAAGAAGCCGACGGTATGCGCCCAGTATTACAGCCAGCCAGCATCGTAGCAGGCCGCATGGCGCCCCTCATCGCTGGCCACTACCTGCGTAGCGATCAAGGTGTTCCCGGCAGGCATGGGCGCGGTATTTTGCTTAGTGGTATTCCTGGCGTTCCTGCGGCTGCTGTCGTCATCGTTGGTGGGGGCGTGCTGGGCACAAATGCAGCCCGCGCCTTTGTGGGCATGGGCGCCGAAGTAACTGTGTTGGATAAAGACCCGCGCCGTTTGCAGAAGATAGATGAGCAGTTTAACGGCCGTATCACCACCATGTTCTCCAACCAATACAACCTCCGCCGCGCCGTTCAATTCGCCGATGTACTCGTTGGTGCAGTACTCATACCCGGCCAACGCGCCCCAATACTCATCACCCGGGAAATGGTACAGCAAATGCGTCCCGGTTCCGTCATCATTGACTTTGCAATTGATGAAGGCGGATGTGTGGAAACCAGCCGCCCCACCACACTTCGCGATCCAGTTTACGTAGAAGAAAACATCATACACTTCTGCGTACCAAACCTCACAGCGGCCGTTGCCCGCACCACCAGCTACGCCATCAACAACGGTGCTTTACCCTACCTCCATGCAGTCGCCCGTCATGGCTGGCCACAAGCCCTTCAGCACCAGCCCGCCCTTCTCCCTGGTATCAACGTTTATCAGGGCAAACTGGCACACCCAGGCCTGGCCGCCGCCCTGGGACGCAACGCTGAAATAGACCTGACCAAAATCTTAAACGAAGGAACTGTTACATGACCATGAACTGGGAAGCCATCTACCGGCGCAAAATAACTGACGTAGATTCAGCGCTTCAGGCAATTCAGTCCAACAGCCGTGTTTACATTGGAGGCGGAGCAGGCGTCCCTATCGAACTAATACATGGGCTCACTCGCCGCGCCCCAGAACTCAAAAACGTTGAACTAACCCATATCCTCACCTTTTCCGATGCGCCATATGCTGATCCAGCCTACCAAAACAACTTTCGAGTCAACGCCCTGTTCATCGGTGCAAACGTACGACAGGCTGTCAATGAAGGACGGGCAGATTTCACACCCATATTCCTTTCCGAAATCCCCGCACTCTTTCGTAACGGCAGTTTACCCATAGACGTGGCACTTATTTCCGTTTCACCCCCCGATGAGCATGGATTTTGCAGTTTTGGCGTAGAGATAGGCACAACCAAGCCCGCCGCCGAAGCCGCACGCCTCGTTATTGCCGAAGTAAATCGGCAAATGCCCCGCACACTGGGAAATAGCTTCATTCACGTCAGCCGTTTACACCATATCATCGAGACAGATTACCCCTTACCCGAAGCACCTCAAGGTGGTAGTTCTCCTCAACACATGCGGATAGGTGAACTCATCGCCGAAATGATACCAGACGGAGCAACTTTACAGATGGGCATTGGCAGCATTCCTGACGCTGTTTTACAAAACTTGCACCATCACAAAGATTTGGGCATTCATACCGAGCTATTCTCAGATGGGGTCATTGATATGGTAGAACGTGGCGTTATCACTTGCGCGCGCAAAACATTCCATCCAGGCAAAATTGTTGCCGGATTTTTATTTGGTTCAAAACGTTTGTATGAGTTTATTCATAATAACCCACTCATAGAAATGCATCCTACAGACTATGTCAACGACCCATTTAATATTGCCCGCAATGATTACATGGTAGCCATCAACTCTGCCATGCAGGTTGATCTCACCGGACAAGTTTGTGCCGATTCAATAGGACCTCGCTTTTATAGTGGTGTGGGAGGACAGGTGGATTTTATTCGGGGGGCGGCACGCTCAAAGGGTGGATTGCCTATTATTGCCTTGCTCTCAACAGCCAAAAACGACACCATCAGTCGAATTGTGCCTGCTTTATATGAGGGAGCTGGTGTGGTGACAACCCGTAATGATGTACATTATGTGGTAACTGAGTATGGCGTGGCTTATTTGCATGGCAAAACAGTGCGGCAACGAGCAGAAGCATTAATCAATATTGCCCATCCCAAATTTAGAGATGAGTTGCGTTACGCAGCGAAGAATCTGGGATATTTGTGAAAAACTTTGGTGTCACTCTGTATTTTCTGAGTGCTTGTACATTTTGCTCAAAAATAGCAAAAATCCCCAGATGAGTTATTTGCTCATCTGGGGATTCTGCTAATGGCAAGACGTAGTTAATTATGGTTTATTAACTGTGATTGTCTTGCCGTTACTATCTCCATCCGGATCGTGGTTGCCACCATCGTCATATGTGAGCGTACCGGTTACATTGTCCACACTGAATGTGGCAGTTGTCATAAAGTTGGCAATGGTGCGGGTAATGGTGCATTGCCCATTGCTGTTTGTGATGCAAGTATCGCTACGCATTCGATTGCCCAAGAACCATGTGCCGGTTACAGTGGCATTGGCAACAGGGTTTTCGTTTTCGTCGTGGATTGTGATGGTAACTGATGCGTTCCACCGATTTCCGGCAGGTGCGCTGCTGGCGTCCAGATCGCCTACGTGCATGGTTGTGCCGCCTGGACCGGGTGTATTGGTTGGTGGCGGTGTATTGGTTGGTGGCGGTGTGTTGGTCGGTGGCGGTGTGTTGGTCGGTGGTGGCGTGTTGGTTG
>RFGV01000336.1 GCA_003696605.1 Chloroflexota bacterium | reverse complement strand
GCATATTTACGATGCAGAGTTGGATCCTGAGTAATATCCACTTCTTTTAACTGGTGTGGATACGAAAAAGCCAGCTCTTTAAGCAACTCCTTGACCTCCTCACACAATCCACAGCCAGCTTTGGTGTACAAAACAACCTCAATCATTCATTACCATCCCCACACAGATTGAGTAATTGTGCCCACACAAATGGCTACCAGCAACACAAGCAAATACAGATTAGAGGAGATAAAAAGCCCGCGTGCATGTTTGGGTGATGGATCAGCTATTAGGCGAATGTTACGCCAGACCAGATCGATCGTAATGAATAACACCGGCAGGAAATACACCCAGCCCAAAACTGGTAATATAGCCAGCATTAGCCCAAACAAAGCGGTAGGCACTGTATGAGTCATTACCCACATGGCGGCCTGACGTGGCGTTGTGTGCACAGGCAGCATAGGTACATCTGTGCGAGCATAATCATCCCGATAGAGGATAGCCAAACTCCAAAAGTGGAAAGGAGTCCACAAGAAAAGAATAAGAGACAGAATCACCGCTGCTGTATCATTCCAGTGGCCCACGGCAGCACTACCACTCAAAACAGCCGCACTGCCAGCCGCCCCCCCAATAACAATGTTTAACAGCGTGCGTGGTTTGAGCCATATAGTATAAATACAGACATAAATAAATGCGCCCAGTAACAAGAAAAAGGTGAGGGGAGGGTTGAAAGGCAAAACAGCCAGAGAAGGGAGCAGGATGAGGGCAGTGCCAATATAGGGTATCCAGCCGGGATTAGGAATTGTGCCATTGACTAACGGCCGTTTTTTGGTGCGTCCCATTTTGCCATCAGACTGCCGTTCCAGATATTGATTCAACGATGACGCGCCAGCAGCCGCCATCCCACCCGTCAGCCACAATAGCAAAATCTTGCCCAGACCTGGCCAACCCCCTGCAGCCAAAAAAGCACCACCTGTTGCGGCCATAAGCAGCAAGAACACAATGCGCAGCTTGAACAACACAACAATCAATTCCAGGTATTCCCGCCACCGTATCTTTTGGGGCAAGCTATCGGTTGTTGGATTTCCCATCCCCTGTCTTTCAGGCAGATCTGATAATGACATAGTTCCTCCAGGCCTTTCGGCAAATCAAACCGAAATTGTAACAACTTTCACAAATAGTCACAAGCCATACCTAGAATAAGGACAGAGAAGCCACAAATATAATTCAAAACCCGCCTTGTAAAATAACAGGCGAATTCTAAAAGAGATGCTGATTACTTGTGAAAAAAGGGATACCCGGTTTCTTCTGGTTGACTAAGTTGTGACGAGCGAATAACCGCAGCCAAAATCAAAACGGCCGAACATACTGACCAAATAATCACACCTACGACAACTACCTGCATCCAGCTCTCCTCTTCTTCTGCACCTTAACCTCTGATAATGTACAACACACATTGTACCGTCAGGCTATGATTTTTGTCACTTCTTTGCCAGAAAGATGTAACAAACAGGTAAAAATCAGGCGGGATACAGCAAAAAAGGCCATCGAAAATCCGATGGCCTTCCTGTATGCAAAATGAGGACCCTAGTTATGTATTCATTTTATGTGGCATCTGGTTAAGCCCTTTGACTGCAAGTCCCCTCCGTCCAGACCGCCAGAATGACCACAAAATTATTCTATAAATGGTTAGGTCCTCAACACTTTTTATAATACCGAGAAATTCTTACGAATGGACTTACAGTGTGACTGGAAACCAGGCGACAACGTGAGTTGTTCTCCAGCCAACTTGACATAGTCTATAGACGTGCTACACTGACACCAACATGGGTACAGCAATCAGACGGTTAGGCCGAGTGGTCATGTATTGGTGGCATCGTCTTTCTCACAGTGCCTGGCAGGTGATATGTCGTCCGGCTGGCTGGCTGTGGCGAATCTTGTGCTGGATGGGGGAGCATACTCCGATTTTGCGTGTGTGGCGATTACTGGGGCGGATGGGGCTGGCGTGGCGTCGTTTGCTGACATGGTTTGTGTGGCGACCGTTGTTTTTTCTCTCTATGCCGTTTTGGTTGCCGCTGACATGGTTTTGGGAGCTGACTGCTCCATTTTGGCGGCGTGTATGGCAATTGTTGGGGCGGATGGGGCTGGCGTGGCGCCGTTTGCTGACGTGGCTTGTGTGGCGACCGTTGATGTGGGGTGGCGGGTGGCTGTTTGAGTGGCTGAGGCGTGGGGGAGGTTGGCTTTACGGCCGTTTCCGAAACCTTCTTCGTGGTTTTTGGCGGGCAACAGCTCCCCGTCGCGCTATTTGGCGGCAGCAGGTACGTTCTCGTTGGTGGTTGTGGCGGGCGCGATTGCGGGTTTTCCTCAAGCGACCTAAACCACCCCGTTCTGCTATTTATGTGCCCCACATTCCCCAACCAGAACTTGTTCGCAAGCGGCGTAATATTCGTCTGACAACGGCCGTTATCAGCCTTGGTATCATTTTCCTCATTAGTTTCATCGACTGGCAACAACCACAACCTGATTTTGTGGCCGCCAACAGCGCCCCCCAAATAATTGTCCTTACCCCAACCCCACTCCCACCAACACCTGAACCAACACCAACAGTAGAAATTCGCCTGACGCCTTGGGCAACTCCCGATCCTTTAGGGGGCGGTGGTACGCTTGCTTTTGCCTGGCATCGGCAGGGCAACACAGATATTTACCTGTTACCCGTCGGTCAATCCGAACCGATACGCCTGACGGCCGATCCTGCTCCTGACCGTGATCCTGCCTGGAGTCCAGATGGGCAAAGCCTGGCATTTACGTCTCGTAGAGATGGCAACTGGGAAATTTATGTCTATCACTTGCCTTCGGGCAAACTGCGGCGAGTGACAAAAGATATTGGCTATGACGGCCGTCCTGCCTGGTCGCCCGATAGCCAATGGCTGGTCTATGAGGCATACCGAGATGGCAATATGGACCTCTATATTGTCAAAGCGGATGCCAGCCAGGGGCCATTTCGCCTGACGGAAAACCCGGCACTGGATATGTCGCCAGTATGGTCGCCGGGTGGGCGACATATTGCCTTTACCAGTTGGCGTAATGGCAACAGGGATATTTACCTGCTGTCGTTGGACGAGGTAACCGATGAAGCCGCTGTTAATCTGACCGCGTCTCCTGGTGTGGACGAAGATATGCCGGTTTTTGCACCGAATGGGCGGTTTTTGGCTTATGAGGAGCATGTTGATGCCTTCACATTTATTAATGCGATTCCGCTGACAGAGGATTATGCTGTGGCGGGCAAGCCGGTGAATTTGGGGCAGAGAGGCCACGATCCAAATTGGTCGCCGGATAGTCAATCGGTGATGTATGTGTATGATCGTGGGGAACAGAGTTTTTTGGTGGCGGGTCGGGTGGATGCGTTTGGGGTGGCTGCGCAGACATTGGTTGTAACTGGTGGGTTATCTCGACCATCGTGGACGGCCGTTACGCTGACGCCGGATTTGTTGGTTGATTTGCGGCCTGTAGATACGGCCGTTGATACCCCGCTCTTTACCGAAACAGTGGGCACCGAAAGCGAAAAACGGAAACTGGTAGAATTGCCAGTGATAGCACCAGCTCCCTTCCTGAGTGACGATGTTGACCAGTCCTTTATGGCTTTGCGCGAACGGGTGCAGCAAGAGGCTGGTTGGGATGTGCTGGGGCAGTTGGATGATATGTTTGAGCCGCTGGAGATTCGGCCGTTGCCCGGCCTGAATGGTCCAAACTGGCACAAAGCCGGGCGGGCATTCGATCTGGCGGCACATGAGGCGTTGGCGTTGGATCCGCGTGTGGAGGTGGTGCGGGTAGATGTGGGGCAGGAGACGTACTGGCGGGTTTATGTGAAAACGGCCGTTCAAGATGGTAGCCAGGGCGAGCCACTTCGTCTTTTGCCCTGGGATTTTCGGGCACGGTTTGGTGATGATCCCAGCTATTACGATGATGGGGGCAAATTGAAAGAGACAATACCTGCGGGCTATTATGTAGATTTTACAGCATTGGCGGCTGATTATGGCTGGCAATGGGTGCCGGCTGAGCCGAACTGGCGGCTTTATTTCCCCGCGATTCGGTTTTGGCATTATGAAAACCGGTCAGGTTTAAGTTGGGAAGAGGCTATGTTGCAATTGTACACCCCTGATGAACTTTCACGACTAGAGGAACGGCCGTAATTGCAGGGAGCCATTTTGCAGGTGAAACGATTTGGATTCTTGCTGGTATTGTTACTGGCTGGATGTACTACCGTTACAGAGGGCACGCCCACCCGATTGCCACTGGCCACTTTGCCCCGTTTGATCACCAGCACCCCAACCCCGGAAATGGTAAGGGGAGACGCGCTTCCCACATTTACCCCAGTTCCTCTCCCGCAACAAACACTCCCGCCCACGCCCACACCTATTCCCCAAGGTAAGCTTTACTCGCCGGATGAAATTCAGTCTCGCTGGGTAAAAAACGCTGGCCCGGCGACACCTGTTGGTTTTCGCCCCCCGCCAATGCCTGTACCACTCTCTTTACATCCGGATGATCATTACTGGTTGGCACGGCCGTTGCCTTCAGGCAGTCGTAACTACTATCTGGAATGGTACCCTTTTGGCACAGATGTACTCATGCCAGAGTTGGCTCCTTACCGCATTCACCATGGATTGGATTTCCCCAACGAGCCTGGTACACCAGTGCTGGCGGCCAGTAGCGGTACAGTGATTCATGCTGGTCCATTGCCAAGCCCGCGTAATGGCGTGAATTATTATGGCAATACGGTAATTATTAAGCATGATTGGCAATGGCTGGGGCAAGATGTGTACACATTGTATGCTCATACACTGGAACTGTTTGTGGATGTTGGGGATTATGTGGTTCAGGGGCAGTTATTGGCCGGGGTAGGCAGCTCAGGCGAAGTGAGTGGGCCTCATTTACACCTGGAAGTGCGCGTGGGTAACAATACGTATGGTGATACGCGGAATCCCGCGTTGTGGCTGGCGCCATTTGAGGGGCATGGTACGTTGGCGGGGCGGTTTGTGGATAGGCGTGGGCGTATGATTCCGGGGGCTTCGGTGGAGGTACGACCAGTTGATGTGGAAACGGCCGTTCGCCTGCAACGCACTTACGATCTTTCAGTTCGTTTCGATGATGTGTGGCGCGAAAATTTTGTGGTCCCCGATCTGCCAGCGGGTAAATACATCCTTTTGGTAGGCATAGGGGAGGCAATGTACCGGCGCGACATAGAAATTTTGCCTGGCCGCACTAATTTTGTAGTTATTTCAACCGAATTTGAATTTGAGCCAACACCCACCCCAGAACCAACAATGACACCAACCGAAACAGAAACGCCAGCACCATCTCCGGAATTGCCGTGATGATGCTGGCGATTGTGTGGCGGAAAATTACTTGAGAACAACCTTGACAAACGGCCGTTTGCCAGTTTCTCCATACAGATAACGGCTGAGCGCATCCTCCAGTTTCTTCTCCAACTTGTCCGGATTACGGCCGTGCATACTTATCACATTGGCAATTGTTTCTTTTGCTCCCTCTAGCAACTCGTCCGCCCGCTTCATATCCACAAATCCACGCGATACAAATTCTGGCGTGCCCGACAAATTCCCCTTTTTACTAAGGCCCACCAGAGCCATAAAGAAGCCACTTTGAGCCAATTCTTCTCGCTCGCGCATAACTGACCAGACAACTTCTCCTACTTCTGTGCCATCCACAAATACGTAACCACCGGGAAGACGCGGCTTGATTTCCAGGCTATGGCGGGTAAGCTCCAACGGCGTTCCGTTTTCTACCACAGCAATATTTTTCTCAGGAATACCCATATCCATTGCCAGACGGGCATGTTCCTTCAGGTGGCGTAATTCGCCGTGTACTGGCACCAGGAATTTGGGGCGTACCAGGTTGATCATCAACTTCATTTCTTCCTGGCTGGCATGACCAGAAACGTGGACATTGGCGACGCCTTCATAAAGCACATTGGCACCACGCCGAAAAAGCATATTGATAATGCGATAGACGGATTCTTCATTGCCGGGAATAGGATAAGCCGAGAAAACGATCGTATCGCCTTCCTGGACACGTAACCGATGGTGACGGCCACGTGCCAATCGCCCCATAACGGCCGTTGGCTCCCCTTGCGAACCAGTTGCCATAACTACAACCTTGTGGGGGGGCAAATTTGACACCTGTTCAATGTCAATGAGCAAATCATCGGGGATATTCAAAAAGCCTAACCGACGAGCCATTTTGGTATTGTCGCGCATCGAACGACCGGTAATAGCCAGTTTACGGCCGTATTTTTGCGCCATCTCAGCCACCTGCTGAACACGTGAAATCAGCGAGGCAAAGGTAGCTACAATAATACGACCTTTCGCCTCCCGAAAAACATCTTCAAATGCTTCACCTACCCGTTTCTCCGATTTTGTCCAGCCAGGGCGAGTAGCATTGGTGCTGTCGGCCAGCAAACATAGCACACCCCGTTTGGAAAATTCAGCCAGTTTGGCAAAATCAGGTGGCTCGCCATATGGTGGCGTATGGTCAAATTTGTAGTCGCCTGTGTGAACGATTAATCCAACGGGCGTGGTAATACCAAAGCCTACACAGTCGGGAATGCTGTGAGTCACATGGAATGGTTCAATTTTGAATGGGCCTATCTGGAATTTGTCACCTGACTGAATAATGTTTAATTGCGCGTTTTTGAGAAGTTTGGCTTCTCGCAATTTGACTTCGACCAGGCCAATTGTTAGTTTGGTGCCGTAAACAGGCACGTTGATATCTTCCAGGAAATGGGGGATTGCCCCCACATGGTCTTCGTGGCCGTGTGTCAGCAAAAGTGCCCGGACTTTGTCACGCTTGTCTTTAAGATAGCTGTAGTCAGGAAGAATGGCGTTGATACCTAGCATGTCGCTTTCCGGGAACATGAGACCGGCATCAATGACGATGATGTCGTTTTTGTATTCAATGGCAATCATGTTTTTGCCGATTTCACCTAGCCCTCCCAGAGGGATGATTCGTAAAGTTGATGGCATATAACCTCCGCAAATAATAATGTTTGTTGTTAGATATGTGGCGTAGTGCCACACGAAAATAATTTGCCATAGACTGGTTGATCAGTCATGTGGCTTGAATATGGATATTTATAAAGTTTGTTAGGTTGTGCGTATGTGGGGTGGCGGTGGAAGAATCTGGATTTGGAGAGAAACGGCCGTTGTCGTTTCCACACCAACCCAGTCAATATAACCGCCAGGCATACAAAACGCGCGTTTGGGTACCAGGCAACCAGACAAAACCGATGGCCTTAACCGTGTAGCCAAAGCCAGGCCAGAAAAATTAATACAGTCTGTACCATTGCCAGGAACAATGTATAAGCCCACAGCGCCATCCGGTTAAACGAACGATATCCAGTCGTTTTTACCGCAGAATCAGCCCAAATTTGTGGGTGTGCCACATAGCGCACTAATATCACCGAAATATTATCCTGACCGCCCCGCAAATTTGCCAACTCTACCAATTTGTCTGTTGCTTCTGCTGGTGGTAATTCCTGCAAAATCTGACAAATTTCAGAATCACTAACGTGGCGCGTCAGGCCATCGGTGCATAACAAGAGCAAATCACCCGCTTCCAGGGCGTGCTCAAACAGGTCTATTTTTGCTGTCTTTTCTGAGCCCAAACTGGATAGAATGACATTTTTTTGGGGGTGATCTTCCGCTTCTGCTTCGGTAATAACCCCTTCTTCTACCAGTTTGGCTACCAGGCTTTGGTCTTTGGTGATTTGCCGAATTTCTCCATTACGATACAAGTAAGCCCGACTATCACCCACGTTGGCAATATAGACAAGTCGGTTATGGATAACGGCTGCTACCATTGTGGTGGCCATACGTTTCTTGGCACGTTCTGCCACCAGGTGACGTAAATCGGCATTAGCCAGTTGCATGGCATCACGTAGCCGCTGCCCGAAATTCGGCTCTTCGCTTTTCAGGTACGCTTCAATCGTTCGTTCGGTAGCAAATTGGCTGGCAACTTCGCCTGCGTCTGTGCCACCAACGCCATCAGCCACAATGTACAACCATCCGTTTTTTTCTGCTTCTTCAGCGTTGAGTGGCTCCCACGAGCTGATGAAGTCTTCGTTATGGTCTCGTACCTGACCTTGATCAGTCTTGAGATAGGCTTCTATTAGCCTGGTATTACTCATGGTATGGGAATATATACAATGTTGCTTATTGGGTCAAACTTTTGCTGTCAGGGATTCATAAAGAATTGGTGAAATTGATGTTAGTTGTCTGACAATGGGGGGAAAGCGAGTTGACCAATAAAGAAGTATTCTTCGGTGCGAGTAACAGCAAGTGAGGCAGCGGTTTCGGCCGTTATGTCCCCATAAAATGCACGTTCTATTTCCTCGCTGGCAATTTTTTCAATTTCTTCCCATGTGCTGATTACAGGTACTGTTTTCAGGGTAGGAATAGTATCTAACCATACCTGACTATTGGCGGGTGGTTGAGTGGGATCGAGAAAGGCGGCTGATTCAGCCACCTGAATCAGTGAAGGGACTGTACGGCCGCTTTGGGCAATAATCGCTTGCCCTTCTGGTGAGTTGGCAAATTCAATGAATGTCCAGGCGGCGTCTTTGTGAGGTGCAGTGCGGGAAAGGCAGTAGGCATCGCTATGGAGTATGCCGGCTGCTTGTTTTCCGCGTGGCAAAGGGGCGACATCCCAGCGGAATGTCTTAATTTGGCGATAGGTGGGGGTACCACGACGGCTATTGAGGTACATGGCGGTTGTGCCTGCTACAAACCTGCTTTCGCTATCTTGAGCTGCTTCTTCTATCCGGTCGGGAACAACACCATGTACCTGACGCAAGTCAACGAACCATTGCAAGGCTTCTAGTGCGGGGAAGCGGGTGAGGGTAAGTTTGGTGGGGTGTTCAGGGTTGTCTACCAGTGGGCCGTTATTTTGCCAGATGAAGGGAGCCAGGCGAAAGAGGGAGGGGGAAACACCAAGGCCATATTGATCAATACGGCCGTCTCCATCATCATCTCGTGTTAGCACAAGGGCAGTGTTTACAAAATCATCCCATGTCCAATCGGCAGATGGGTACGGTAATCCGGCTTTGTCGAACAGATCCTGGTTGTAATAGACAACCAGACTGGAAATGTTTTGCGGGATACACATGATTGTGCCTTGCCAGGTGAAAGCCTGAATGGTAATGGGATAAAAGTCGGTGGGTTGGATACGTGTGCTTTGGGCCAGGTAGGGGCCAAGTGGTTCTAGTAAGTCGGAGGCGGCAAAGGCGGCATAGCGACGATAATTCATGAGAGTTATATCGGGTGGCGTACCGGCAGCGAATTCTGTAGCCAGGCGGGTGCGATAGTCGCGTGGCGACGGGATGTGGGTGACTTCGATGCGGATGTCGGGGTGTGTATTTTGAAAGGCGGTGACCAGGTCTAAATAGGCCTGGCGTTCGGCTGGATCGCCAAAGACCATAAAGGAGATGGTGGTTGGCTGGTTATTCTGGCAGGCAATGAGCAGTATCAGTGTTAGCAAAAGCAATAGAATGTAGTTGATGTGTTGTGACAAAAGATATCTGTTTCGCATAGGTATCCTTGAAGAGAGAGTGATTGATTTGTAACAGGTAATTTTTCGTGCCGGGTAGGAGTGGCTGGCACATAAAGGGTGTAGCTGTCTATGAGTTGACCGGTGCGAATGTAAAAAGAAAAGTTGATGCAGGTGTCGCTAGCGGTGATGAGCATTGCGCCGTAGTCGCCGTTGTAGCGGATGAGGCTTCCTTTTGTGGTGTGTTGGAAGGGGTAGATGGCACGGCCGCTTATGCCGATGACGTAGTAGAGGATATTGTCTCGCTGGATGCGTTCGTAGGTGTGATCGTGACCGGAGAGAACGGCCGTTGCGCCCCATTCGGCATATGGCCATTGAACTCGTCGGGTATCACCATGTTGGCCGGAAGAGTAGGGCGGGTGGTGAATGAAGACAAGTTTCCAGGGAGCTGTGGATGCTTGCAGACGATTTTGGAGCCATTGTGCCTGAGGAGAATTGGCTTTGTTTCCATCTGGTTCCCGGTAGTCGCTATCGAGCGCAAAGATGTGTACTGGACCACGGCGAATGTCATAATATCGTTCGTTGCCGGGCAGGGTGAAGTAATCCAGGTAGGGTTGCAGGGAGCCTGTTTGCCAGTCGTGATTACCGGGTATGGGAAAGAAGCGATTTTCATCTGCTCCGGAGCCGTATTGACCCTGATAATTTCCAATGAATTGGTGATAGTATTGGCCAATGTTGGTGTCTATGGTTTGGGCTGCACCATTTGGATAGTTGTTATCGCCTGTGGTAACGATGAAGTCGGGTTGCCAGTTTGTGACCAGGCGGGCAACGTCGGCGGCTGTCTGGGTGTTGGTTCCGTAGTCGCCAATGACAGCAAAGCGGAGGTTGGCCGTGCAATCGGTGGGGCTAAAAATGGGGGTGGCTTGGAGCTGGTGGATGTAGTAGCCGTGTGTGTGTTGGTAGAGGAGCAGGCTGGCGATGAGGAAGAGGAGGATTAGGATACCAGGAATGAGTTTGGGTTTTTGTGTCATGGATTCCTCCGATTTAAGTGGGCGAAATGGGGTTGGGTGAGGAGAAAAAGGGTAACGGGGATGAGGCTGGTGTAAACGGCCGTTGCCATTAACAATGGCCAGTCGGAGGGAGCCATTTGCTGTAAAAGCTGGATGGCTATGGGTAGGGTATAAAGAGATTCTGTACGCAAATACAGCAGTGGGCTAAGAAAATCACCCCAGTAAAAGGTGAGGCTGAGCAGGGAGACACCCAAAGCGGTAGGGCGGGCGAGCGGGAAGGCGATGTAAGCCCAAATCTGAAAGGCGTGGGAGGTTTCCAGGCGAGCCGCATCGTAGATGGCAGAGGGAATGCGGCGAAAGGCGCGGTAAAACATGAGCACGTAGAAGGGGGTGGTTCCCATCCAGGCTGGGACAATGAGTGCCCAATAGGTGTTGAGCCAATGGAGTTGCCGATAGAGGAGGAAGCGGGTGAACCAGAGGGCGATGCCGGGTATCATGAGCAAGGCGAGGGAGAGAAGTACCCAGCGGCGTTGGCTGGTTGGTGGGAGATGGGCGATGCTGAAGCCGGCCCATGAGCTGATGAGAAGGGTGAGGGGAATGGCAATGGTGCTGACGAGAAGGGAGTTGAGGGTGAAACGGCCGATAGGGATGATTTGCCAGATGCGGATGAAGTTGTTTAGTGTTGGGGTGTTTGGCCACAGGTTGAGGGATTGAGGCAGGGGTGTGCCTGGGGGGTGGAGTGCCGTAAGGAGCATCCAGAATAGGGGGAGGAGGAAAACGGCCGTTGTGCCCAACCGTAAAATCAAAATCCACCGTTCTTTAGATAACAAATGTCTCATCTGTTGTCCCTATTCCCCATTGACGTGCTATCAGATATAAGCATAGTACAACCAGGCCGGTTATCATGTAAAGTACCCATAAGGCAGCGCTGGCTGTGCCAAACGATAATAAGTCAAATCCTTGTTCATAAATGAATAAAGGAAGTGTATAGGTGGCATAATATGGTCCACCATTGGTTGCCAGCAAGATGGTGGTGAAAGATTCTTGGAAAATGAGAATGGCATCGCGGAAGGCGAGTAATAATAGGATAGGGAGCAGGATGGGGAATGTGATGTAGCGGAGGAATTGAAAACTGTTTGCGCCGTCTATGCGGGCGGCATTTTCTATTTCTGGGGGCATGTCTTGTAAGGCGGCGAGGTTAATTAGAAATCCTTCACCGATTTGCCACAGAGCAATGAGAATAAGGCCGGGTTTGGCCCAAACGGGGTCGGCTAGCCAGTTGGGGGCAGGGAGACCGATGGCTCGTAAAAGGAGATTGAGGGGACCAAAAAGGGGGTTGAGCAGCCAAAGCCAGGCCATAACGTATGCGGGGGCGGGGATGATGGTGGGGAGAAAGATGGCAGCACGGAACCAGGAAAGGAAACGGCCGTTTCGCTGCACCAACCTGGCTACTACGAACGCGCCTAAAACTCGCAACGGAACAGATACAATAACCAACGCCAGCGAATTCTGAATGCTCAGCAAAAACAACTCATCTGTATAAACGAGCACAAAATTAAGCAATCCAACCCAGCGCGGCGTCGTTAACCCATCATATTGAAAAAAAGCCAGACCAAACGAGATGAAAGCAGGAAAGGCAACCAGAACAATCAAGCCCAGTGTGTAAGGCAACAACATGAGCCGTAAGCTGTTTTTGTGGGTTATTCGCAAGCGTGAAAACAGGTTTGGCATTAGTGGCGAGTTTACGGGTCTCATTCTCCTTTGTCAATTAATTGCTCTTGTTTGTATGATGGAACTAATTTTCACCAACAAACGTCTAAATTAACAGGATGGCCGTAAGCTATTTTGCGGTACGTGCCTGTTAACCAGACAGAAGGATGGAGGTAACAATGAAAAAAAGCTTACTATTTTTAGTATTGCTGGTACTATTGATGGTGGCGTGTACACCTGCGGGTGGGAGTGTGCCCGCTGAAGCTGAAGGGACTCCCACAGGGACAGGAAGTGCATTATCACCATTGGAGCCGGAAGCAGCAAATATGGCAAAGAATACACCTGAAACAGAACCTATAGCAGAAACAACAGAAACGGCCGTTTCCCCTACCCCAGAACTGGTAACGGCCGAACCACGCACCATCGATCTGACCCAAATAACCCCGGTTCCCCCCGAACAAGGAGAGTTAATCGTGCAACCCGAACCCGGAAAACCCAATATTCCCGAACACCTGAAAACATTCATCCAAACACTAAAAGAAGACCTTGCCAACCGCAAAAACCTGAACATCGAAGACATTCAGGTCATTACCATCGAAGAAGTCACCTGGCCGGATAGCGGCATAGGCTGCCCCCAACCCGGTATGATGTACCTCACTGTTCTCACACCCGGTTACAAAGTCATCCTGGCCGCAGACAACCAACAATACATCTACCACTCCAAAGATACCACCTACTTTGTCTTGTGCGAAAACAACAAACCTGCCCCCTAATGGGTAAATGCCACAATCATCCCAACCAAGCAAAAGAGGGTTTCCACAAGCGGAAACCCTCTTTTTTACCAGCGGGAACTATCCCGACCAGACGCTAACGCTGAATATAAAATGCGTCCATTACCTCACCAGCAAAACCATTGGCCGAGCCATCCCAGAACATACTGAACGTACAACTCGTGCTACTGCCAAACGTGCCACTGCAAACAAAGATGTCTGCACCATCACCGCTGACACCCGAAACAGTAAACACATCTTGCGTGGTCAGATAAAGATCACCATTCGCATCCATCCATGCACCCCATACATCCTCGCGGCGGTCTCTCAGACCAACATCCGAGCCATCAAAGTACATAGACCACGTACCGGCTGTATTCGCTCCCAGACTTGTGGGCACAAACTGGAGCAAGTCTTCGTCTCGCCCAGATACCCCCGGTACACTGTTGGAGCCAACGGTACTGATTAGCAGACTGCCATCACCCATCACTACTACAGCATCCACATCTTCGCTGCCACTATCCAGCCCTACATCTGAGCCATCGAAGTACATTTCAAATGTGCCCGATGTGCTGCTGCCCAGGCTGGTGGGGATGAATCGGATAATGTCTGCGTCATCCACTGCCAGGCCGCCAATTGTTGCGTCCCGGTTTACGCTAATCAATAACGTACCATCTGAGAGAATGGCGAAGGCATCCACATCATTTCGATTCAGTCCTACGTCTGAGCCATCAAAATACATGGCATATGTACCGGTTGCTGTATCGTAAGTAAGGATGTCTTCATCTGCAAAGGAAACAGAGCCGGCTGTGCCGCTGGTGCTGGAACTTAAGTAAATGACGTCACCGCCAGCGCCGGGTGTTGGTGTGGGTGGAACGGGTGTGTTGGTGGGTGTTGGCGTGGGTGGTGCGGGCGTGTTGGTTGGTGTGGGTGGTGCGGGCGTGTTGGTTGGTGTGGGTGGTACAGGTGTGTTGGTTGGCGTAGGTGGTACAGGTGTGTTGGTTGGCGTGGGTGTTGGTCCACCGCCTGTATTGCAATTGAAGGTCATGGAGCCAATGAATGTTCCCCAACGGCCGTCTGTAGTACCCGTATTCTTGCTGTATTCACCCAAATACCAGAACGTTGCCCCATCCGGATCGATGGTCATACCGGTATAGTCACCCCAGCGACGTGGCGGAGAATCGAACGCGGTATAAACAATTTCGCCTGCTTTCAACAAGGCTTCTGCCTGAAGTGTATTGGGTGGGTCTGTGCTTTCGCGGCCAGTAAAGTAAATAGACGGCCACATGCTTGAGCTTGACTTGGAATAGCCAACAGCCATATTGTTGCAATGGTCGGCTGCCAGGTCGGGGAAGAAACGATATTCACCGTTGCTACCAAATACACCGGCCTGGACAACACTCATTGTGGAGAGATCAATTTGTGCCCAGCGGATGCAATCTACTGTGCCGCTGCCAGGGTTACATGCAATGGCCATTGTGGTCCAGCCGTAACCATTCCGGTATTCAAAGTCTTGTGGGCGCCAGTCATTGGCTTGTACGTCGCTACCGCCAGATTGGGGGACATCCACGGGGAGGCCAGCTGTGACGCCAGTCGCTGCGTTCAAATCAATGGAGGCCACGGCCGAAAACGTGTTGGCACCAAACGGATCTGTCCATGCCCAAATGGTGTGATCGGCGCCGTTGTAGCCAGTTTCGCTAATGAAATAGTGTGGGCCACTGGTTGGCCATGTGCCCTGATTCCATCCATGCAAGTTTAATGGTTGTGGTGTGTCATCGTTTGCACCCAGGGAAACGGTAACGGCCGAAGCTGCCTGACCATTGTACATGGCCCATTTGTCAAACGCCCAAACACGAGCTTCACGGAAAGAGCAGCCAAAGAAGTTGCAGCGGAACATATTGGCGCCCATATAAATGGCGTCCCGTCCTACACCAGCGTGAGGATAGTCAAAGAAATCGTTGCCAGTGGAGAAGGAATACAGATTCCATGAACCGGTGGGATCACCTGTTTGTGAAACGGCGATACAATATGCCGAGCCGTCAGCATCAATACCTAAAATAAATCGATCGGCTTCTTCATCGTATAGGGCGTTGGGGTCGAATACGCCTGTGCAATTGGGGTCGGAAGCCATGAAGCTGGCAAAGGTGGTGGGGCCAACGAGAGAGTTTCCGTTTTTGTCGTAAATTTCAAAAGAGACATTGACTACAGCGATGATATGGTTGGGGCCAACAGCCAATTCTGGGTCTGGCGGAACATTGCCACCTCCACCACAGCATTCGGTGAAGTCAATGCTGTCGAAGCCGATTCCAGATGTAGGGGCAAAGAGACCGGGGCTTTGTTGGGCTACCTGAACGGCCGTACTGGGTTCCAGGTTTTGAGCTGCCTGACGTAACGCATCCATTTCAGCACGACTGCGAATACCCGCCTCTTCATTCAGGTCTATTTCCCCACGCCGCCAGCGATCAAGCTGGTTGTTCGGGTCATAGACACCTGCTGGTATCTCAGCCAGGTTTACCGTAGTTGGCGCGTCTGTCATCACGCCCTGAATTGGTTTATTTTGTTCTGGGCGTTGCACTTCAATAGGAGCTAATGCCTGAAGTGCCTTCTGACGAGAGGGACTTTCGGCAGCAGGGCCAACTGGTCGCGTCAACAACCAAATACCGCCTGCCAGCAATAATAGCGGCAAGCCAATGCGGAACAGTTTTGATGAAAACATTTTCTTCCTCCTGACGGGATTTAAGGGTTTAACAAAACATCACCAAATTGGTGTTGTGGGCTTTTAAAGTCGGCTAGCCTGACGCCCCATAAAATCAGTATGGTTTATTAAAGTTAAAATCAGGCTTAAGAATTTGAAAAAAGAAAGCGCCAACCCGTCTGGAATAGACAGATTGGCGGTTTGTTCGATTTAGATCGCACAAGTTGCAAAAGGGCGTTCATTCTTGTTTTATTGGTGTCAGGAGGGAGCAGTGTGAGCTATGATGAAGATAAGTACGATAAAAATAATTCTTGCCGGAGGCATTATAGCACAGGTTTGCCCGCATAGGGCACATTTGGATGGGAATTGACAGATTTTTGAGATGTGTGGTGAGGTTAGAGGCCGTTGTTGAGTAGAAGATAGAGAAACAGAATTAGAGTGATGAGGGTGAGTAGGATGAGGAGGTACAGGGTGCGATTGAGCATGGCTTGCTTGCGAGAGAGGTCTGGGGGCGTTGTGGCATGAGGGGCTTGGGTGATTTTGGTAGTTTTGGTAGTGGATTGGGTTGCAGTAGTCGCTGGTGATGGCGTGGAAGATGGGACTTTGGTAGGTGGTGGCGTCATGGTTGGGGTTGTGGGGGTTTCGGCCGTTTCTGTGAACATACTCTCATCCAACCAGGTATCTTCCATCAACTCATTTGTGGGCAAAGGTATTTCCACAGCTTCTTGAACTGGTTGAGGAGCTAAATGTACCTCCGGCTCAGACGTTGATTCTTGCTCAACAGCCTGTAAATATGCCAATCGTTGCCGAGCCTTGGGATGCTCAGGGTCTAAAGCCAACACTTTTCGCAAATAGGCCATTTTTTTAGATGGGGAGTCAACCAGGTGGCTGAGCAAAAACCAGGCATGAGTTTCGTCTGGATTCTCTTTGAGAATTTCCGTTAGCAGGCGTATGGCCTGTTTAGTATTTCCGTTGCGGGTTGCGTCGATTGCTTCTTGGAGTTTATTAGTCATTTCCATTCTCTATAGGTTGAATGATGGCTTATGTCAAACATTTTAGCACGAATTTGATGAAACGCGAAAGGATACAAGATTTATGAAGTAAGGTGAGTAAGTAACGGGCATGGATAATTTTGGTGTGCCTGAACAACGGCCGAAAAATCCGCATTTGTTACAACACCTAATTCGTTGAGTAGCACGACAAGCTGACAAACAGACAACCCCATGACGCCTGTAAAGCAACCCTCTAAAGCAGCAACGGGTCGAAATGTGGGATGTTGAATGGCATAAGCCCCAGCTTTATCCATTGGATCACCAGTAGCAATATATGCGGCAATTTCCTCATCAGTATAAGGGCGCATGGTTACCAGACTGGTGTTTACACCACTAACAGTCTGACCCGTTTCAGCGTCAATGATAACCATCCCGGTGTGAACCTGATGTGTACACCCCCGGAGAGCTTGTAACATATGCCATGCCTCAGATTCGTTAGCAGGTTTGCCCAGCAAACGGCCGTTTAACACCACAATCGTATCCGCAGCCACAACAACAGAATTACCCGGCAAATCACCCCTTTGATGAACAATAGCTTCAGCTTTCAAGCGAGCAATATCAATCACCATATGCGCCGGATCAACATGAAACACAGCATCTTCATCAACATTTGCTGGCCACACCAAAACCGGCAGCCCCAACAATTGAACCAATTCTCGCCGACGAGGAGATTGAGAAGCAAGCAAAATGGTTTTCATCAAACACGCCCCTTCTTTCTGGATCATCCTATCCAAAAAAATCACACCCAGTCAAAACAACTTCATCAACACAATCCCCCTTCCCCAAATAACAAAAAGGCCAACCCGTTACGAGTTGGCCTTTTGCAAACAAAGAAAAAAACACTTACTTAACTTCAACCACAGCGCCAGCTTCTTCCAGCTTCTTCTTGGCTTCTTCTGCAGCTTCCTTCGTCACGCCTTCCATTACCTTACCCAGGCTATCCACCAAATCCTTGGCTTCCTTCAAGCCCAGACCAGTCAAAGCGCGGACTTCCTTAATTACATTGATCTTCTTCGGACCAACTTCCTTCAACACAACATCAAACTCAGTCTTTTCCTCTGCTGCTTCTTCAGCCGCACCAGGCATTGCACCCATCGGCATCATACCCATTGCCACAGGAGCCGCTGCGCTAACGCCCCATTTTTCTTCCAACATCTTAGTCAATTCAGCCGCTTCCAGCAGTGTCAGACTGCTCAATTCTTCAACCAGTTTTTCCAAATCAGCCATTTTTAAATGATCCTCCAAATAATCTTGGTTTCTAGTTTAATATAAGAATTTACAAAACAATTACGAAGCCGCTTCCGCGGATTCTTCACTTTTAGCGTAGGCATCAATAACATTGACCACCTGACGCACACCATTTGCCACAACAGAGACAATATTCTGAGCAGGCGCATTAATAAGCCCAATAATCTGAGCCCGAAGTTCGTCCAGAGTCGGCAATTTCGCCAATGCTTCTACATCCTCTGCTGTCAGCACTTTATCACCAAGTAAACCACCCTTAATTTTTACCTGCTCGTGATCTTTAGCAAAATTGACAATTGCCTTAGCCAGAGTAGGGGGCTCATTCAAAGCAAACCCGGTTGCTGTTTGCCCAGAGAGCAAATCTTCAGGCAACGGGCGATTTGCTTTTTCAAGAGCCAGACGCAACAAGGTGTTCTTGGTCACATAAAATGCACCATCAGCCTTGCGAACTTCACCACGCAGGTCTTCCATCACTTTAACCGGCATGGCAGAAAACTCAGTCAGAATAATTGCCTCGCTTTGGTTAATGAGTTCGGTGTATTGAGCCACCAACTCTTCCTTGCGAGCCTTTGAAATAGCCAAAGAATCTCACCTCCTTTTAGCCAGAATAAAAAATCCTCATGCCAGCCGACATGAGGATTACAAGCAAAAGCAACGTCCAGGATACTTATACAGTACCAGGGCGAGAGCATACAAACTTGAAACACCCACCTCGGTTGGCAAATTTAATACGGCCTTTTTTATTAACCGTAACCAACTGTCTTCGGCAGAAAACAGATTGTCAAATTATTAACAACACACCTATTTTACGCCAAATTGATTCTTACGACAAAGCCTCGGCCGGATCCAGATGAATACCAGGCCCCATCGTATTTGCCAATGTGATTCGCTTGATATACGTTCCCTTCACGGCCGCCGGGCGAGCACGCTTTACTACATCCAACAACGTCTGCAGATTTTCCAGCAACTGTTCTTCTGTAAAGCTGGCCTTGCCGATTGGTGCATGAATATTTGCCGTCCGGTCAACACGAAACTCCACACGCCCCGCCTTTGCTTCCTTGATCAAGCGAGGCAAATCATCAGCTGGAGCTACTGTTCCTGCACGCGGGTTCGGCATCAAGCCACGTGGACCCAAAACACGACCCAGACGCCCCACCTTTCCCATCATGGAAGGAACGGCGATCGCCACATCGAAATCAGTCCAGCCACCTTGAATTTTCTTGATAACTTCATCATCAGCGATGATATCAGCCCCGGCTTCCTCTGCAATCCGGGCATCTTCACCTTCTGCAAAGACCAGCACCCGTACTGTCTTGCCCAAACCATGGGGTAGTACAACCACTTCACGGATTTGCTGATCAGCATGGCGGGGATCCACGCCCGTTCGCAAGTGCACTTCTACAGTTGGGTCAAAATTAGTATAGGCTGTTTCCTTAATCAGTTTGATAGCCTCTGCACGTGTATAAAGCTTGTTGCGGTCAACTTTTGCCGCCGCTTCTCTGTATTTACGTCCTCTCTTTGGCATCTCAACTCCTCGTGGTTTTAACGAACTGTTTCCAGCCCTCCCACTTTATTAAATAGAATGAAAAGAAAATGAATTATTCTTCTACCGTGATACCCATGCTTCGGGCAGTACCGGCAATAATTTTGATTGCGCTCTCAATATCGTGGGCGTTCAGGTCTTTCATTTTTATCTCAGCAATTTCACGCAGCTGATCTTTTGTCACCTTACCCACTTTGTCCCGATTGGGTACAGCAGAGCCGCTTTGGATACCGGCTGCTTTTTTCAACAAATCTGCTGCTGGTGGGGTCTTTAGAATGAATGAAAAACTTCCATCCTGATAGACCGTCACCTCAACCGGTACAATCTGCCCAACCATATTAGAGGTCTTCGCATTGTATTCCTTGCAGAACTGCATTAAGTTGATACCATGCGGACCAAGAGCTGTACCAACAGGTGGTGCAGGATTTGCCTTACCACCTTGAATTTGAATCTTTACAACAGCTTTTACTTTTTTCGCCATAATCTACTCCTCGGAGTTCAAGCGCCTTTTGGGCTCCTCCAAAAAAATCTGTCTGACAAAATAAGAAAGCTGAGAGCAACGGCTAAGTAGCAACAGAACTCTCAACTTTCGATTGTAACAGGTTCGTTTTTTATACCTTCTCGACGTGCAAGAAATCCAGTTCTACAGGAGTTTCTCGCCCAAAGAAGGATACCATAACACGTACTTTTGCCCGTTCCTGATCGATTTCAGAAACTGTACCAATAAAATCAGCAAAGGGGCCTGTACCAATACGTACTTTTTCCCCAATCTGGAAGTCGAATTTGACTTTTGGTGCTTCGGCTTCCATGCGATTCATAATTTGGGCTACTTCTTCTGGCCGAAGCGGGGTAGGCTTGTCTCCCATGCCCACAAACCCAGTGACGCCTGGAGTGTTTCGCACAACGTACCAGGAGTCTTCGTCCATAATCATTTGAACGAGAATGTAACCAGGAAAGACACGCCGTTCAACTGTACGCCGTTTACCATCCTTGATCTCGATTTCTTCTTCAGTGGGCACAATTACATCAAAAATCTTGTGTTGCATGCCCATTGTTTCGATACGTTGTTCGATGCTATGACGTACTTTGTTTTCATAGCCGGAGTAGCAATGAACAACATACCACGCCCGACCATCATCTGGCGTTTCAGGTTCTTCTTCCAGACTAAGGATCTTTAGTTCAGTCTCGGACGTTTCAGCCTCTGAGATTTCTTCGGCCGTTTCTTCTATCACGTCCTTTTCTTCAAATTCATCACTCATGATTTCTACTATCCCGGGCTAACAACCATCTGGCTTACACGCCCAAAAGACGCTGCAATACCCATTGGATAGATGTGGAAAAGATCAAATCAAATACCCAAAGGAAAGCAGCCATGGCAATCGTCACACCCAAGACAATGGTTGTTAACCGCCACGCTTCATCACGGCTTAACCACGTCACCTTACGCAGTTCACCACGAGTTTCGCGCCAATAACGTGTGATTGGATTAGATGTTTTGGTTGCTACTTTTTTCTCAGCCAATTTAATACATCCGTAATATGGATTTTCATAATTTGCCTCCGGAAAGGACAAGCTTCCCGGAGGCTTAACAGGGGGTGCAGGACTTGAACCCGCAACCTACGGTTTTGGAGACCGTTGCTCTGCCAATTGAGCTAACCCCCTACACCACGCTTACCGTGTTTCACGGTGCAACACATGCCGTCGACAACGAGGGCAATACTTCATTAATTCCAGGCGTGCCGAATCGTTACGACGGTTTTTCTCAGTCAAATAATTGCGTTCCTTACACTCTGTGCAAGCTAACGTAATATGTGTCCGAACCGCTTTCTTAGCCATGATAATAAACCTTTCGTAGGGGCACAATTTGTGGGTTGTGGGATTGCGCCCCTACGTATTATATCAAAAAAATTTTTATTTCACGATCTTGGTAATAACACCAGCACCAACAGTCAAGCCACCTTCACGAATGGCGAAACGGCTACCTTCTTCCAAAGCAACTGGTGTAATCAACTTC
>RFGV01000335.1 GCA_003696605.1 Chloroflexota bacterium | reverse complement strand
CCTATGCCTCTACAGCGGCTGGCAATACCACGGCCCGACCCACGAATACGATTACATCGTAAACGTAATATCCGGGCGACCGTAGATATACGATGTAATCGTATTCGTGGGTCGGGCCGTGGTATTGCCAGCCGCTGTAGAGGCATAGGTACCACCGGTGATCTGGATATCGCCATAGGTTTGTGGAAAGCTCTGCCTTGTATAGCTTCCCCCCGATCCAGCGAGATACACGACTATGGTATATTTCTTGCCAGCCGCCACGTTCACTGGAGCAATCGCCTGATAGGCGTAGGTATTGGACGAGGTAACATAGGTCTGCGCCAGAACGGCACCACTGGTAGCATCAAAGAGTTTGACCAGCTTGTTGCCATTAAAACTACCTCCCAATGCTGTGATGCGACCCGCTACCTGTGGGACGAAGTGATAACCCATGACATAATTCCAACCAATATTGCTGCCCGTGGTTGTTGTCAGGTTATCGCCCAATGGGTTCTGTGCAGCTGTGGCACGAATATCAATCTGTAACCCACGGGTCGCGATATGCCCTGCGGCATCGACCAGCTGTACAGTAAAGGAACTCGTACCAGCCACACGTGGTATTCCGGAGATCACGCCTGTTGCGGCGTTCAGGCTTAACCCGACGGGCAGGCTACCGGTACTGACACTCCAGTGATAGGGGGCCACTGGGGCACTTCCATTGGCCGTAAGTATGGCCTTGTAGGCCGTTCCCAACACGCCACGTTTCAACTTCGGATCAGCAATCCCCAGTGCCGCCGGGACAAACCGGATATCTGGCTGGCCGTAGATATACGATGTAATCGTATTCGTGGGTCGGGCTGTAGTATTACCGGCCGCTGTATAGACATAGGTTCCGCCAGTGATCTGGATATTGCCATAGGTCTTCGGGAAAGTCAGTCCATATCTGTAGCTGCCTCCCGATCCGGCCAGATACACAGCCACGGTATACTTCTTGCCGGCTACCACGTTCACCGGGGCAATCGCCTGGTAGGAAAAGGTATCGGCCGAGGTGACATAGGTCTGTGCCAGAACGGCACCACTTGTAGCATCAAAGAGCTTGACCAGTTTGCGACCGGCGAAGCTGCCGCCCAGTCCAGTGACCTGCCCATCTATTTGAGGAACAAAGTGATATCCCATTGCATAGGTCCAGGCCTGTCCGGTCACCACCGTGCCTAATGTGTTGCTTGCCCAAGGCGTTTGTGTTGCGACGGTTGCAGCGGTCACTGTCACAGTGGCGGTGATCCGGTTGGTGACGCCGCTGGGATCAGATACCGTAAGTGCAACGGTGTAGGTGCCTGGATTGGTATAGGCATGGGTTGCATTGGCCAAGGTACTGGTAGCACCATCTCCAAAACTCCAAGCGAACGTCAGGGTATCGCCGTCAATATCTGACGAAGCGTTACCGTCAAAAACGACAGGACTATTGGTCTGGGTCGTTGTCTTTGATAACGTCATGCGCGCCACCGGAGCATCATTGACCGGGGTCACCGTCACACTGACGGTTGCAGTCGCCGTGCCGCCCTTTCCATCCGAGATGGTATAGGTAAAGCTGTCTGCACCGTTATAGTTTGCCGCAGGAGTATATTGGATCCCTGTCCCGATGACCTGCGTCGTACCATGTGTACCTTGCCCAGCTCCAGTGATACGGAGTACATCCCCGTCTACATCGGTATCATTGATCAGGACACGGAACACGGCTGGTGTGTCTTCAGCTGTGGTCGCTGTATCCGCCACGGCCACCGGAGCATCATTGACCGGGGTCACCGTCACACTGACGGTTGCAGTCGCCGTGCCACCCTGTCCATCCGAGATGGTATAAGTAAAGCTGTCTGCGCCATTATAGTTTGCCGCAGGAGTATATTGGATCCCCGTTCCGATGACCTGCGTCGTACCATGTGCACCTTGCCCAGCTCCAGTGATACGGAGTACATCCCCATCTACATCGGTATCATTGACCAGGACATTGACCACAGTGGATGCATCCTCAGCGGTTGTTGCCATATCGGCCACCGCGGTCGGTGAATGATTCGAACTGATATTGATCGATGTCCCAGTGTATTTTACCGTTTGGGACTGTAATGTTTTTGCAGAATAGAATGCCCCCAACGACGAAGCGGTATTGGAGACGCTCAGTACTGAAGAACCTAACGTAGCTGATGTTGAAAAGGTCAATGTACCAATGCGTTTGGGTCCAGCAATTCCCTTGAACTCACCAAAACCTAGCCCTGAAAGTGTCAATGTGACACTGTTCACATTAGGCCGGCGATCAAAGGCTACATCCCCACCCAGATCGATATTCGGTGAAAAGGTCTGAAAGGTTAATTTGTTGTCGAAGCCAATATCGATCCCGCCACCGAGAGTGGGATCACCACTGAAGTCCATCCACACATCCACTACAGCAGTATCATTAGGTAATGTCGTAGCTGTCTGCGGGACAAGCCAGACATCTGTCTTCATGGTTGCTGCGCGCAAATGGACAAATATATCCTCGACGGCGTTCGTATCACCGGCAACCAGGTTGCTCACCGGAGAGGCAAAGCTCACCAGGCGTCCATCATTATTGATAGATGGAGAATGTCCCGCAGACAAGGTGCTACTTGTCCCCACAAGCCGATCATAGATTCTGATCTTTCCGGTTGTGTTGTTAACATAACCAATAAAGTTGCCATCACCACTGATAGCAGGCTGGCTACCAGCAGCGATTGTTGTGGTTACATTTCCGTCATACAGCTTGACACTGCCATTGGAAACATAGGCAATGAAGTGTCCATCTGCATTGATGGCTGGCTGGCTGCCGGTGCCAATTGCTGTGGAGGTCTTGCCGTCATACAGCATGACACTGCCATTGGAAACATAGGCAATGAAGTGTCCATCTGCATTGATGGCTGGGTTGTCGCTGGCCGCCTGCCCTGAACTGATTAGCGTTGTTAATTGGGTCAGGCGATCATAGACAAATACATCCCTGACCGTATTCAGGTCATTCGCCACCAGATTTGTGGCGCCAGATGAAAAGGCCACATATCGACCGTTGGCACTGATTGCCGGGGCATTACTGGCGCCGTCGGCCTCTGCTCCAAATACCCCCATACTGATGCGTTCTGTCGTCTCAAAGGATCGATCATAGACAAATACATCCCGGACCGCATTCAGATCACTCGCCACCAGATTTGTCGCATCTGAGGCATAGGCTACAAAACGTCCATCGCTACTGATGGCCGGGCTCACGCTTATCGCATCGCCCTGAATCTTGTAGTTGCTACGGCTCACCCGTTGCGTCACATTATTGGCATTCCCGGAGGTCAATACGATAACCTTTTTCTGCGTTGTCTGTGTCAATCCGCCTTTGGTATAGCTGGCCGATATCGTGATCACTTCATTTGTCGAAACCGGAACGGTCGACAACAGGCCATTTACTATACTGTGCCCTGCGCTTCCACCTATTATACTCCAGGTCGCAGGGATACCGCTGGCGTAGCTGCCATCATCATAGTATGCCCTTGCAACATATCGGGTACTCGTGGCGCCGCCTCCAACCACCTCACGTTGCCCACTGATTCTTATTTTAACCAGGGCCTGAACGGTATTATGGATTGTGACAGATTTCGTTGTCGTTACCGTCACGCCATTCAATGCATAACTCGCCGTGATATTGATACCTTCATCACGTTGGATGCCCGTTGTGGTCAACACGCCTGCCGCATCAATCGTTGCAAAGGAAACATTGGTGTGCCAGGTGACCCCGGCAAGATTCGTTGCCGTTGTCCCATCATCATATGTGGCTGTGGCTGTCAATGTGGCAGGCGTCCCCTCATTGATGACCCCCGGGGCACTGATCGTCAGTTGGGCAGGAATTTTCCTGTCTATAATGGTAATCGCCTGATTGACGGTTTTCGTAACGCCCAGATAGGTATATTGAGACGTCACCGTTATGGTTTGATTTCGTGTTGTCTTGCCAACCGTTAAATAACCCTCGTCATCAATAAGGGCAGTAACACCGGCTGGCGATGAAACGCTCCATACCGGTGAGACGCTAAGGGTTCCCTGCGTAGCCGAATCATCAAAAGTCGCGATACTACGCAGTTTGATTGCACTATTCTCGTTAACGGTCGTCACCGCGTTACCCTGTGTATCGATAATCGCCAAACCGGTAAGTGCTCGTACCGTGTTCTTGACTGTGATGGTCGGTGCAGGCGTAACTGTTTTTTGAAGGTTGCTGGTTGGATGTTTGTACCTCACTGTCAGAGTGACGACCTCATCCTTTTGTACCGTCCCCGTCTTAAACTGTTTTCCTGCGGTATAACTTAATATGTTGGGTTTGTCTGTCGTAATGCTGTTAATGGGAATATTCGTAGATGTCCCATTGCTCCAATGCGCCGTGAGCGTAAACGGGTTGGCCCCCGTCGTCACGCCTTCATCAAGGCTGGCTGGTTGTCCGGCTGAAATATAGGACACATATACTGAAGGCGCTACATTTATGGCCTTGATCTGCTTGGTCCCTTTAGTCGGCCCAAAGGGCGTACCCTGATAGGCTGTAATCGTCGCCACAATGTTGCTGGATATCGAATCCTTCGCAACCCAAACGTTCGCTGAGGTGTTATTGGTGCCATATGAGCTCACTTTTACCCCTGAATTCGTCGAAGTCCAGGTAATGGGCCCTGACACCGATCCCTGGTTACATCTGTACTGCAATGTTATTGTCGCCGCCCCTTCGGTAACCTGTCCCGGACCAGATATCGTTGCACCTGTACAACCTGAGGTACCGCCACCTGTTCCATTTCCTGGGCCAAAATTGCCATTATTCCCCGGCCCATAGCCATTATTCCCCTGCGGACCATACCCGCCAGGAGGGAGGGTAAAGGTATATGCCTCTGCTACAGTATTGACACCAAATAATGCAACGCCCGCTATCAGCATGACGCCTAATAGAGATAACATCTTTTCCATGGATGTTTGCATATTCTTTGTCCTCATTACTTGAACCCCTTTCATGGTGTCACCCCACTATTGATCTTGGGCACACTGCCTGGGGCCTGTCCGAAATAGGACTTGAGTATATCCAGATCCCGATTGTCAATGATGCCATCATCATTAAAGTCCGAGGTGGCATCAAAGCTTCCGAAACGTCCTTTAAGAAGGGCCAGGTCAGCGTAGTTCACGATATTGTTCTGATCCAGATCAGGGTCACATAGATTGCCAAACCCGTCCTTGTCTGTATCACGCTGTTTCGGATTGGTTACATGCGGGCAGTTGTCCGCTACACCGGCTGCTGTGTCTGTTACAACCACGGTAAATTTTGCCGTCGCCACGCCGCCACTACCATTACTGACCTGTGCAATAACGACATATGTGCCCGCCTGGAGTTGTCCCGGTGTCCAGGTAATCTTGCCAGTTGCATCAATCGTCATGCCTGCCGGCGCATTGATAAGCGAATAGGACAACCCGGTCCCGGTAGCCGTAATGGCTGTATTCAATGCCCCGCCCTGATTCAAAATGGTGTTGGCGGCAGGGGAGGCTGTAATACTTGGTCGCCTTGTGGTACTGGCCAACTCGGTTTCTTTCATCTGTTCGAGACGGTTAAAACCATCATAGGTGTAATCCACACGTGTCTGGTTTGGCAGAATCTTATAGATCAGTCGTCCATAATCATCATAGAAATACTGCGTGGTCAGCGAATTGCCATCAGGACCTGCCTGAACGATCTTTGTCAGTTGGTTTTTGATGTTGCGGAATTCGGTCGTTTTGACTCCACGAGAATCTGTTGTGGTTGTAGTCCGATTCACCACATCATATGAAACTGTTGTACTGCTGACGGCAGAGGACACCTGACTGACCTGATCCTGTGCCAACGTATTTTCATAATAGTTCACCGAGACAGGTTTGACATCTTTAGCAGATTGCATAGTCTTTATGCGCGCCAAGCCGTCATAGGTATAATGATTGCGATAACCGGCTGCGGTGGCCACTTGCGTGGGCTGACCAAAGGCATCCCGACTGACAATCTGTACCACATCTCCTCCGGTGTTGATACTTTTTACATCACCGGTATAAGCCGCAGCATTTGTGGCGTTTTGCGGTGGGTCATCATAGACGATGGTTTGCGTGTTTGCCACAGAGGGAACGGTAAATGTAAAGGTATATCGATCTGTCGAGTTGGCTTGCAAGGTTTTCGAAAATCCTGTGCTGGAGATCCGGCGATATTGTTTCACGACACGCCCCTGGGTATCGTATTTCACCGCACTGATCCGACCTTTCGGATCAGTCGTTACTATCATGGGGAGATTGTCCGTAGCATCGACACCACGATCAATAGAGGTAGTTCGACCCAAGGCATCTGTTATGGACGCAACATGGCCCTGGCTGTCATAGGTATATTGAGTATTGGCACCTCGCTCGACCTGGCTCACCCTTGTAGGCCCCCACAAGGGGTTGGCATTGGCCGCTGTATTATATCCAAGCGCCATGGTCAGTGTGGTACTGGCCCCATTTACCAACGCTGTACTTTTCGTACTCGTCATACGATTTTGTACATCACGCTCTTTGAGGCTGGTACGACCCAATCCGTCCACTACGGTCATTCTGCTCCCAATCTGTTTATTTGTTGCATCAACAATTGAGTCGTAGGTTGCCGTGGTTCTCAGATTCGGGTTGTTTTCGGCCTGATACTGCGTCACACGATCCAATATGTCAGGTTGCGTATTGGTGCTACTGTACAGAATCTGATTACGCGTCACATCCGTGATCGTGTCGATCAGATTGCTAACATAGGTGCTTCCATCCAGTCGGGCTCCTGTTTGATAGGTATACCTGATAATCGAACCATTACTTTGGGTCACCTGGTCAAGATAACCGCTCGCATTATACGCATAGCGTGTCTCACGCATGCCATCGCTGCTGCCATACCATACCCGGCTGATTCGGTTATTGGCCCCATACTCTATATGAATACTGTGTTGGCCCGCAGTGGCACCCACACCAGGTGCGTTCACCTCAATCAAACGATTGCTGGTATCGTAGATATAACTTAATGTCGTCACTGCATTGGCACCATTCGACAAACCATTGCCCGTATTCATGACAATAGCAACCGGATCTCCCTGCGTTGTAAAAAGCCCATCCGTGGGACGTTCCGTGAAGAATACGGTCTTGACTGTCTCGTTATTTGTGTTCCTTTGTTCATACACAATTCCGCCAGAAGATGATGTTCCTGTTGGTGGTAAAACATAGATCACATCATTGCTATCGTCTGACAGATAGAGTGGCTGGGAATAGGTGACGTTGTCGGTCTTGCGGGTTATCGAGATATTTTTCACATAATGAAATTGCGCTTGACCACCCACGGTATGGTCGGTCAGATAAATCTTGTTAAAGGCAATGATCGCACCATTGGGACCCTTGATACCGTCAGGCCATGTCGCAGGATCACCTTTCGTGGTATCAGGGGCAGCAACCGTACAACCACGCTGTGCGTTAGCCAGGGGTTGTGGGCACAATACCGCTTTGGATTCCGGAAAGTTCAGGGTATAGGGCAACGCGGACCAAGCCTTGCCCAGGCCGTTTTGAGTTTGCAGGAAGGAATTATAATACCGCGTGAAATTCAACGACTCGCCTCGAACACCAGGCAATGCCAGATCCACACGGCTGAAGTTCATGCCTCCATCATGATGACTCTGTGCCAATGTCTGTGCGTTGACATCATTGGTATTGGATATCCAATGCAGACTGGACAGTTGTGTCTGTGTCGGCTTGCTTTTCAGGGCCGCAGCAATCCGCGCACTGTGTGCTGCCGCCGCTGCCGTTACGGTATTCGGTGTGCCGTAGCGTACGCCACCTATGATCATATGGCGACATCCTGCTGGCATGGTTCCAGGAGTAAAGGCACCATTGCCCGTCCTTAATATGGTGTTGTTGGCATCCGCACACAATTGCAGCAGATTTACGGTGCTTTTGGTATTGACTTTCTTCGGGGTATAGCCTTCCATGAAGGACAGGTCGATTGGAATATTGTTTTCCTTGAGCCAGCGCAGAACAGCGACAATCTTCCCTAACCGCTTCAGTTTCTTTAACGGGTTATAGGTCACATTGTTGTTATTTGCATCCCTTCGGGTCACATTCAGGATCCCCATCGCCGCAAGGTCATCGTAATGCTGGGTAATGTTTTGCGCAAAGGTTCGCGCTTGTATGGCCCCCGGCAAAGTACTCGGCGATCCACTGGCATCCAGGTCAGATGAGGCCAATGTCTGGCCATTGGCATCCAACAGCTGGTATTTGACCATCATCTTCATGCGCGTGAAGTCAAAGGAACGCTCGTGGTAGTCCTTGTTCCCCTGAGAATAGGGTGTAAGCTCAACTACTTCTGGTGTAAAAAAGTACAGTACAGAGGAAAGTTGTATGTTCGCATTTACCAGGAAACGTTCCGCACTGCTGATGTAACCAAAACAGTTTCCGAGTGTCGGGGTGACTACTCCTGCACATCGTGTCTGCGCGATCGTTGCCGGAACCGAGTAATCTTTTAGCAATCTCCCTTGCTCATCTACGCCCTGCCCCAGCTTCTTCAGGATATAGTCCGCTTCATACAGAATCTGTCCGAACTGGGTGTTTTTTGTGGCTCCACACCATCACGCCCTGTCGCCAAACTGTCCGGTAAGGCATAAAAATTAATCCCTGGTGCCGGCGTAACCCCGGTTGCCGGATCAACAGAGTATACAGTACGGGCGGCAACCACCAGGTCATCCAGATCGATCTTTTCCTTGAGGTTCGCCGTGCCGAAATTTTTTCCGACAAATAGGATCTCGCCTGAGTAAGGATCATAGGCCGCTGAAGCAATGCTCTCCATATCCCCCAGCATCGTCAGCGTTTTGTCCAGACTGACACCACCCGGATCATCCACAGGGCAATTTAAAAACGCATTGGCATTCGCGGTGATCAATAGCCCTAGCCCCATTGCGACCATTCGACTCAGCCAGCTTCGATTATGAAAGGTTCTGCCCTGGATTGTTTTCGGATTTCTCATATGTCTTTTGGCTTGTTTAGTTAATCTTTGTGTTTTTTCGGTTGTTCGTCGTTATGTGGCTTGTCTGTCGTCAAAACCAGCACTGTGCCTGTTTATCTTTTATCCTCTATATCAGGGTCAATGCCCCCTATTTTATCGATCAATGG
>RFGV01000029.1 GCA_003696605.1 Chloroflexota bacterium | reverse complement strand
CTGTACAAAAAGAATTTAACGATTTAAAACTTTTTGTTACAGGAGGGCATGAGATTAATTCAGACATAGTTGATTATATACAACAAAAGGGAATGGAAGACAAAATAGTTTTCACAGGCTATCTTGATGATATTCAATTAAGAAAGCTTCAGTCAGGTGCGTCTCTCGCTATCATTTACAAGCACGACAATCTGCAAAATAAATTTTGTTTTCCTACTAAACTCATTGACTATATAGCTTTGCGTATTCCTGTAATTTTGACCGATGTTGGATCTATTCCTGATTATTTTGTAAATATGTATAATTCGATTTTAATACCACCCGGTGATCTCGATTGTTTAATTGAAAAAATTAGATTTTTGTTGGTAAACGACAAAGTTAGGCGGCAACTTGCAAATAATGCTTTTAAGTTATTGTCCAGAGAGTTTAATTATATAGAGCAGACGGGTTTATTAAAGAATTTTCTATCTGAACATGTTAAGTAGTTTTAATTAAAGTGGTTTAATTTTTCGTAAAAAACAACGTTGATTGATTTATTGAGGAATTTGTTTTTATGAGAATGTTAATCATTACTCATGTTCTACATTTTTTTGAAAATGGTAAAGTTTACGCTTACGGACCTTACGTGCGCGAGATGAACTTGTGGTTCAAGTACGTAAATGAGGTCATTGTAGTCGCACCTCTTGAAAATTGTCCGCCCGATCCCATTGATCTCCCTTATGAACACCCCAGGATTCGGTTCGAGGCCGTCCCTGCTTTTTCATTCACCACACTCCCTAATGTGCTGCGAGCCCTTAGGCATCTGCCCGGTGTCTTGTTTCGGATCGGGGCTGCCATGCGGCGGGCAGACCACATTCACCTTCGCTGCCCGGGAAATATGGGCTTGCTTGGATGTTTGGTGCAGGTAGCATTTCCCAATAAACCAAAAACCGCCAAATATGCAGGTAACTGGGATCCAGAAAGCCGGCAACCCTGGAGCTATCGACTCCAGAAATGGCTCCTGCGCAACACCTGGCTCACCCACAACATGCAAGCACTGGTTTATGGGCAGTGGCCAGATGCTACCCGGAACATTCTGCCATTTTTCACAGCATCTTATTCAGAAGCCGAGGCTTTACCAATACCGGCAAGGTCCATCGATCGAGCGCAGCCTGTGCGCTTACTGTTCGTTGGGGGGCTGCATGCCGGGAAACGCCCACTTTTGGCAGTGAAAGTAGCCAAAATGCTGAGCGAAAGAGGAGTCCCTGTGCGACTGGATGTGTACGGTGATGGGCCAGAGCGGGCCAAACTGGAGGAGTTTATCTGGGAGAACGGGCTCGGAGAAAAGGTGTTTCTGCATGGCAACGTGGAGGCAGCAATCGTCAAGGAAGCCTATAGCCGCAGTCACTTTCTTGTTTTTCTATCGAGGTCGGAAGGCTGGCCCAAAGTGGTTGCCGAAGCCATGTTCTGGGGCTGCCTGCCTTTGACATCCCCCGTGTCTTGCGTGCCTGAGATGGTCGGCAACGGTGAGCGTGGCGATCTCTTGCCGGCCGACTCCGACACCATCGCCGAACGAATTTTGTGGTACATACGACACCCTGGGGAATACCTTCTCAAAGCGGAAAAGGCCATGGCCTGGTCACGCCAGTATACCCTGGAGCGCTTCGAAAAGGAGATTCAAAAGCTGCTTTATCATAGTTCTTTATGAAACGATTGAGGGTTTTGCACCTAATAGATTCCCTTGCCGCCGGTGGGGCCGAACGCATGGCTGTCAATCTGTGTAACTTGCTCAATGAGCGAGGAACGCCTGCGTGGTTGTGCGCCACCCGGGCAGAAGGGCCATTGCTGGAAATGGTGGCTGATACCGATCGCTATATTTTTCTGGAGAAAAGAAATGCTCTGGATTTCCGTGCATTCACTCGCCTGATCCGGTTTATCCGACGCGAACGGATCAACGTGTTGCATGCACATTCTTCGTCTCTGGCCTGGGCAGTGATGGCGAAATACTTCGCAGATATCAAGGTGGTCTGGCATGACCATTTTGGCAACAGCGAATTCCTGGACTCCAGAGCCCGGCTGCCTATTCGGTTGTTCACCCGATCCGTGGATTACGTGATCAGTGTGAATGAAAAACTCCAGCGTTGGGCAATCGAGAAATTGAATATCGATGAGGACAAAGTGAGTTACCTGCCCAATTTCCCAATGCTGTCACCAAAACAAACGAGACCTGATCGCCACTCCAAACGAGACATACCGGTAATTATCTGTACAGCCAATCTGCGGGCAGCAAAAGATCACCACACCCTGATCAAAGCCTTGGCACTGGTTAGGAATGACGGCATCCCATTCAAACTTTGGCTGGTCGGCGCCGATTTTAATGATACATACAGCCGGTCTTTGAAGCAGCTTATCCATGAAAGAAATTTGTCCGGAGATGTGGAATTCTTGGGGGTGCGAACGGATATCACAGATTTGCTCTGCCAGGCCGATATTGGGGTACTTTCCTCGGTGACGGAGGGGCTTCCCGTTTCGCTTCTCGAATATGGATTAGCTGGGTTGCCCGTTGTAGCGACGGCAGTAGGACAAGTGCCAGAGGTCGTAGGTGAATGTGGTGTTGTAGTTCCTCCAAAAGATGTCGAAGCCTTGGCAGCGGGATTGAAAAAGTTTCTTTGCGATAAAGAAAGACGCAGACAGTTGGGAAAGAAGTTCAATGAGCGTGTCGAAGAACGGTACAGTGCGGCGCCCGTTTATGATCTGCTGAT
>RFGV01000334.1 GCA_003696605.1 Chloroflexota bacterium | reverse complement strand
GGCGAAACCGTTTTGCGTATCGCCCCGCCCCTTATCGTGACAAAAGAACAAATAGATACGGCCGTTCACATTCTCACTACCTGTCTGCAAGAGGTTGCCCCATGACACACATACGCCCTGCTCAGCCCGATGATATTCCTGCCATCCTCACACTGGTGAACGAACATGCTCGCCGGGGAGACCTGTTGCCCAGAACGGCCGAATCTATCCAGGCCACCCTGCCCGACTGGCTGGTAGCCACCGACGACAACCAGCAAATCATTGGCTGCGTATCCCTGCTCACCTACACCCCCACCCTGGCCGAAGTCCGTTCCCTGGCTGTTGCCGACACCCACAAAGGCAACGGTGTTGGCCAACAACTCGTTACCGAACTCATCACCCTCGCCCACCAGCGTCAGGTGCCGGTTTTGTTTGCCCTGACACGGGCAGTTCGGTTTTTCTTGCGTCTCAATTTTCAAATCGTATCCCGTGAACAATTTCCTGAAAAAATCTGGCGGGATTGTGTCCTGTGCCCACTTCAACACGCTTGTGATGAAACGGCCGTTGTCCTAAACCTCTCAAATCATATCCAAAAGGAGTTAAATCATGTCCAAACCAAAAATTAACAAAGCTGTACTCGCCTATTCCGGCGGTCTCGACACATCCGTCATCGTTCCGTGGCTACGCGAAAACTACGGCTGTGAAGTTATCTGCTTCTGCGCCAACATTGGCCAGGGAGACAACGAACTAGATGGACTAAAAGAAAAAGCCTTAGCCAGTGGCGCCACCAAAGTCTATGTCGAAGACCTGCGCCACGAATTTGCCAAAGACTTCCTCTTCCCCATGCTTCAATCAGGCGCAATATACGAACGACAATACCTGCTGGGCACATCCATCGCGCGCCCACTCATTGCCAAATGGCAAGTAGCCATCGCCGAAGCCGAAGGTGCAGATGCCGTCGCACATGGTTGCACCGGTAAAGGAAATGACCAGGTACGATTCGAACTAACCTACAAAGCACTCAATCCCACCCTCAAAGTGATTGCTCCGTGGCGAGAATGGGATATTCGCTCGCGGGAAGACGCATTGGCCTATGCCCGCAAACACAATGTGCCCGTCACCCAAACAGAAAAATCCATTTACAGCCGAGACCGTAACCTGTGGCATCTTTCGCACGAGGGCGGCATCCTGGAAAATCCGGCCAATCCGCCAGAAAAAGAAATGTTTCAGTGGACAGTTGATCCGGAAGATGCGCCAGATGAGCCAGAACTGGTGAAAATTGATTTTGAACAAGGCGTACCAGTGGCTGTAAACGATGTGCAATTGCCACCAGCCTCACTGATTGAAAAGCTGAATGAATTGGGGGCAAAGCACGGCCTTGGCCGAATTGACTTGGTGGAAAACCGACTGGTAGGCATGAAATCCCGTGGCGTCTATGAGACACCGGGAGGCACAATTCTCTATGCTGCCCATCGAGAGCTGGAGTCACTGTGTCTGGATCGGGATACCATGCACTATAAAGAGCAGATTGCACTCCGATACGCTGAATTAGTTTATTTTGGCAAATGGTATCACACTTTGCGAGAAGCATTACAAGCGTTTATCACACAAACGCAGGAAACAGTGACTGGCTGGGTAAAGTTTAAGCTCTATAAGGGAAATCTGATCGTTATGGGGCGGTATAGCCCCCACAGTCTGTATCGGGAGGATTTTGCTACTTTTGGTCAGGAAGATGTGTATGACCAGAAGGATGCGATTGGGTTTATCAACTTGTTTGGGTTGCAGATGAAGGTGAAGGCGATGATGGAAGTGAGTGGGGGTGGCAAAACTCGATATGCAGCGCCGGATTATAGTAAATTCAAGCGGGATTAGTGGTGCATGGTTTGTGTGCAGGCATCAAATATGTCGGTCGTTTGCAATTGGTCGCCAATGGCACGCCCACCAACTATAATGAAGAGACGGCTGCTTGCAATTAATGCCAATTACTGTATCTGAATCCACAAACAAGGGAGAGTTTTATGCGCTTTGACTTGTTAAGTATCGTTCTTACTTTGTATGGTCTGTTTACCCTATACGGTGTCATCACCCGCCCCAATTTTTATTGGGAACGGGGACGAATTCGACGCACGCGCGAACTCATCGGCGATAATAAAACTCGTGCTCTTTACCTGATTATGGGTGTTGTCATGTTAGGTGTAGGCATTTGGGGGCTGTTTTTTGTCGCCTGAACTGACCGTATAACGGAGAGAAACTCATGAAAAAGTTATGGGGTGGCCGATTTGAGCGCCAGATTGATGAACGTGTGCATCTCTTTAACGCCAGCCTGCCATTTGATATGCGCCTGTACGATGAAGATATTACTGGCAGCATAGCCTGGGCACGTGCGCTCTATCAGGCGGGTGTTCTTACTGCCGCAGAAACAGAGGCCATTATTCACGGGCTGGAACAGGTACGCGCAGAATTTAACAATGGGACTTTTGTCTTTCAGCCTCACGATGAAGATATTCACACGGCTGTAGAGCGTCGGTTGACAGAATTGGTGGGTGATGTTGGGGGAAAACTGCATACTGGCCGTAGTCGGAATGATCAGGTAGCGACTGATTTTCGGTTATGGGTTATGCGAGCGGCAGGACATTTGTTAACTCAGTTGCATGAATTGCAGCAAGCTCTGCTTACATGTGCCGCAGAAGGATTGACTGTTCCCATGCCGGGTTATACGCATTTGCAACATGCGCAACCCGTTACGTGGGGGCATTGGCTGCTTTCCCATTTCTGGCCGTTGGTGCGTGATCGGCAACGGTTGCAACGGGTACAACGGGATACGGCCGTTCTTCCCCTCGGCTCTGGTGCATTGGCAGGCACAGCCTACCCAATTGACCGAGACACCCTGGCTGCTGAACTCGGCTTTCGCACCATTAGCCCCAACAGTCTCGATGCCGTCTCCGACCGTGATTTTGCTGCCGACTTTTTGTACGTTACTGCCATGTTGGGGCTGCATCTCGCCCGCCTCTCAGAACAGCTCATTTTATTTAGTAGTCGGGAATTTGGTTTTGTGGAGTTGGACGATGCTTACAGTACTGGTTCCAGCCTGATGCCCCAAAAAAAGAACCCCGACACTTTGGAACTCACGCGGGGTAAAAGCGGCCGTCTTATCGGTCATCTAACCGGGCTATTAACCACACTCAAAGGACTCCCCTCTGCCTACGACAAAGACTTACAAGAAGATAAAGAGCCAGTTTTTGATGCCTACGACACCCTCATCATGGCACTCCCGGTAATGAGCGGCCTCATTCACACCCTGAAAATTCACCCTGACCGTATGGCCGCCCAACTGGAACCCGGCTTACTGGCCACTGATGCGGCCGATTATCTGGTAAAAAAGGGAGTACCCTTTCGGCAAGCACATGAATTAGTGGGGCAAGCTGTTCGACGAGCAGAAACAAAAGGAATCTCCCTGACCCAACTACCTTTATCTGACTGGCAAGAGATCAGTTCATACTTTACGGCCGATATTCTGGATACACTCACTGTGGAGGCCTCACTGGCGGCACGCAATGTGCCTGGTGGAACAGCACTTTCTGCGTTAAAAGCACAATTGCGTGCCGCCCGCGAAGCCATAGGCATGTAGCCTAACGGTATTACCGAGAGACATCCACAACAGTGATGGCTTAACCCTATTATTCTGTTTTAGAAAAAGAGAAGTGGACCGCTTTTGAACGGTCCACACATGCAAGCTGGCACAAGAGGTGTTTGCTAACTCGTCCTGACCGAAACATCTGCCAGAACTTCACGAACATGGTGAAGTATTTCCTGACGTGTAATCGGTTTGGTAAGGTATCGAGTTGCTCCGGCACGTAATCCTTCTTCAATGTAATGGGAACTGGTACGGGCACTTAGAATGATGATGGGAATATCGGCCGTTTCCTTTTGGGCACGTAATCGCCGACATACCTCCAGGCCGTCCATGTTTGGCATCATGATATCCAGTATTATCAAATCAGGAACCTGTTTTGCCACCTGGTGCAATGCATCAAGGCCATCTTCCGCTTCAAAAATTTCATATCCGGCAGGACCAAGCATCATTCGCAGTAACTTTCGAGTCATTGCTTCGTCATCAACGATTAAAATAGACCAACTCACTGTTATGCCTCTTCCTGAAAAGCTGTACTGGGGCCGGATTGATACTGCACTGTCCAGCAGTTAATCAAACATTACTGTTGGTTGGGAGCCAACTAGTACTTCAGTAATGTATAAAACCAAAATTACAAATAGACTTACGAAATATTAAAAAAATCAACAAAGAGACTTGAACAATGGAAAATGGCTCCCCCACTCCCTACCTATCGGACGATGGCATCCTGCACAGTCTGACGCCCTTTGTCGGTCAGGTACAAACGGCCGTTATCTTGTGTCACCAGTCCATGACGTCGGGCCAACCGCACCACCTCATCGGCAAACGGCCGTTGCCACCGCAAATGCTCACCCAAATGATCCACACGACACTCCTCATCCGCCTGTGGCGAATCTTCATGATGCAGCAAATGAATCGTCAGCGCAGCCTGTGCAAACTCCCACCGTTGTCGTTGTCGCCGTCGCAAAATCGCCACAATTCCCCGTTCCGGCGCCAGCAAAAACGTCACCAAAAAGATAGCCCCAGTCATTGTGGCCATAGAACCTGCAATATTCGCATCCAACAAACGCGCCAACCAGTAACCCGCCAACGCACTCCCCGCCCCAATGACGGCACTCAAACCCAACATATGAGACAAGCGATTGGTCAGCAAATAAGCCGTTGCCGGAGGAGTAATCATCAACGCCACGACCAATACAGACCCAACCGCGTCAAACGCCCCAACGGCCGTTACCGACACAAGCGTCATCAACCCATAATGCAACAACACAGGCGAAAACCCCAACGCCGCCGCCAATGCCGGATCAAACGTCGCCAACTTCAATTCCTTATAAAACAAACCAATAAACAACCCATTCAATACCAAAATCCCCCCCATCACAGCCAAAGCAATCGGCACATCCAATCCCCAAAACTGCACCCGATCAAACGGCGCAAACGCCAACTCCCCCAACAACACCGCATCCACATCCAAATGCACACCCCGCGCAAACCGGGAAATCAAAATAACCGCCACACTAAACAACGCCGGAAACACCAACCCAATCGCCGCATCCTGCTTGACCAATTGCGTCTGATTCAATAGCTCCACAAGCGTCACCGTCAGCACCCCCATCAATGCCGCCCCCACAATCAGCAACGGAGAATCCAGATCACCCACCAGGAAAAACGCCAACACAATACCCAGCAAAACCGTATGACTAATTGCATCACTCATCATGGCCATGCCCCGCAAAACCAAAAATACCCCCGGCAAAGCACAGGCAACCGCTACCACAACCGCAATCAATTGCACTTCCAGTTGCACACTCATCTGTCACCCCCCTTTCCTGCCCGACGTGAATCAATCAACTGTCGCGCCTCTTCAACACCTTCCGCAGTCAACGCCCAAAACCCTGAGCTGGATTCCTGAACCAACCCCCGCTCTCTTAATACATGCAAACTACGACGTACCCCACCTTGACCAAAATTCATTGCCTGCAAAACAGTAACCGCATGGGGATGAGCCATATCGTCGTGTTGCTCTGCCAGGTAATACATGTTAGTCAACACCGACTGCAAGCGCAGCTTTCGCCGATCCCGCTGTTGTCGTACCCAATTCCATACTAGCCCGCGGTTAGGGGCAAAGAGTAAGGAAAGCAGCACAATGCCACTGACCACCAACACAACAACCGGACCCGTTGACAATCCCGACCCCAAACTGCTTATCATTGCACCACCAACACCTGCTATTGCCCCAAACAGGGCGGCCAGGAATACCATCACACCCAATCGATCGGTCCATTGGCGGGCAGCCGCTGCCGGCGCAACAACCATCGCACTCATTAACACCACACCAACCGCTTGCAACCCCACAACGATAGCCAGCACCAATAAACTGGTTAGAACGACATCCAGCCAGGCCACCGGATACCCTAAACTGGCGGCGAAGTCCCGATCGAAACTCAAAAGCTTGAATTCTTTCCAAAAGATAAGCACAAGTAACAAAACAATGGTACCTAAAATAGCCATTGGAATTACATCGGATATGAGCAAGGTGGCAGCCTGACCAAACAGAAAACTGTTCAACCCTGCCTGACGGGCATCTGGGTTGCGTTGCAGAAAAGTGAGTAACATAAGGCCAAAGCCGAAGAAGACAGAAAGGATTATGCCTAGCGCACTGTCTTCTTTGATGCGGGTGTTGCGTACAACGCCGTTCATGAGTAGTGCGCCCAACCAACCGGCAACGGCCGCTCCCACCAGGAGAATGACCGGTGTTTTGCTGCCGGTAAGCATAAAGGCAATGACAACACCAGGCAGTGCTGCATGGGACATCGCATCTCCCAGCAAGCTTTGGCGGCGCAATACGGCGAATGAGCCTAATGCACCGCTAACAATGCCCAATGTGGCTGCACCGAGTGCCACAGTACGTAGTGTGTAGTCGAAGAGCAGACTGTTTAACAGTTCCATTGGTTACCCTCCGCTGCTGGCTGGCTGTAGTGTATCGGGAGTGCTTTGGGAAACGGCCGTTTTACTTAAAAACGCCACCTTCCCGCCATACGTCAACCGCAAGTTCTCTTCTGTAAACACCTGTGACACTGGCCCGCTGGCAATGCGACGTACATTTAATAATGTCACCCAATCAAAATACTCTGATACCGTCTGCAAGTCATGATGGACAACAACCACTGTTTTTCCAGCCGCGCGCAACTCCTTCAACAATTGAATAATTGCCCGTTCTGTTGTGGCATCTACCCCCTGAAATGGCTCGTCCATAAAGTAAATTTGGGCATCTTGTACCAGCGCCCGCGCCAAAAATGTCCGTTGTTGCTGACCACCAGACAACTGGCTAATTTGCCGATGGGCAAAATTGGCCATACCAACTTTGCGCAAAGCCTCCATCGCCAACTCCCGATCTTCGCGACCCGGCCATTTCACCCAGCCAAGACGGCCGTATCGCCCCATCATCACCACATCCAATACATTTGTCGGAAAATCCCAATCCACACTCCCCCGTTGCGGCACATAGGCAACCAGCTTGCGCTGTGCCACAAACGGCTTGCCATAAATCGTAATGCGACCAGCAGCCGGTTTCAGCAACCCTAAAATCGTCTTAATCAAAGTTGTCTTACCAGCCCCATTTGGCCCCACAATGGCCATCAAAATTCCTTCCGGTACGTGCAAATCAATATCCCACAACACCGGCTTGTCCTGATATGCTAATGTCAGGTCTTCCACTTCAATTGCAAATCGTCTTTCTGTCATACTTGCCTCCCAATTTGGCACTTATTCACCCAGCAGGGCAGTTACAATGGTGTCAATGTTATGGCGAACCACGCCAATATAGGTCCCTTCCGGTGTGCCCGGATCACCAAGCGCATCGGAAAAAAGAGAGCCGCCAATTGTTACCTCGAACCCTCTGGCAGCAACAGCAGCTTTTACCGCTTCCACGTTTCGCACGGGTACAGATGTTTCGATAAACAATGCCCGTATTTGCCGTTCAGCAATAAAATCAGCCAATGCCTGCACATCGGCTGTGCTGGCTTCAGAAGCAGTGCTGATGCCTTGTAAACCACGTACTTCAAAACCATAGGCACGCCCAAAGTAGCTGAATGCATCATGTGCTGTAATGAGCACTCGCTGTTTTTCGGGCACTCGTGCTGCCTGAGATTTGACATACTCATGTAAATCCTGAAGTTTTGCCAGATAGGCGGTTGCATTGGCTTCGTAGTCGGCAGCATGGGTGGGATCGGCCTGGATAAGTGTGTCGCGAATGGTGGCAACAACTATCATCCACAGTTCTACATCAAACCAGACGTGGGGGTCGTATTCATCGGTATAGGTGCTGGATGGAATGAGGCGAGTTTTGGGGATGCTTTCGGCAACAGGAACGGCCGTTTTCCGTTCCCCAATCCGTTCCAACACCTTCTCCATCTGTGCTTCCAAAAACAAACCGTTATAAAAAATGACATCCGCTTCTGCCAACAAAAGCACATCCCCCTCACTGGCCACATACAAGTGCGGATCAACGCCCGGCCCCATTAACCCCACCACAGCCACATGCTCTCCACCCACATTCTGCACAGCATCAGCAATATGTCCGGTGGTAGTCACCACTTTCAGTCGTTGCTCATCGGCAGCAAACGCCCGACCTTGTCCAACATTGCCACAACCTGCCAGACCAATCAGCGTTAACAACATTAATAGAATCAATTCCATTCGCTTCATATTTAGTCCTCATCTTCTGCATTGGATTGATTGGTAATCATTAGCGGCACAGACAGGTGATCAACAAAAATGGCCTCGGCAACGGCCGTCCCTAACACCACCGTTTCCCCAGTCTCCAGCACCAAAACATGATACGTGCCATCCAGCGCCACATGGGACACCAACCGTATTGGGGCAAACGGCCGTAACCCCAACCGCCCGACATACCGCAACACAGCCGGTTCATCATCGCGCACACGCCGCACAATCCCCCATCCTCCCACCGGCAATTGGGACAAAGGGAACTCCGTCAACGGCCGTAACACCAAATCAGCCGAAGGAATCGGATGCCCATGCGGGTCCCGATCTGGATCTCCCAGCAAAGCCGCAATACGCGCCCCCAACTTATCCGAAATCACATGCTCCAGCCGTTCCGCTTCCTCATGCACCTCATCCCAGCTATAATTCAAATACTCATGCAAAAACAGCTCCAGCAACCGATGTCGGCGAATAACCCGCAAAGCCTCTACCTCCCCCGCCTCCGTAAGCACTGCCCCTTGATGCTTCTCATATGACACCAACGGCGGCTCCAACTCCGCCATCTTTTGCAACATCCCCGTCACCGAAGCCGGCCTGACATCCAGACAACGAGCAATTTCACTGGTTGTTGCCCGCCCGGCTCGCCGCACCAGCTTGTGGATAACTTTCAGATAATCTTCAAACGCTTGCGAGTAAGTTTGTGTCATTTGAATACGTTGCATCTAATCAAAAATTTAGGCAAATCTAAATTTAGGTATGACTAAATTATAGGCAACACACCAAAGATGTCAAATCAACCAAAATCTCATATGATAAAAACAAGAAAAGGAGCATGCCTTGAAAAAAGAACCACACATGCTAACAATTGGTGAACTGGCAAAACGGGTAGGTGTCCGCACATCAACCTTGCGGTATTACGAAAAGGAGGGATTACTCCAGGCAAACGGCCGTTCTGAAGCCGGATACCGCCTGTACCACCCGAAAGCAGAACAACGCCTGCGCCTGATCCAACGCGCCCAAAGAGTAGGCTTCTCACTGGCAGACATCCGCACCCTGCTCCATGCATGGGAACACGGCAACCTGAACGACAAAACACTCATCAAAACGGCCGAAACCAGATACATGACCCTGGAAAAACAAATCACCGAACTCCTTGTCCTGCAACACGAACTCGAACTCTTCCTCCAGGACCTCCATCAAAAACACCCCCAACACACAACCACCCCATTCGACGAACTCCTCTCCCACATCTGCACCAATCCGGCCGCTCCCCCCACCTCCACCACCATTCTCGACTGGCTACGACGATACACAGGCTGTGTACTGGCCAGCAATACCGCCCAAACCATCATTAACATCCTGCGTCACCGGCACTTCCACATCTGGCAAGAAAATGACGCCTACTGCATCCTTGTTGTCGGCCACGATGACGAAATTGGTCACGCGCTGCAACAACTGGCACAACTGGAAGGCAACTGTCAGGTACACACTCATCCTGAGCCAGAACTAACTTACAACGATGAAGGGTATCTCTTTGTGGCTCGTGGCGAAAACGCATTCATCTTTGCCCGCTTTTTTCTGGCCCTGGAGCAAGAAACCGAAAACCAAATCCCCCCAACCCCTTGACCTTAAAGTCAGGTTGAAGGTGTATGATTCGACTGTCATCCATATAGCATCGGAAGTGAGGTAGTCGAATGAAACAAACAACCCAAGAAAAGCAGTTCCAAATAAGCGGCATGGATTGCGCCAGTTGTGCCCGCACTATCGAATCGGGCATCAAAAAACTGCCTGGCGTTGATACCTGTTCCCTAAACTTCAGCACAGAAACTTTGCGCGTTTCTGGCACTGTTTCTGATACCGAAATCATCGAACGCATTCGTGAGCTGGGATATGATGTACAAACACCGTCAAACCAGGAAACCACTATTGCCCCTCCCTCATTTTGGCAGTTTTTGTGGGAGCGACAGGATACACGGCTGGCACTGGTAGGGGCATTACTTATCTTGCCCTCCCTTTTATTTAACGAATTGCTCCCTGGCCTGGGTATTCATCATCCGGTGATAGAGTGGCTGGCAGTGCTGGCAATGGGCACGGCCGGGCTGCCCGTATTTCGGAGTGCGTGGCAGGCAGTACGCATCAACCGGGAGATTAATATCAATGTGTTGATGAGTCTGGCAGCTATTGGAGCATTGTTTATTGGTGCATATACAGAAGCAGGGCTGGTAATGGTACTGTTTGCCATTGGTGAAGCAATGGAGGGCTACACAACGAGCCGGGCACGTCACGCGATTCGCAGCCTGATGGCAGTCGTTCCCAATGAGGCTATGCGGCTGAAACCGGCAGAGGGGCGTGTGTCCGTAAATGAATTGGCTGTGGGGGATGTTATTTTGGTGAAACCGGGAGAGCAGATTCCAATGGACGGCCGTATCCGCTCCGGTCATTCATCCGTCAACCAGACGCCCATTACTGGTGAAAGTCGTCTGATAGAAAAGCAGCCGGGAGATGAAGTGTTTGCCAGCAGCATCAATGGTGAAGGCGTATTGATTATCGAAGTAACTCACCGGGCCGAAGACAACACGATTAGCCGTCTGATTCGTATGGTAGAAGAAGCACAGGAACATCGAGCGCCTGCCCAACGGTTTGTGGACCGGTTTGCCCGGTACTATACCCCTGCGGTTGTGGTATTGGCGATGTTGGTGGCTATTATACCGCCGCTGTTCTTCGGAGAACCATTTTGGCCTACTGGTGCTTCTTCCGGCTGGTTATATCGGGGGTTAACATTGCTTGTGGTTGCCTGCCCTTGTGCGCTGGTTATCAGCACGCCGGTCAGTCTCATTAGTGCTATCAGTAATGGGGCACGGCATGGTGTCCTTTTTAAGGGTGGCGCACATCTGGAAACGCTGAGTCAGGTGCGGGGCATTGCTTTTGACAAGACGGGTACTTTGACTGAAGGCCGTCCATCTGTGGTTCGGTATGAGGCGGCGGCCTGTGTAGGCGAGGCGTCGTGTGTGTATTGTGATGATTTGTTGGCGCTGACGAGTGCCGTGGAAGAGCAAAGTAATCACCCACTGGCGCAAGCGGTATTGAGTGCATCGGAAGCGCGGGGGGTAAACGGCCGTTATCCCGCCGCCAACAACGTGCAAACCATCACTGGAAAAGGGATTCAAGGGGAAATAAACGGCCGTCAGATTTTTATTGGCAGTCATACCTATTTCGATTCGGCAATTCCCCACACCCCCTATTGCCAGACAGTACGCCAGGCAGATGAAGCTGGTCTGACAACGATGCTGGTTAGTCAGAATAATGAATATGTGGGGTTTTTGGCTGTGGCAGATAAGATACGGCCGTCTACCCGCACCGTCATCAAGCAACTGCAAGAACTGGGCATCAACCGGCTGGTAATGCTCACAGGGGATAATGCTACCACTGCCCAAAAAATTGCCGAGCAAGCAGGTATTACAGAAGTGTATGCCAACTGCCTGCCGGAAGACAAAGTAAAGATAGTTTCTACCTTACGCAATGAACTCGGCACAGTCGCCATGGTTGGTGATGGCATCAACGATACACCAGCGCTGGCCGCCGCCTCCGTAGGCATTGCCATTGGCAACACAGCCCAGGCAATGGAAACGGCCGACATCGTCCTCATGAACGAAAACCTCGACCACCTTCCCTTTGCCATCCGCCTCAGCCGAGCCACTATGAAAACAATCCAAGCCAACATCGCCCTCAGCATCGGCACCAAACTCCTGTTCCTGTTACTCGTATTGGCCGGACTGGGCAGCATGTGGCTTGCCGTTCTCGCCGACGTTGGCACCTCCCTGCTTGTAACCCTCAATGGCATGCGCCGCCTAAAATCTCCCACCCCACTTAAGCCAGTTCTTAAGCAAACTTCGCTATAAAAAAGCCAAACAAACATTCCCAAAAACATCAGGCTTATGGTGACCGGCGCCTCCGTGTGAATCCCTGGCAAAAAATGCGCCGGTCACCCTTTTTTGAACGATTGGCAGCAAAGTGGTAGTATTATCTGAGCACTATTGCCCGCAAAATACCCAGAATCAACAAACTTACAGGAAGCTAGAATGAAAGGACTACTGAGCAAACTGTTCAAGTCACAAGAAAAACAGGTCATTACCATTGTGTCTGGCTTACCCCGCTCTGGTACATCTATGATGATGAAAATGCTGGAAGCCGGTGGTATCCCCCCATTAACCGATCAATTACGCACCCCTGACGCAGACAATCCCAAAGGCTATTATGAATTTGAGCGCGTCAAGCAGCTAGACAAGGGAGATACAGCCTGGTTACCAGACGCCGTTGGCAAATCGGTAAAGGTCATTTCGGCGTTATTAAAGCATTTACCCTCAGAATATGAGTATCGCGTTATTTTTATGCGCCGGAACATGAAAGAAATTTTGGCCTCCCAGCGTAAGATGCTGGCACATCGCGGGGAAAATCCGAATGACATGGATGATGAAAAAATGGCCATGTTATTCGAAAAGCATTTACAAACAGTGCGGGAATGGCTGGCAACTCAACCCAACATTTCCGTTTTATATGTGCATTATAATGACATGCTGGCAGATCCCTGGCCATATATTGAGCAAATTAATGCTTTTTGTGGCGGGAGTTTGAATGTAAAGCAAATGGCCGATGTCATTGATCCGAATTTATATCGTAATCGCCAGGAAAAACTGGAAAAGAATGCAGCAAACTGAAAAGCGGGTGGGAGCTTTCCCAGCAAACAGTTGAAGTAAGTGTTTGTATCTTTTGGTGGCAGGCTGCTGTCTGGAATGGCGTCTGTATAGCTCTGTCGTCATGGGGCAAGAATCCCATACCACTTTTCCGCAAAATTGCCACAATATAGTTATCAGTCCCTGCCGAAATATGCAGGAGGAAAAGAGGTAGAGCATGTCTAAACATCATCAATTAAAAATGAAAGACGTAAAGTATCCGGGCGGTCTGCGTATTTTTGAATGCCAGCAGTGTCGGTATGCCTTTGCAGCAGAGGTGGATGAGAATGATGTCATTCTGGTTGAAACCAGGGTGTATATCAATTTTGGCGATCCGGAAGCTTCTCATAGTTTTTTCCAGGCACCGGATGAGATGCCAAAGCTGACAGTCGAGGCAGAAGCCAGTGCGGAAGAGGCCGTGGCCTGAAACAGGCTGTAAAAGCAAAAATGGGTAACAGGCGGACTCTGCCCCAGTCGCCTGTTACCCGGTAAAAGGGTGCACCGGACAAACGGCCGTTTCCACAACCACATTTCACCACATTCTTGCCTACATAACATGCAACAACGGGAGTTCTATGTAGCTGTATAACGGCCGTTTATCCAACGTGCGAATCAACACACTCGGCCGATACACACCCGATTGCAACCCACCAGCCGGTAAGACAACTTGATACACAAGCCTGTCATCTTCCTGGTGCGGCTCAATCCGCATAGCATGCACATCTTCATCCAGGCCAGTCACCATATTTCGCACATACAACTGCACCTCATACTGTTCTGGCGATGGCAAAACAGTTATTGGCACATCACCAGATAGCCTGAGCGCCACTTCCATAACAAACGGCTTTCCTCCCTCCACCATACCTAAAAACTGTCGCCCTTCTTCCAGGCCACCTATTTGCGGACCATCTGGTGGTTGAAAAACACGAACACGTGCCAATGCAATTTCTGGCACTTCCCCTGACTGAATTGCCAATTCCTGTGCAGCTTCTGCCTGTCGGGCAGGAATTTCCTGATCAACCACTGTCTCTATCCATTGGCCTAGCTGTTCGCCAGCAATTCCAGGCCATACCTCACCGGTATCTCGCTCTACATGATGTACCGACGTTCGAAATGCCACGTCACCGTTTTCCTTGCGGCTCTGAAACTCTACCACAAACGAAGCGAAGGGCGTCCAGCCATTCTTTAGTTTTTTGGCTGTTTTTTGGGAAACGTCTGAAACAGCGGGATCGGATTCGGCCGTTTTCCGGACCAACTCTTTTGCCTGCACAATCCATGACTCAACTTCCTCTGGTGAAACAGTTTGCCCTGCCTCTTTCATCCTGTCCAAAAGTTCATCCACTTGCAAATTCGCCAGTTCAGCAAACGAATTAATGCCCAAATGCGCTCGCAACCATTTTTGCCGAACAGGACCAATGCCCTTAATACGTGTCAGATCATCCGGTTTTTTCAGGGCAGATGTAACGGGTTTGGCAGAGCTACTTGATACAGTTTCCATTTGCTATTCCTCACTGGACAGCTACAAACACAAATAAACGTCTGTCAGCCGTACCACTCCACATCATCCCAATACAGACAAAAAGGGGAACGTCACCGTTCCCCAATGGATACCTGTTTGCCCTGGCAATATACCACCAGGGCAAACGGTACACCTCAACTTTGTTGCCCGCTTATGGATTAAAGAACTGTAAAATTGGGCCTTCGTAGTAGGCTGCCATTGGGCCAGGCCGGCCAGTTGGATCGCGGTAAGTTAGAGTAACCACCATTTTATAGGGCGTGCCCTGATGAGCCGCGCGCACCGTGCCCGGTGGAATGTCAAAGTGACATTCATAGTTGCCATCCCCACCCGGATTCAGGTCAAGCTGACAGTCACGATCAAAGAGGGAGTATTCCCGACCGGGGCCGATAGACTCCAGATTGACGTGAACATGCCATTTACCACAAATCATAGAAGCAAGGGGACCTTCCAATCTCCATTTAATATGAACTGAAGCGGGTGTGTCGGTACGAATAATGGTGGTGGGTGATACGCCACCATGCTCATGAACGGCAGCAGAAATTGTACCGCGTAATAATGGCGAACCTGCCCCCAATGGTGTTTCAAACGCTGCGTGAGTCATTTTGGTTTACCTCCGTAAATAATTAACAATACATCCTTCTAGTTTTTGGTTCTGCGTTGAACAACTTGCCAATGGGCCCGTTTGGCAACTAGCACAATTGGACTCTACCAAAATTGGCTTAATCAAAAGTTTCTAATAACTTAAGTCTGGAAAGGGGAAAAATTAATTGGCTTGAGTTTAGACAATTTCGTGATGGCGAATTCGATTGTAGAGTTTGCAGAGATGGGGAGACGGCCGTATTTCCAGCTCTTCTGCCAGTACATCCTGACATGTGTGAAACTGGCGCATGGCTAAAAAGTGTTGGCCCTGTCGGCTATATGCCCGCATGAGCAACTCGTGTGCTTCCTCATAACAAGGCTCCAGTTCCAACAATTTGTGACAGAACTCAATACAGGTGGGATATTCTTGTTGTTCAAAATGATAGCGGCTAAGACGATTAAGCACTTGAAAATAGGCTTCTTCTATGCGGCGCCGAAATGGGGTAACCCAATCTTCGTATCTGTCTTCAGACAGAAATTCGCCACTATAGAGCACAGATGCTGCATGATAGGCTTGAATTGCTTCTGCTTGTTTCTGTTGCTGTTCCAGGCGAACGGCCGTTTCTACTGCACGCAAAAATTCCTCACTATCCACCCAAATATCCATTTCAGGATTCAGCACATAAGCCCCATTTTGAAATAAGATGTGGGAAAATTCACTGTGCCCGTTACGCAAAGCCTTACGCAAGCCATAAACCGCTACATTCAAGTTATTGCGTGCTGCTTCCAGATCCGCCTCCGGCCAAAACAAATCCATCAAAACATCTCGCATAACCGGCTGTTTGCGATGTAATACCAGATATTTGAAAATAGACTTCCCCTTGCCACTGACCCAATTAAGAATTGGCTGATCATCTTCATAAACCAGGAAAGTACCCAACAAATAAACAGTAAGCTGAACACCTTGAGTCGCTTCAGGTGGAGAAACAGGAGAGGGTGGCGACAAATCAGGCAAAGAAGAAACGGCCGTATTCCCCTCCACCACCAACCCCGACACCATAACATCCCTCCCATCTGCATCCGCTCGCTTACCCAACGGCCAATGCCGCCCCACCCATGTTCGCAAACGATCCGCTACCGGCCAGGTGCGCACTTCTTGCTTCACCCCATTTTGCGATACCACATCCCCCTCTTTCCCATCCAAAGGCTCCCCCTGCAACAACGCACACAAATGTACACGCAACGCCTGTTCCCGAATAGCTATCTCCTCAAATGCCTGAACATGTGCAGCCTGCTCCTGCCGACAAGCCACCATCACCTGACAAATTTGCCGCGACACGGCCAACACATGACCAATCACCTCATTTTCCTCAGCATTAGCCAAACTCTCTAATCGGCAAAGCATCCGATCCAATTTTTCGTATTCACCCGCTTGCAAGCAATAATCCACTGCCTGCATTTGCTCCTGTGTAAAAATATGATGGGCGGGAGTTTTTCTTAATGGTTGAGTAACCACAATTCACTCCTCTGCACCACATCTAAACCTGACACCCTGATATCTTGTCTGTTCGTCGTTTATACTAGACGCACACCCTACTATTTGCCTTTCCTAAAAACAAATAATCTGTCTCTTTACCCCAGTCAGGTGGACATAAAGGCATCATTACGACGGTTTTATGAAATTTTTGTACTTTACGGAGTTCCTGCAAGATGACTGGCTTGTTGATCTGCCCTTTACATCTTATCACAAAATTCTAAGAAAAAGTATGCAAACCACCTTAAAATTAGGCAGAATATCCCTTTAGTTACGCAAACAGATTTCACAAAGCTTGCTCAAAATACCGTAAATTCTCTTCGCCACCCAGAAAATTTAACTCGTGTTAATTTTCTTTAGAACATCAGTTAATAAATTTTGTAACCAGTGTGAAAACCCGTATAATTAAGCTGATAACAAGCGCTTAAAACTGATTCATTTCCCTGTTAACATAGCGCTTCTTATACCCTTTCAGGGAATAGGCACTAAACATACCGGTTATAAACGGAGTTAAAAATGAACAGGCAAACAACCAACAGTGATAAAAGCTGTGTGGAAACCATTCATGATCTGACGGCTGACAAAAAGGGCATTATCATGATTAGCCTGGATACCCGAAATCGTCAGGTGACTTTCGATTACAACCCGGAACAAATTACTCCCCCAGAATTAGATGTTATAGCGCACAAAGTCAGACCAGTGCTTGAGCAACGGTGGCAAAATTGCACATTGCGTTTGGGGCGGCGAGGTGGACGTCCGTGTGAATCTTGTGCGCTGGCATTAGAACGGGAAGTGGGGAATTTGCCGGGTGTGCGGCGTGCCACGGCAACTTATGTGGGGGGTGTACTTAATGTGACATATGATGATTCGGTGATTACGCCTGAAGAAATTGCCCGCCGAGTGGAAAAATTGGGTGTCCCTGTAGATGAAAGTTATGCAGAAACGGCCGTTTCCCCCACACGCCCCACCCCAAGATTCGGCCCCCTATTCACCGCCGACCAACTCGAACGTCTCTTTACCATCATCACCTTCTTCGCCATAATCACAGCCCTCATCGCACAACGGCAAGAACTCCCCACACTCGCCACCATCGCCTATGTAGTCGCCTACATCGCCGGCGGCGCATTTGGCTTCAAGGCCGGCATCGAATCCCTACTCGCCCTTACCATAGACGTTGATCTTCTCATGATTCTGGCCGCCATCGGAGCGGCCATCGTGGGCGAACCATTTGAAGGCGCCATCCTGCTATTCCTCTTCTCCCTCTCCAACGTCCTGCAAACCTATGCGCTGGATCGCACCCGCCACGCCATCAAAGCACTCATGCAACTCCGCCCCGACAGTGCAACCGTACGGCGCGGCAACAAAACCATTACCGTTCCCATTGACCAAATCCAAATTGGTGAACTCATTATCGTCAAACCTGGCGAACGAATCGGGCTGGATGGGGTCGTGGTTGCGGGCGAAAGCAGCGTGGACCAATCCTCTATTACAGGTGAATCCATACCAGTAGCCAAACAGATTGGCGACAAGGTCTTTGCCGGCACAATTAACAAAAATGGCAGCCTGGAAATTCGCGTCAGCAAGCGTGCCCAAGACTCAACACTCGCTCGTCTGATTCGGCTGGTAGAAGAAGCCCAAAGCGAAAAGGCAGAAACCCAACGGTTTATTGACACGGCCGAACAATACTACGCACTTGGCGTTATTATTTTTACAGCGCTAGTAGGGATTGTGCCGCTACTTTGGGGTGACCCCTTCAACACAACATTTTACCGCGCCATGACGGTTATGGTCGCTGCTTCTCCTTGCGCGCTCGTCATTAGCACACCCGCAACCGTTCTTTCTGCAATTGGTAACGGGGCACGCCGTGGTGTGTTGTTCAAAGGAGGCGTCTATGTGGAAAATATGGCCACTATCAAAGCAATTGCCTTTGACAAAACTGGCACACTAACCATGGGACGCCCACAAGTAACAGATGTTATCGTAACGGCCGATCCAGCCATCTGGCAAGGAACTGAAGATGAATTACTGGCTTTAGCCGCAGCAGTAGAATCCCGTTCTGAACATGCGCTGGCGCAGGCAACGGTGGCAGCAGCACAGGCGCGCGATATTGCCCTTTCGGATTCGCTGGCTTTTCAGGCCGTAACAGGAAAGGGAGTAAAGGGAATGGTAAACGGCCGTCATATTCGGGTGGGCAATCTGCGCTATTTTGAAGATGTACACTGTGTGGGGCAAGAAACGGCCGAAACCATCGTTACCAACCTCCAAAACGAAGGCAAGACCAGCGTTATCGTTGCTCAAATGAGTGACGATGAACAAACAGCCACCATTCTCGGCGTCATTGCCTTTGCCGACATCATCCGACCAGAAGCAGCACAGGTTGTACACCGTTTGCGCCAACTGGGCATAGAACACGTCATTATGCTCACTGGTGACAATCAGCAAGTAGCCGCCCGTATTGCTGCCGAAACAGGGGTGGATGCTGTGTATGCCGAACTGCTGCCAGAAGACAAGGTAACGGCCGTTCGTGATATGCAAAAACGTTTCGGTCCCGTCGCCATGATTGGAGATGGTGTAAACGATGCACCGGCTCTGGCTGCCGCCACAATCGGTATTGCCATGGGAGCCGCTGGCACAGACGTTGCCCTGGAAACGGCCGATATTGTTCTGATGTCCGACGACCTCACCAAACTCCCCTACATCATCCAACTCAGCCGCCAAACCCGCAAAACACTCGCCATCAATCTTGGATTCGCCATGTTCATGATTCTGCTAATGCTCACTGCCATTTTCACCAGCAACCTTTCCCTACCCTTTGCCGTTGTCGGCCACGAAGGCGGCACAGTCCTCGTCTCACTAAACGGCCTGCGCCTGTTAGCTTTTCGAGAATAACCCAAAAGCCATTGCCATGCCGCCCAATTTAGTTATGATAAAGACAACAGAGGATTAACAAATAACCAGAACGGCCATGAAAATCTTTTACTACGACCAACACACATTTCCTTTGCCGCCCAACCACCGCTTTCCGGCAAACAAGTATACTCTGTTGCGGCAACGGGTAATGGCAGCCGGACTTGTTCCACCAGAAAACCTGCTGGCAGCTCCCGCCGCCACCGATACCCAACTCTCACGGGCACACACCCCCGACTATATTCGTCGCCTGGAAGCCGGGTTACTCACCAGTGCGGAAATTCGCCGCATTGGCCTCCCCTGGTCGCCAGAGTTGGTGCGGCGGGTGCGATTTACAGTAGGCGCCACAATTGCAGCTGGCCGAATGGCGTTGCAAGATGGTATCGCTGTCACGCTGGGGGGAGGGACCCATCATGCCTGCCGTGATCACGGACAGGGATTTTGCTTGTATAACGACACGGCCGTTTCTGCCCGCACCCTCCAGGCTGAAGGTCGTGTCCAGCGTGTGCTGGTTGTAGATTGCGATGTCCACCAGGGAAATGGCACAGCCGAAATTACCACCAATGACGCCTCCATCTACACCTTTTCTATTCACGGTGAACACAACTTTCCTTTTCGCAAAATTCCTGGCAACCTGGACATTGGCCTGCCAGATAATACAGGGGATGAGGAATATCTGGCAGCTTTGGAACCAGCACTGATACAGGCTCTTGATGAGTCTCAGGCTGAAATCGTTTATTATCTGGCCGGCGCTGATCCACACATCAACGATCGTTTGGGACGCCTGGCACTTAGTCAGGAAGGGCTGGCGGCGCGCGACCGGATGGTGTTGCAATTGTGCCGCCAGGCAGGGCTGCCTGTAGTGGTACTGATGGCTGGCGGATACGGCCGTTCCATTGCAGAAACTGTTGACCTTTACCTGCAAACTGTTACGATTGCCGCAACGTTTGCAAACACAAATAACGGAAGTGAGCTATGACAGCCTTCAACCCTCAAGTAATCATCATTGGCGCAGGCATAGCCGGACTTATGGCTGCCCGCACTTTACAAGAACATGACGTCACCGTTCAGGTATTGGAAAAAAACAAACATCCTGGTGGCCGCATGGCAACGCTGATTCTGGGTGAAGACCGCGCAGATATCGGTGCCCAGTTTTTTACTGCGCGTACACCAGAATTCCAGGCCTATGTCGATCGCTGGCTGGCAGAAGGCATCGTACTCGAGTGGACACAGGGCTGGTCAGATGGATCAATGAGCGCACCACATTTGGATGGACACGCTCGTTATGCCGCCAAAGGTGGCATGGCAACCATTGCTGACTGGCTGGCACGTGATGTCGATGTGCGTACAGGTGTTGAAGTACGGACAATAACGGCCGTTTCTCACAGCTGGCAACTCATTGACCAAAATAACCAATTTTACAATACCAACGCGCTCATCCTCACCCCACCTGTCCCCATTTCCCTCAACCTGCTCAAGGCAGGCTTCACCACCCTTTCCACCCAAGACACAACTACCCTAAAGCAGATTCATTATGCACCCTGCCTGTGTGGGGTCTTTCAAATAAAAGGAACAGTCCACCTGCCAGAACCAGGGGCTATTCAGCAACCTGAAGCAGCGATTAGCTGGATAGCTGACAACCGGTGCAAAGATCTGGCTACCAATCCAACCATCACGGTTCATGCCGGACCAGAACACAGCCGCTGGTACTGGCATGCTTCCAACGAAATCATTCGGGAAACGTTGTTGGAGGCGTTACGGCCGTATCTGGACACCAACGCCACGATTCGACAATCAACAATTATCCGCTGGCCTCATGCCCTGCCTGTTTCCCTGCATCCCGAAAAATACTACCTGTCTCAATACCACCACCCCCTTGTCTTCGCTGGCGACGCATTCGACGGCCCACGTGTGGAAGGGGCATTCCTGTCTGGCATCGCAGCCGCTAACGCCATTCTTTCCGTGCTATGAGTGCTACCCTTTGGGCGAGCCAGGAGATGGCCAGATTTCACCATATACAGCCTGTTAGCTCAGACTAACCCTACTCCAGCGAAATTGGCTCACCCAAAACTGGTGGCGGAGATTTTCGGATAACATCCCACAGAGCGACGAGAGTGGCGGCTGTTTCCCGAATTTCGTACCAGCGTGCTCCGCGATACGGCCGTAAATCAGCCCCTACCCCGCTGGCCTCAATGCCCAAACTCTGGCATGTAAAAATGGCACGTGGCAAATGAAATTCCTGTGTGATGAGAACGGCCGATTCCACGCCAAAAATATGTCGTGCCCGATAGCAAGTATCGTAGGTGCGTCGGCCACCGTAGTCTGGCTGGATCAGTTCGGGAGGCACGCCCCGTTCAATGGCATAGGCCATCATTGCGGCTGGTTCGTTGTAATTGGGGGAACTGTTGTCACCACTGACAATGATTTTTTGTACACGTCCGGCATGGTAGAGGGCAACGGCCGTTTCTACCCTATCGCGCAACACTGACGAAAGACGGCCGTTTCCATACACTGCCGCACCGAACACAATCGCTACTCGCTCCGCAGGCACATCATCCACTGAGTAAATTTGCCGCCCATACCACTCCTTTACAGCAGCCCGCCAGACAAAAGGAAATGCAAACAAGCCAGCCAACAAAACGGCCGTCCAGACACACCCTTTGCGTCTTTTCTGTGGCTTCTCTGCCAATCGGTTCTGCTTCATTGTCTCCTGCATGCTAAAATCACCCCGCTTGTCTTGCGAAATCTAAAGCCAAAAAATTTTGGGCAGACCACATTTTACCTGACCAACTCCCGCATCCACAATGACTACATGAAGTCTTTTGCCTGTTTTCGCCAAACATTAACTTGAGATTCATTTACAAACTCACCCCAATAGGACGATTTTCGGTAAACTTTTGCTTGTGGGAACAATTACCAGGGGGGTATCGTTTATAATGCAGATATTGTTTTTGCCAAAAGCATTGGCTTTACAAAAAGGAGATATATATGAATACACGATTGTCCCGTTTGCTCTTGTTGTTGATATGGGGTGGAGGAATTTTGTGGTTTGCTGGCAAAACGGCCGTTTCTGCCTACGCCTGTGGCGGCCTTTTCTGCCAAAATTCCCCTGTTGACCAAAATGCAGAACGTATCATTTTCGTCCAGAACGATAATGGCACTGTAACTGCAATTATCCAGATTCAATACACTGGTTTTGCTGAAGACTTTTCCTGGATTCTGCCATTACCATCTGCCATTTCCGCCGACGCACTTGAAGTACCAGAGGATGCAATGGATGCCTTCACTGAACTGGAACTGGCAACCAATCCTGTTTATCTGCCACCGCCACCACCCGATTGCCTTGCAATTCCCGAAATGGCTTTAACAGAATCTGAAACCACTGGGGATGTAGAAATTTTTGCCAGCGGTGAAGTCGGCCCTTACGGGTTCGATGTAATTGGCTCAGAAGACCCAGAAGCATTAATTACCTGGCTACGAGAAAATAATTATCGGGTTACTCCAGAAATGGAACCACTGATTAATGTGTATGTAGAAGAGCAGTTTGCCTTTTTAGCCATGCGACTCTTGCCAGAAAAGGGCACTCAGGATATTCAACCGATACAGGTGACATACCGCTCAGAACGGCCGATGATCCCCTTGCGCCTGACGGCCGTTGCGGCCAATCCTGATATGGCAGTCCTGACCTGGTTCTTTGCCGATGCGCAAGCCATCCCCGTCAACTACACCCATATGGAAATTTCAGATGATGAAATTCGCTTCACTGCTTTTGGCAACAATTACCGACGACTCATGGGTAAAAAAGCCGATCGTTTCAACGGGCAGGCATTCATAACGGAATACGCCGGGCCAACTGGCGAAATTGCTTTCTCCAATCCACTTCTGGTTGAGCTGTCACAAAAGCATCGGTATCTGACACGCCTGAACACCGTTATCTCCCCTGAAGAAATGACCGTCGATCCGGTTTTTGACTACGATCCACAACGCCCAGACGTTTCCAATATTCATGACTTGTCAAATAAACGGGGCGTATATGAATGTGAAGATGGACCCAATCTGATTGAGCAAATTTTTTCAAATGATGAATCAGAGACCAATTCTTCCAATGATGGCTTTGGTAATGGAATCGTTGTTGGCGTAGGTGGCGCACTGGTCGCCGGTGGTCTAATTGGTGTGGGTGTCTGGATGGGGCGGCGCACACGACAAAAGTAGTTGCACCCAAAACTGGTGAATGTGGGCGTGAGGTTCTATTGGGGCTTCACGCCCTTTTTGGGTGATGGAAAGATAGAGAAGGGCATGCCTTGCGGATGGGTTTCATCCGCGGCCTGAATTGATGAATAGGTAAGGGAAACTTATACTGGGAAAACGGCCGTTTTTGCCTGTTCGCTCAAACTATTTACGGGACAAAAACAAGCGAATCGCTTCCCAAATGACAGTGCTAAAAATAACGGCTCCCAACACACTTGCCAGCAAAAGCGCGATCCATCCCAGACGATGTACGTAAGCAATTATCCAGAACAGAAACGCGCCCGCAGCCAGCACACCAATCACACTACCTGCCAAAATAATCAGCAAAGTACGAATATCTTCCGGCGTCAGCCGCCGTATGCTATGGAAAAACATACTCATTGTGCCATTTCACCTGCCTGTTAAAGGTTTATGAGGTGTGCCATCGGTGCTGCAATGCAAGCAAAAACACAAGAGGCTAATTGGTAAGGCTCCGTCTCTGCGCTTTTGCAATGGCAAATAGTCAAACTTTGCCGGCTCCGTAAGATGACACCATATCAATATTAATGATATTTATATGATAATCAAGAAAATCAGCCTGACCAATGGGAAATACGGTTGGTTTTAGTCGTAGTGGTCTGACGATTGAAGCAGTTCATGAAGCTCGCGCTGTAAATTTTGGCGGGCATGAGCTTCATAAAGCTGGCGCATAGGTTCTGTGTGATAGATGTGTGGTCGTTGCAAAAATTGTTGCAAGATAGCAGCTCGCCCCTGACGGTATAGGGCATCGGGAATGTGTGCATATTCACGACGAATAGCCTGACTATATCGGTTGTATGTCATTGGTTCTGCACCGAGAATGGCCAGATCAAGGTCTAACAAATAACAGGTGTCGGAATCGAAAACGGCCGTTTCTCCTGCGCCATGTGCTGTTGCTAAAATCATTTGTTGTATTCGTTCAATTTGCCCTGTTGTTATGCCCAGCTGGGGGAGTACACCAGCAACATACCTGGCACTCTGTTGTTCATTATCCAAGGCACGGGGATTATAAATGACATCATGATACCAAAGTGCAAGTTCAAATGTTACTGGATCGACAATGGGATAAGCCAGTGAATCAGCCACGGTAAACATATGGTAAATATGTTGCAGGTTGTGATAATAACGGCCGTTTTCTTCATAATGACGCACGAGATCGGCAAACAACGCGGCCAAAACGGCCGTATCCGCCACCCCCTCACACGTCTCCATCCACCGCGGCCACAGTTGCTCCGCCCACATCAAGGCGTTGGACACGTCACATCTTCCACATCTTGCCAGCTATTCAAATCCGTAGAAACACCACCTTCTGGCCAGGCAGCCAGATCACCCGTGTACAACACCTGCACCATCAAGCCAAACGGATTGGCCAGTGCGCCCATTTCGGCCGATACATCAATATCCATCTCTACTACCCACTGGCCACCTCCAGGCTCCCCAATAGCTGCCTGCCAGTTACTACTCGAATAATCCGAATTCCAGTTACGGGCATCCGTATTACTCCCCGTGCCTGCCTGAACCAGTAGCGTACCATCACGCACAATCAGGAAAAAGCGATCCGACGTATCCGGGTCGCCACCATTGTTGGTTGTGTCAAAATAAACGCGCAAAGAATCGCTGGCATCAACTGTGGCATCATTAATCAGGAATGCCATATACATATGTGTCGTATCGCGGGCTACATACACCTGCACCAGCCCATTCGGATTATTCGCCGGGGCAAATTGGAAAAGTGGTGCCGACGGCCATTCCGTCACCTGAAACAGCCCATCAATCACAGGTGGCGTACTCTGACAGACCAGGACAGGGGCTGGCATTGGCGTATTGGTAGGTGTGGGGGTAACAGTTGCCGTCGCTGTTGGTGTAGGGGATAAAGTTGGGGTTGGCGTACTGGTAATCGTTGGTGTAGGCGTAAAGGTTGCGGAAGGCTCTGGTGTGCTGGTAATGGTGGGTGTGGAAGTAATTGTGGGGGTTGGTGTCGCCGTTGGTGTGTCTTCCGGTGTCACTTCGGTAGTTGGTGTGGGTGATGGGGTGTCAGTTGGCGTTTGTACAGGTGTTGCCAGCGGATCGCTCCCTTCGGCTATTTCCACACCATCGGGCACGCCATCTCCATCAGTATCGGCATTGGTAGGACTGGTTTTGTATAGATTAACCTCGTCACCATCCAGTAACAAGTCACCGTCGGTATCCCGTTTAAGTGGATCACTGCCAATGATCAATACTTCTTCCCCATCGGTCAGGTCGTCTTTATCAGTATCGGGGTCTTCAGGGTTGGTATTGATAAGTGACTCTTGTTGGTCACTAAGGCCGTCTTCGTCTCTATCGTTGCCAGCAATAGTCGTGGGGGTAATTGTGATGGTTGTGGTAACAGGGGCAACGACGGAGGCAGAAACGGCCGTTTCTGTCATCGCTATACTCGCCTGATCCACCGTCGCAGTTGGCCTCGTCCCCCCCAACCGGCTCATCAGCAATGCGCCAGCAGTAACCACACACGCAAACATTACAACAAACACCAAACCATACACCAATACAGGCGGCAAGGCTGTACCCGAACGTGCCTGCCCCGTCAGAATCTGACGCGCGCCATTATTGGCCACCACTTCCACTTCAAAAGGGAAAATCTCCCCCTGGCCGAACAGGGAAGATTGCCGTGCTTCAATCTCCAATTCTACGGTGGCTGTCTGGCCGGGTTCCAGCCGAATTCGCCCCCGTTCTCCCCGAAAGCGCAGCCCCCCCTGCCGGTCACGCGCTACCAGACTAAAATCAGCTGGCGCGTTGCCTGTATTTTCAATTGTTACCACAACAGTATCAGGGACACGCACTTGCTCTTGGGCCAGTGTCGCTTCAAATGCAACAAATGTACCAACAATAAGGGTAAGCATGGCTGCTTGTTCCAGCCCGGGATGGCGTTGGGAAACCAGAGCAAGACGCACACGCTGGCGACCAGTGGGCGTGCTACGATGACGAGGCGGACGGATGCCAATCGTAATAACGGCCGTTTCGCCGGCAGGTACTGTCACAAATTCACCTGGTGTCACTACCCAATGCGCTGGAATACCCTGCACCCGCACACTCACACGATCATCCACCCGACTTCGATTGACCACCTCCACCTTAACATCCACGCGCTCCCCTGGAGTAACCGGCACAGTTTCGCGCGGCAAAAAGATAGCCAGTGGCTCAACCGGCTGAGGGGGAGGCGTTGTAGGACCAAGTGGGGGTACAACGGCCGTATCCTCTCGTGTAGGCAATTTCATCCCTGTCTGCGTAATTTCCGGGCCATGCAACACCAACTCATACGGGCCAATCTTCACCAAAGCCCCTGGCAGCAACGGCACAGGCTCTTCTGGCCGCAACCGCTGACTATTCACAAACGTCCCATTAATCCCCCCCAAATCTACAATTTCCCATCCCAATGACGTAGCCTGCAAACGGGCATGATGTCTGGACACCCCATCCGCGGGCAACACAATATCATTATCAGCATGTCGCCCCAGTGTAACCACCGACTTGGTTAGCGGTACGTGGCTCGGCGGATGACCAGGTGTATCGATCTGCAATTCATACCCTGCCGGGGGTTCATCCACTCGCTCCAAAATATCCATTTCACGCCGGGTGATCACCTGTGTGGGCGCACCCTCCAGCGCCACCATTGCACTCCGCAAAGCCGATTCCATTTCAGCCGCTGTGGCAAAGCGATCATCTGGATTTTTTGCCAATGCCTTATCCAAAATTGCATCAATAATCGGGGGAACGTCTGGTCGCACTTCATGGGCAGGTCGAGGCATCTCGCCACGACTATGAATGGCAATCGCTTCCGAAAGATTGCTAAAACTAAACGGCAAACGATTGGTAACCAGCTCGTATAACACAACCCCCAGGGCATAAATGTCAGCACGGCCATCTAACGGCCGTCCTTCACACTGCTCTGGCGACATATATGTAGGTGTTCCCAAGGTGGTGCCGCTTTCTGTCATGCCAGTGCCTTCCAGCACCTTCACCAACCCAAAGTCAGTTAGCAACGCCCGAAATGGCTGCTCCCCCTGCGATTCGGCCCGACTCAATCGCTTCAGCAAGATATTACCCGGCTTCACATCCCGATGTACAATTCGGCGATGATGCGCATAATCCAGTGCATCTGCGATTTGCGCTACTATTTGCAAGCTTTGTGTCAGCGGCAAAAACTTTTGCATCTCCTGCAAGCGCCGTAAATGCGCCCGCAAGCTGCCACCATCTACATACTCCATGGCAATAAACAACCCCTCGGCAGATTGCCCGAAGTCAAAAATCTGCACAATAGAGGGGTGGTCAAGCTGAGCAGCAGTTTGGGCTTCCTGAATTAACCGCGCCCGAAATTCTGGCTGACGGGCATAATGGGGATGCATCAATTTAATCGCTACTGGTCGGTTCAGGTTCATATCATGTGCCCGATATACCGTCCCCATGCCACCATCCCCAATGAGGGATTCGAGACGATACCGGTTGTTGATTGTACGACCGACAAAAGTGTTCATGCTGTCCTACTCCAGGTTGTATCCTCTGCTGACATAAGGATTACAGGGCTAATGTGGCCAAGAGAGTTTGACTTAATTTTAGCGTAAAATTTCAGCCAGTGTTTCTAGCAACAAATTTACCTCTGGTTGGCCAACCCAGTAATGGGTAACAGCCCGAAATTGTCGGGAATTTGTGGCACTCAACCAGATGTTGGCTTTTTGGCGCAAGGTGTTGACCACTTCGTCTGCAGTCATGGGTACTTCTGCTGCCAGTTCAAAGAAAATGATGTTGGTTTTGACTCGTTCGGGCTGGATGATAATGCCGGGTATTCGGGCCAATCCTTCGGCGAGAATGCGGGCGTTGGTGTGGTCGTCACTAAGGCGTTCTATCATGCTGTTGAGGGCGATGATGCCAGCGGCGGCCAATACGCCGGCCTGGCGCATGCCGCCACCAAGAATTTTGCGGATGCGGCGGGCGCGTTGGATGAATTCGGCCGTTCCGCACAGAACTGAGCCAACAGGTGCACATAGTCCTTTGCTCAGGCAAAAGCTGACAGAATCTACATGGCGGGTGATTTCGGTGACGGGGATGTTTTGGGCAACGGCCGCATTGAAGAGACGTGCTCCGTCGAGATGGATGCTCAATTGGTGGCGTTCGGCAACGGTACGGATGGCTTGAAAGTAGGTGGGTGGGAGCGGGTAGCCGTTTTTGGCACCGTAGCTGTTTTCTAGCAGAATGAGACGGGTGTGGGGGAAGTGAGGATCGTTGGGGGAAACGGCCGATTCTACGGCGGCCACATCCATCTGCCCCGTTTCGTCAGTAGGCAATGGGCAGGGCATAATGCCGCCTAATGCAGCCATGCCGCCTGCTTCATACCGGTATGTGTGTGCATCCTCTCCCACAATTGCCTGATCGCCACGCCCGGCATGTGTCAGGATGGCGGTCAGGTTGCCCATTGTGCCGCTGGCCACAAACAAGCCGGCTTCTTTTCCGGTTTTGGCCGCAGCCAGTGCTTCCAGTTCGTTGACTGTGGGGTCTTCACCGTACACGTCGTCGCCCACTTGCGCCCGTGCCATTGCTTCTCGCATGGCCGGAGTGGGCCAGGTCACTGTATCGGAACGAAAATCAATTTTGTCCATGCTTGAAGTTTACGTAATATTGTGCAGATTGCAAGCATGTGTAGAATGAAGGGTAAAATTTGGTGAAGGGTACGGGATTTTGATGGTGGAAGAACGATTCAGGCAATGGCAAACAGGACGGCCGTTTTTGTGTCCGGTTTGTGGGCAAGGGTTGGAGCGTATCACGAATTCTTTGCGTTGTCCGGATGGGCATGTATTTGATATTGCGCGTGAGGGGTATGTCAACTTGTTGGCAGGGGGGAAACAAACAAAAGTAACAGGTGATTTGCCGGAGATGGTACGGGCACGACGGCGATTTTTGGAAGCGGGGTATTATGAGCCATTGGCCCAAATGGTGGGGGAGTATGTGGCTGAGTGGCTGGCGGATAAATCTGAAGGAGAAACGGCCGTTTTGGATGTGGGGTGCGGGGAGGGATATTTTCTTAACCAGGTCAGAATATATTGTCGTAACAGGGATGTTGCCTGGCTGGGTATGGATGTGAGCAAAACGGCCGTTCGTCTGGCTGCACGTCGCTATCCAACGATGCGATTTGTAGTAGGGGATGTATGGCAGCAAATTCCGGTAGCAAATTCGGCCGTTTCTGTACTCCTCAACATCTTCGCCCCACGCAATCCCACAGAATTTCGGCGTGTGTTAGCCCCAAACGGCCGATTACTCCTCATCCACCCCACCCCTAACCACCTCCACCAACTCCGCCAATATCCCGGCATCCTCTCCATCCAACCCCAAAAAACAGACCACATCACCCGCCAGCTTCACCCCTGGTTCCAACCCATCACACAAAAACAAACCGAATTCACCTTCACCCTTACCCAGCCGCATCTAAACGACCTGTGGCACATGACCCCCAGCTACCACCACCTGACCCCCACACAAAAAGAAAAGCTGGCCAACCTGGACACCCTCCAGCTTACAGCCAGCTTCGTCTTACAAAGTTTCAAACCTGTATCAAATTAGAGGAAAAAGAACGCCACACCCAAAATCGCGTAAAGCGCCAACAACTGTGCCCCTTCCAGCCAATTCGTCTTTCCGTCCTTAAAGACAAACACAGACACAAGACCAGCAGCAGCCAGTGCGACCAATTCAAACTCATTAAAGGCAAACGCTAATTCTCGCCCCATCAATGCCGCTATAATTACCAGCACCGGTGCCACAAACAAGGCTATTTGCAGGCTGGAACCCAGCGAAATCTCCATACTCAAATCCATCTGATCTTTCATGGCCACCTGAACCGCTACCAGATGCTCTGCCACATTTCCCACCAGCGGCACAATAATAATACCCAGGAAAAACTCACTCCATCCCAGTGTGGCTACAACATGCTCAACAGCCGCCACCAGCAGTTCACTCATGAACACAATACCAATGGTAGCCACTGCCAGGACAATCACCGCTTTACGTACTGACCAGGAAGCCTCATGAAGATGGGCTGGGTCGCGCGTCAGGGGGTTTTCAGCCTCATCTGCAAAGGAAAAGTAAATACCCAGCCCGTAAATGGTGATCATCACGATGGCAACACCAAGGCTGAATGGTTGCAACGCTTCATGATGCTGCACGTCAATAAACGCACCGAAGATGGCCGGAACCATCAGCGCCGCAATTGCCAAAATCATCATGGTGGCATTGGTTGTGGCCAGACTCTGGTCGAATGTCTGTCGCTTGTGGCGCAATCCTCCCAAAAAGATGCTTAGCCCCATAACCAGCAATAAGTTACCCAAAATTGAACCGGTAATGGAGGCGATGACCAATTCCAGGACGCCTTCTCGAATGGCAACGATGGTGATGATGAGTTCGGCGGCGTTACCCAGTGTGGCATTGAGCAGCCCCCCTATTTTGGGGTTTGTGTGCGCCACCAGTTCTTCTGTGGCTTCGCCGATGTATCCGGCAAGGGGGATGATGCCTATAGCAGCGGCGAGGAATTGGACAACGTCTCCCCACCCTAACGGCTCGGCAAGAAATGCAACGGGGATAGCTAATAAGAGAACATACCGGTAATCAAACTTTATCTTGTTCAATGTCCACTCCTGTTTTTAATAAATTTTGTCAATGGTGTACCTGGTTGCATAAACAGCCCGTCGGGGGCGGTTGATGGCACAAGCAGGTTTAGGGCTTTGGGTTTTAGCTGGCAGGTGATGGGTGTTTTACCAGCCCGGTCGCCGTCGGTCTGGCAGGGCATGGTGGGTTCGGTGTGGATGGTGAGGGAGTGGCATGGGAGCATGGTGACGTTTTGGGGTGGAAACGGCCGTTTTGTGCGTGCCTGCCACATATATTTTATGACATCCACTGCATTGTGACCACGAAATAGCCACAGTTCAAAACGGCCGTCATCTAACTGTGCCTGTGGTGTGAGTTCTAGCTCACCGCCAGCATACAGGCGGCAATTGCTGATGAGGGCGAGAACAAGTGCTGGTTCGTGAAAAGTACGGCCGTCTACAGTGAGGGTGGCAGAAACAGCCCGAAAACCGGGAGCATGTGCCAGGCTTTGTAACAGGTAGCCCAGGGGACCCAGCCGTTTAGACCATTTGGGGCGTGGTTCAAGGTGATCAACCAGATAACCATCTACGCCAGTGCCAGCCCAAAGAAGCCAGAAACGGCCGTATTCCTCCCCTGTTGTTATCCAGCCCACATCCATCCTGTAAATTCGGCCGTTTGCCAGTGCTTCTGCTGCTGCCAACAACCGATGCCTATTTAGCAAATTCGGCCGTGGCAATCCCAACTCCTTTGCAAACGAATTCCCCGTCCCCAATGGC
>RFGV01000333.1 GCA_003696605.1 Chloroflexota bacterium | reverse complement strand
GCATTGGGGGGGATGGGATAGGGGCCGGGGTCGCTTTCGTCGTTGTAAGTGAAGCTGACGTTGACTTTGGGCTGGCTGCCGGGTACTTCCACGAAGGGGATGCCAATAGGTGCGCCCTGCCACAGCCCCGCGCCGAAGTCGGGGTGGAGGTTGTCGGTTGCGCCGATGGTGTTGACGTAGACGTCGGAGTTGGGATGAACGGGCAGGTTGTCCACCGGTGTATTCCAGATGTTGTTTGCGGGAAAGACAGGACAGGAAACGGCCGTTACCTTCCCCTGCTCCTCCTCACTGGTGACCGGATTAATCTGGCTACAGCCCAGCATAAGAACCACGAAACATAAGGTCAATCGCGCGAATGGTAATTTGAACATAACAAATTTCCTTCAACTTATTTGGGGGGAAGGACGATCTGAAGAGATACGGCCGTTATTTTTGCCGTCGGCTTAGATGAACAAGGTTTACCTGAATGCAAAATCCCGCTTGTTATTTCTTCATTTTTTATCTTATTCTCCTTTTTAACAGATTACCTACTTTTATTAAAAGTATAATCAAGGCACCAAAAGCAGGTCAATGCAAGTTGTTCAAAAGAACGGTTTTTAGCTCCTGAAAATTCTCCGCCGAAACGTGAAACATAAAATATGACCAGGAGGGTGTATTACGCTTCACAGTTTATGTTTCGCCCGGTATAATCCTGACCAGACACCATTAACACCCTATCACACATCCCGCCCCTTGTTCAACCAAAAGGAAATCTGATGAAAGACATGACTCCGGCAGAAGCCAAAACGTTTCTAATGACCGGCACACGTACTGGCAAATTAGCCACCACCCGGTCAGACGGCCGTCCGCACGTGGCCCCTATCTGGTTTGTCATGGACGGTGACGACCTGATTTTCAACACCTGGCACACCTCAGTCAAAGCCCAAAATATGCGCCGCGACCCTCGCGTAAGTTTATGTGTAGATGAGGAAACACCCCCATTCGCCTTCGTCATTGTTGAAGGTACAGTCACTTTAACTGAAAACGCACCAGATTTAGTGGCCTGGGCAACACGAATCGGTGGCCGCTACATGGGAGCAGATCAGGCTGAAGCATTCGGCCGACGGAATGGCGTCCCTGGTGAATTACTGGTGCGACTGACGCCAACGAAAATCATTGCCAAAAAGGATGTGGCAGGCTGGTAAAGACACCTTTTTGCAAGCCGCTTTTGTCAGTTCGGTATGGCTATTCCATCGGGGAATTTTGAGTGCCTGGAGATCTATTCAGGTTTCAGGCAGGCCCAAAAATCGCTTTGACAGTCACCCTTTGCCGTGTTATACTTTGCACTTGTGAGGGTACCCTCTGATACAGGGATGGAGGGATGGCCGAGTGGACGAAGGCAACGGTCTTGAAAACCGTAGTGGGCTTATGCCCACCGGGGGTTCGAATCCCTCTCCCTCCGCCAGCCTTTTAACATGGCGAATAGACCTCAATGGTTGTGGGAATCCGGGGAGGTGCCAGAGTGGACGATTGGGGCCGCCTGCTAAGCGGTTAACGGTGTAGAAGCCGTTCCAGGGTTCGAATCCCTGCCTCCCCGCCTTGTTTTGAAAATTCGTCAGCTTTGAAAAATTTGCTAAAATTATGAGGTCTCAAAGCTAAAAATTTGCGCCCTTAGCTCAGTGGATTAGAGCGTCTGGCTACGAACCAGAAGGTCGGGAGTTCGAGTCTCTCAGGGCGCGCAGGAAAGCGACACCAACCAGGGGTCGCTTTTTTTATTATGTGTGAGGTCCCCAGTATGAAAACACCTGCTGGCAAGGAGTGCCGCTTTTACTATCAAAATTATCATCGTGGGCGTGAGGAGCAGGAATGTCGTTTGATTCGGCATAATGCACGTTCGCCAGAGTGGCGCCCGCAGGATTGTTTTCGTTGTCCGGTTCCGGATATTTTGTTGGCGAATAGTAATCCGAATTTGGTGCTGGAAGCAACGGTCAAGAGTGGTTTTTTGGGGTTTAATCGGCGGGTGGAAGTGAAGGCGTTTTGTAGCAAACATTTGGTGGATGTGCCGGTACCGGAGGTGGGGTGTGCACAGTGTGCACGAGAGAAGCCAGGTTTACAAGCATTGTTTGATGATGAGGAGTTGTAGGTGTGATTCGAGCTGTGTTGCTTGATTTGGATGATACGTTGCTGGGTAATGAAACGGAAGGGTTTATGCGGGCCTATTTTTCCATTTTGGGGGAGTGGGCATCGGAGTTGATGGATCGGGATCGGTTTTTGCGGGTTTTGTTGATGGCAACGCGGGAGGTGATTCGGCGTCAGGATACGGCCGTTTCTAACCGCGATCTCTTTTGGCATCATTTCCAGGCTTTATCTGGCCTTGACCCTGAAGCATTGGAACCATTCTTTGACCGCTTTTATGAGCAAATGTTTCCCAAGCTGGCATCGCTAACCCAGCCACGACCAGTCGCACGTGCTTTGGTGCAAACGTGCCTGGAACATGGCTATAAAGTTGTGGTTGCGACCAACCCTCTTTTTCCCCGGCGAGCTATTGAGGAGCGGCTGCGGTGGGCGGGTGTGCCCGTGTCTGAATTTCCGTACACATTGGTAACTTCTTATGAAAATATGCATGCCGCCAAACCGAACCCTGCTTATTACCGACAAATATTGGAAATGATTGATTGTCCGGCTGATGCTGCCATTATGGTAGGTGATGATTGGGAAAATGATATTAAACCGGCTGCTGGTATTGGTATGTTTACTTACTGGTTGCCTGCCGATGGGGAAGAACCGCCTGATCTGGCTACCGTAACGGCTTTTGGTTCATTGGAGCAGTTTTATGAACTGGTTTGTGATGGTTGGTTGCAACAGATCAGTTCTTATTCAAGGCAGGAGTCGGTCTAATGCATCAGCCGCCGCCGATTTCTGAGTTGCTGGATGCGTTGGCGCGATTTGCAACGATGCTGGCGGATTTGCTGGCACGGCCGAATCTGGATTGGAAAAAGCGGCCAGCCGCAGGTGAATGGTCGTTAACGGAAGTGGTATGTCATTTGCGGGATGTGGAGCGGGAAGTCCATCAAGCCCGGTTTCAGGCGTTGCTGGCGAAAGAGGATGCGTTTTTGCCCGGCGCAGTGACAGATGAATGGGTAACAACCCGACAGTATCAAGAGCAGAACGGCCGTTTTGCCCTTCAGGAATTCCTGGATGCACGTCAACAAACAATTCAACTCTTACAATCCATTGCGGATCCCGATTCATGGAATCGTCGTGGTCGCCACGCCTTCTTTGGCCCCACCAGCCTGCACGAATTGGTCAATCTGGCTGTCAAGCACGACGAAGCCCATCTGCCACAAATTGCACACCTTGCAGGTATAGAATCCTTCCCAGAAGCGTAGAACGTATTGATATTTCACGGCAAAGCGGGCAAAGGAGGCTAAAGCCCCCCAAAAAGCTTCTCTTTGTGCGCAAACTATTGCCAGTGCATCAACTCTGCCCGCAATTTTTCAATCAATTGCAAGGTTTGCTCATCGCCAAAAAGCTGGTAATGATGTTTTTTGTAGGCCAACTCACTACACCGCTGGTAAAACCGCAAGCTGTTCCGCCACGTTCCCAATTTCCCTGATAAAAAAAGAGACAGATGATGGGAAGCCCGTTCACGGGTGGAGCAGGCTTTTTGGTATTGCTGAAAGGTGATGACTCCAGCCGAAACTTCTGATTTCAGATACTCTCGAATCCAGCGTCGTTCTTGTATCAATGCCCAAATAATGATGGCTATCAATAACCAGACACCACCCCAGTCGGAAGCAAGTGCCACCAGACAAAGCAAATTGCCAAAGGAAACTGTGAAGTTGTGCAGGAAATGGAGGAAGACGGCCGCTGACCAGCCCAGCAATGGGGCGGTAATTCGCACCCAATTTTGACGAGCCAGACGGGCTGCTGCCAGCCCTAAACCTGTCATGCTGCTGAAGAGGGCATGGTTGAGGCCAAAAATGATACCTCGAACCAAAATGTTCATTTCCCAGGCATTTAGGCCTTGTTCGTTGAAGACGTTGACAAAGTAGTAAACGTTTTCTACCATGGCGAAGCCCATGCCTACCATTGCCCCGTAGATGATACCGTCTAGCAGGCTGTCAATTTCGTGCCGCCACCAGAAGAAAATACCTACCAATGCCAATGCCTTGATGGTTTCTTCTACGGGAGGGGCGATAAAGCTGGCAGCCAGGATGTTGGCTGTTTCGCCACTGGTGTCGATGATGTAGAGGGGAATGCTGAGCAGAGAATTGAAAATGAAGGCGATGATGATGCTGGGAATAGCACCCCACAGAAAAACGGCCGTTAATAGCCACCACGGTTCTTTTTCGTATCGATCTACCCAATAAATCAGACTGACAAAAAATACGGTGGGGATAATGGCGGCAAAAATTGACAATATCAAAACGGTTCCGGCAGACATAAACCCCATTTCCTGCAAGGGAGTCGGCAAACCAAATGGCCGACTCCCTCTCTATATCATTGCACGGCTACGACATTGCGCCCATTTTAGGGCAGCATGGGTACACGGGCAAAATCATCTGCTGTCAGTTCGGTCTGTGGTTTATTAACTGGTGTATAGTCACTTAGCCAGGCCTCTTGCTGACCTGCCTCAGGCCACACCATGTCCATGACGCGGGTGTGATTGGTAGCATTGGCTGGGCCGCCACCAATGCGCCATTGTTCAGCTACGGGCAATACATCCCGCACACGCATCACGCCGCTGCTGGGGAATCCTTCCTGGCTGAGAAGAACGGCCGTATATCGCCATGCCTCTGGTGTATCCCCCAATATTGTCTTGGGTACACGGATGGTTACCTTCTGTTGGCCAGGATCGGCCAAAATCTGAAACTCATTGGCACTGGCAACCTGCTCTGGCCCTTCATTGCCGGGCACATAAATGGCCGACGTCCACCCCTCGGCGTGAATGGCATAATCCCAGGCAAACCCTGCCTGCAATGCCAGATTGCGTCCTGGCAGCAAGGCAATGCCACCGTTCCCATCCCCATCCATGTCAATGTATATATCGAACGTCTGGATGGAAAGCCCATTGGGTGACCCCCATACGTTTTCTACTGGTCCATCAACTGCAAAGCGGAAGACAATGTTTTCCTCGTCGAATCCAACCTGAAAATTGAGAATGTCGTAGCTGCCACTGGTGAAGACGCCATCGGTGGGATAGGTGTAAGTGCCAGGGCCATGATCATCGCCTGCCGGATCGGTGATATCCAGCACAATCGTCGTCTTGCCCAGATCGGGGACGGCCACAATGGCAGGACCAGGGCCAGGAACTTGTGCTTGATCCACGAAATTGGGTGTGCCATCTACAGTTACTGTGCCGGCATAGATGAGGCGCATACTGATACGGTCACCAACATCGGCATTGCCCAGCAGGTTGAGGGGGATTGCGAGTTCTACGAGGTTTTCCCCGATGGCGACTTGTTCGATGGGCGAGCCTGTTTCTTCCCAGAGGTTGCTGTTGGTGTTGAACAGGGTGGCTGTGAGGCCATCAACGGCCGTTATTTCGACCAGATGGTTAGCCGGGAAGCCAAGCAAGCTGTTATTGCGGCTAAAGCTGGCTGTATCGCCGCCGCCGGGTGTGGTGAGGTAGAGTTGGAAACGGCCGTTTTCAGCCAGCTCTGCTGCCGAAACGGCCGTGTTAATCAGCACATACAAATTCTGACTATCAAACCCATACCCCATACTCTCAAATATCGGGCTGGCCGCTGCCATCCCCCCCCCTTCTGCCAGATACAAACCAGCCGCCACCCATTCTTCTGCTCCCGTCACCCCATCAATCTCCGGCGAAATCAACCCCGCCGACGGTCGATCTGCTGACACAGCCTGCTGCGGAATCACCGGCACATCCAAAAACACCGGTGGCTCCTCACCCAATGTCGTATAAACAGCCTTTAACGTATTGCGAAACTGCAAATCAAACGACTCATCATCACCTGAATTTTGGTCTGCCCCATACCACCAGAACCAGTCAGACCCTTCCGCAATGTACATAAGCGTCTGCGCCTCAGCCAGCGCCTCTGGAGAGGGAGGCGTGCGGATGCCATTTTCGTACTTTTGCAACATTTCTCGTGTTGTCAGCAAATACTCCCAGGCACGATTCTCCTCATCCTCACCAATCCAGGTGGCAAAATCATGGCTGATCCACGAACCAGCAAACAAATCTTCAATCCTGGGCTGCTCGGGTGCAATTTCCAGAAATTCTGTGGGCGTCACTGTTTTAATCAATGGGTCATCACTCAAACGCTGGTACAGGCTGTGCAAAAACTTCTTGCCGTCGTTGTCATAATGTTCCCAGGCATTCTCACCATCCAGAATAACAGAAACCAGAAAAGGTCCTTCCGCACCACTTTCCAACAGCTTTTCCCGAATGGCATGAATGCTGTTGACAAAGTCCAATGCCGCCACATCTCCATCCAGGCCTGAATAGGTAAAGCCAACCTTGTCGGAAATGACAACATCCCGAAAGACAATGGCAACCGGGCCGCCCAAACCACCTTCTACGTAATACGGCCGATATAACAGCTCCGGTTGGGTGACCACACCATTTGGATCGCGGGTAAAGCCTTCAAAACCCAGACTGTTGGCCAGCACGCCCTCGTCTGAGGCCATCCATTTAATGCCATTTCGGGCAACCATGCTGACCATTTCCTGAGCGACAGAACCTTCGGCAGGCCACATGCCTCTTGGTGGACGTCCAAAATGCGACTCATACAGTTCAACACCCAGTTCAACTTGTCGCAATGCATCCGCTCCGAATGTGAAACGTGGGGGCAGTTCAATATCAGGTAAAGCCTCTCGTGCCAGGTCTGTGCTAATGAGCAGGGGGAGAATGGGGTGGGCGAATGGCGTCATTGTGACTTCTATTTGCCCGGCATCCTGAAGTTCCTTGTGAACGGGAATGACTTGTTGAATTAAGCGCAAGTGTTCAGCCAGTACAATGGATTTGTCTTCTTCGGTGTAGTTGCGTTCTTTGGCAACAAGTGAGGCCAGTGGCTCTTCGGTCAGCCAGTCAGGGTCTGTCCAGGCCAGATTGAACAGCAATTGCAAGTCAAGATAGTCTTGTGTGGTGTAATCTTCCAGTGGGTTGTCGCTGCTATCCCGTTTGGTGAGCAGTTCCTGGTAACGGGGAAAGCGGGCGATAACTTTGCGGTTGGTGTCGAAGAAGCGATCGAGGATGAATTGCTTTTGGTCGTTGGTTAGTTCGCTGGCGGGAATTTCTGTGTATGCCCAGTAGAGGTCTTTGGCGCCAGCGGCCAGGTCATCCAGTTGGCGAATGAGGCTGGGGGTGAGGTTGAAGGTGACGTGGATGTTGGGGTATTGGGCGACGGTGGTGGCCATGTCCACATAGTCTTTGCTGGCGTGGACACGTACCCAGGGTTTGCTGTAGATACCGGTTTCCGGGTCTTTGAAGTAAACGGGTTGGTGTTGATGCCAGATGATGGCCAGGTAGATGGGTTGTTCGGTGGCGGGTTGTGTGGTGGGTGATGGGAGGGGGGTGTTGGTGGGGGAAACGGCCGTTTCCTCTGGTACGTTTGTGGTGGGTGAGGGTGCAGGTGTTGCTTCTTCCTCACGGCACGCAACTAAAAACAGCAAGGCCAGTAAAACAAGTGACAAGATTTTGCGCATAGTCAACTCCTGTTGTTTGCAAATTTGGTACACAAAAGACTTGTAGTGGGAAACAAGGCTGGTGTGATTATAGCCATGAACAAAAAAAGAGGCAGATGGTTGGATTTGCAACTTTTCTTGTATGTGTACGTAATTGGTTTACGTCAATGCAGGTCAAATGATTGATACAAACTGAAGCCGGGAGGTCAAAATGGGTGACGAAGAAAAAATTCACGTGGAAAATGAAGGGGTAAACGGAAACGGCCGTTCTGAGTGGACAGAAGAAATACGCGTAACTGGTGAAGAGTTAGTGGCCACAATTCGCAAACTGGTGCATGAAACAAACGTGCGCCGCATTGTGGTGAAAAATGAAAAACGACACATTCATCTGGAAATCCCTCTTCTTTTGGGGGTAGCAGGTGTGGCTTTATTACCTGCTTATGCTGCTTTGGGGCTAATTGCCGCTCTGGTCACCGATTGCACCATTGAAGTGGTGCGTGTGGCTGAAAACGGGGAACCACAGGCGTAATTTATCTGTTTTGCAGCGCATACAATGCGCCATATCCCTCCAGGACACGGGCAGCCGATTGCAACCCCATTTGCGCGGCCTGACGGGGGCTGCCCGTTTGCGCCAACCCAACCATAAAACCACCACAAAACGCATCCCCTGCCCCTGTAACATCTACCACACGGGGATCGTTTGCCTGGTAAATGGCCGGTAATTCGGTACGACGGCCGTTTTTCCCTTCCAGCATGATTACCCCTTTTGCCCCCAGTTTGATAACCACCAATGGCACACCCCAATCGCACAATGTTTCTGCTGCCTCCCATACGCCCATTTTCGGGCCAAAAAGCGTGCGAATTTCCTGCTCGCTGGGTAAAAATGCATCCAAATGCGGTAAAAACTGGCGTAACCAGGGGATATTGTCTGGTTGCATATACCGTTCACCAGGATCGGCCGTTATTTGGCCAACTCCCCGTTGCCGCAGAAATGGGGGCAAATGCAAGTGGGTGCTCAACGCCAGCGGCGACAAATGGACAACAGTTGGCCGTTGTGGCAAGGGGTCAAAATGGGTAGGCCAGTCATCAGGCCGAAGTGCCAGCGGTTCATATTGGTGTGGATTATCCTGGCCAGGCGTAGAATGGATATAGCCGTGCAAAGCTTCTGGTAAGGGGTGGCCAATGCGAGCAAAATGGTATGCCGGGTTTGTATCCTCACGACGGCCATCCGGCAGATAAGCATAAAACGTCCGGTGATCTTGAGGTGTATCCAGTTGAATGATGCTGCTTGTATCTAGCCCATATTTACTGAGTTCGTTGAGCCATTGCTGGGGGTAATTGACGCCTACCCGCCCCCAAACTGCAACATTTTGTGTCCACAAGGCCGCGCCCACAGCCGCATAGAGGGCATTGCCCCCCACTATGCCGTTATGGACACGGCCGTCATGCCTGATGATATAGTCTATGCGTATTCCGCCACCGCAAATATAGCGTGGTGTATTTATTCCCATATCAACTATTCCTGTCTGGTATATCTATCTGGTCACTGGTTTGGATGCGGGAAATGCCCCCCCCGCCTGTGCTGCTGCGCCCGCCGCCAAAAGCGCGAAAGTATGGTTCGCCGATGGTTTCGGCCCGCCAGGCAGCAAACAAAGCACCAGGCAAACAGGTTAGCAAGGGTGAAAAGCATTCGTGTAATGGCAGGGCAACAGGTAAATAGGCAGCTTTGTGAGCGGTGCGAGCAATCAGGCTGGTGGCTGGGGCAATGATGCCTACACGTCGCCCAATGTGTGTGGCAGCGGTGGCTATTTCCACAGTTCGGCTTTGGTCTCGGTGGCCAGCGCTGATGAGGAAAGTAGGGGTGTGGGGTTGTTTTTCAAAATATTGGATGTGTGCCCATTCTTCGGTGTCTTGGGCAACGGCCGTATCGCCACTGGCTTCAATTATCTTGGCGGCGCAAAAGTGGGCAGTGCCGTAGTTGGGGCCAGTGCCACACCAGACGAATCGGTCGGCATCTGTCCAGGAAACGGCCGTTTCCCGAGCAATTGGATCACACAACTCAATTGTTTCTGCCATCAAATTGGCTGTATGTGCCAAATCATGTCGGTAGCCATCCGCCTGTGCGCCTGTCAAATGCCCCCGTTGCTCACCCAAATGGATGGCGGTCAGGAACAAGGCCAATTGGGAAGCAACATAACTGCGCATACCTGGCACAACCTGGTCAGATGGTTTTTGGGGGAAGGGGGGCAGAGTTGTTTGCAGAACAAGTTTGGCTACTTGGGCAAGTGGGCTGTGGGGATTGCCAGTGATGGCAACGGCCGTTACACCCTCATGCTGTGCCAGCCGCAGGGCTTCTACCGTTCGACTCACCTTCCCACTTACCGAAACAGCCAGAGTCAGCAACTCAGCTCTTGGTGCCGGCAAAAAAGGCGTGGCATAACGACCAAATTGCATAGCCGGCATTGGCTCACAGGGGAGGCCGGCTAATTGTTCAAACGCCAGTTTACTGGTTAGCCCGGCGTAATAGCTGTCGCCACAGCCAGTAACATACACGCGCCGAATTTGCCGGCTCAATGTGGGCGTTATTATTTGAGAAATGGCGTCGGTCAGGCGAGGGAGCATGACTCGTACTAACTCTGGGACAGAATCTATTTCCTGGTGCATCAGAGAACGGGGCATAAGAGACTCCTGAACTGTTGTGAAAGATTGGTAAAGGTTATTTGGTGGATTCAACCCGTTGCCAGAGGGTGGATAACGGCCGTTTGCGCACACGCACCTGCCAAAAAACCGCCCCCCACAAATGTAACCGGGCTCCAAATAAAGCCAAAGTCCAGCCCAACTCCCGCAAGGAACGGGGATAGCGGAGAGCCAGCCATGTCCCATCTGCCACCTCGCGCCACGGCGACCGCATTTGTATTGGGGATTTTCGCACATAAGTCTGGGCATACCCACCTGCCGAGCGCACTTTTTGCCGTAACCAGTCCTGATAATTATCAGGATATTTGACATAAACAATCGCTTGCGGCGCATATCGTATGCGATACCCTTGTTCGGCAATACGGTGAGAAATAACAGCATCTTCAGCCAGGGCATCGGTGGGGATGGAGGGGATGAGAGCACGTCGAGCAGCAAACAAATAGCCGGAACAAAGTAAGAAACGGGCTGTCTGGTCTCTGGCAAGGCGTACGTGATGGGCACTGTCGGTGAGCAAGTGTGACCAGTAGCCCAGGCAGGTATGGCGCGGGCTGATGCTGATGGGGCGGCCAGTTACGGCACCAACGTTTGACTCGGTGAAAGGAGCCAGCAAGTAGGTAAGGGCATTGTCGGCGATAGTGACATCACCGTCGGAGAAGATGATGATGTCGCCACGGGCGGCCTGCAAGCCAATGTTGAGAGCGGTGGGTTTGCCGTGGGCAGGATCGGGGATGTGGCGAATACGGCCGTCTTGCCGGGCAAGTTTCTGAACAACGGCCGTTGTTTCTGCATCCGGGCACACGACCAGCAATTCTGCATGGGCAGGAAGCTGGGGCAAAAATGCTGCAATTGCCTTGCCAACGGTTCGTGGTTCACGGTAAGCAGTCAACAAGACGGTAATATTCATGGTGTTGGCCCCAACTTACATAGTCAGGTTATCTGTTCCGGGGGGGGCTTCGGCGCTGCCATACACAACGCGCACACCCTTGATACGGCTGATAATTTCTTCCAGCAGGGCAATGAAACCCATAAATACCAGATCAACCCCGATAGCCATTGAAAATGCCAGCCCCAGATAGCCAAAAACAGTTGTCAGGGGGCCAACCAGGTCGTTCATGAGCACATTGAGAATGCCTAGCACGTATAGCAGGCCAATGAGAATGAGCATGGTAACAAAAAAGGCTGGCCAGGCACGCCGGTCGGAGCGGCTGGGCATCATGGCGTTGCTGACAGCAAAGAGCAGATAAAGCCATACGAGGAAGTCGGGTGTGCGAAAAACGTCGCCCAGGGCGAGTGTGAGGGCATCTACCTGGCCGCTTTGGATGGCCACGGCCAGTTCGGTGATGCCAAAAATGCGAAAGCCGATGAGGAGAATAACGGCCGTTCCCATGATAAGTGGTGCTCCCCCAATCAGGCTTTCCCGAAACGCGCCTAACGTAGCCCCCCGATAATATTCCACATATCCTAACTGGATACTGCCGTCTGGTTGCCGCTGGGGAATAATGGAAAAACGGCCAGTGCGTACCCCCAGCAGTGTCGCCGTAAGCCAGTGGCTCAACTCGTGCAAGAACACACCAGGAAGCAGAACAATGGCGTAAATAACCACGGCCAGTTGGGGGCGGCCAGTAATAAGCAAGGAAAGGCCATGTAGATGGGTGTGTATCCAGCGTTGCAGCAGGAGAAGAACAAGGACAGAAACGGCCGTCCAGATAACAGGCATCAGATCAAAAGACATATTTACACAACCGCATTTTTAACCAGCGTCACAAAATCCGGCTTAAGGCTGGCACCACCCACCAATGCCCCATCAATATCTGGGTGACGCATATAATCTGCAATATTGTGTGGCTTCACACTTCCCCCATACTGAATCCGAACCTGTTGCGCTGTCGTTTCACCAAACATATCAGCAATTGTACCACGTACACTCAGGCCAATGATACTACCTGCCTGAGCTGCATCCGCCGAACGACCCGTGCCAATAGCCCAAATTGGTTCGTAGGCAATGACACACCGGGCTACCTGTTCGGCCGTCAGGCCATCCAGCGCAGCCCTTACCTGACCACTAACAAACGCATGAGTCAATCCTGCTTCATTTTGTTCCAGACTTTCACCAACACAAATAATGGGCGTCAAACCATGAGACAATGCGGCCTTAACCTTGCGGTTTACGTTTTCATCTGTTTCGCCAAAATAGGCACGCCGTTCGGAATGCCCCAGAATAACATACTGACAAAATGGGGCGATCATGTTTGGGGCCACTTCGCCGGTAAACGCACCTTGACTTTCGTAGTGCATGTTTTGGGCACCCACCCCTATTTTGGTGGCCTGAAGTGCATTGAAGACAGCAGGAATGGCTATAAAGGGTGGGCAAACAGCAATATCCACCCCTTCAATTTGGTTTAGTTCATGGCGAATTTGGCGGACAAAGGCAACAGCTTCGTCTACTGTTTTGTGCATTTTCCAGTTTCCGGCAATAAATGGGGTTCGCATGGTTTTCCTCTTCTTCTGGTTATGTTTGATAGATTTTAATTTTCCAGTTCGGTCATTATCCGCTCTTCGAGCCACGGTGCAGGATTGTGTTGCAAGGCGGCACGGAAAGCGTCTGTGGCCAGGTCAGACTGATCTTGGATTTTGTAAACCAGTCCGGTCATGTAGAGGAGTTCGGCGCGACTGGTTGTGGCGCTCTGAAGGGCGGTATCCAGCAATTGCAGCGCTTCTTCCGGGTTGTCTTCTTCAAGGGCCAGATAAGCTTCACCCATTGCGGGAACGGCCGGATCGATTTGTTCCGAGTTGGTTTCCAGGAGGTTCAGAAAGTCAGAGATGGTGCGAGGTGGTTGTTGGGTGATGAGTAAACTGGTCATGAGCAGGGTTTGAATGCGGGTGTCGTTGGGAAAGCGCATGTAGCCTTCCTGAAGCACAGCGATAGCCAGCAGCATGTTTTCTGTTTCCATTAGTCGTTCGGCGGCGGAGATGTAGGCAATGGGGAGTCGGGCGCCTCGAAATTCGCTTTGGACAATGCGGCGGGCGTCTTCTAGTTGACCAGCCTGCAGGTAGGCCAGGGCGAGTTCAGCTTTCAGGGCAGCGTTGTTTGGGTTTTCTTCAACGAGTTTTTGTAGTTCTTCGATGGAACGTATCTGGTCGGGTGGGGGCAGGAAGATACCAGGATTGGTGTCTGTCGGTCTGGTCTGGTTGGCGGGAGGTGTGGAGAGGTCTGTATCTGGGGTAGTGGTGGTGGGG
>RFGV01000332.1 GCA_003696605.1 Chloroflexota bacterium | reverse complement strand
TTATTATGCGGACTATTTTGGCAATCTGGTTGGAATCGAGCCGGAGAAAATAACAGTTGTTCCTCCGGGAATTTCTCTTTATGACTATCGTAATTTGACCAGGGCGAACAATGGTGCACCGGTTATTGGTTATTTGGCACGTATGTCCCCGGAAAAAGGGTTGCATATTCTGGTCGAGGCATTTATTCAATTGGCGAAGTCGGGAGAATTTCCTGGCTTGCGGCTAAAAGTGGCCGGCTATCTAAGCAAGGCATATATGCCTTACGTGAATACTGTGCGCCGTCGCTTACAAAATGCCGGTGTCAGTGATCAGGTGGATATTTTGGGGACAGTGGATCGCCAGCAAAAGCTGGACTTTTTCCGTTCGATTGATGTATTTTCGTTGCCTACAGTTTATCGTGATCCGAAAGGGTTGCCAGTGCTAGAAGCATTGGCTGCTGGCGTACCGGTGGTACAGCCGGAGCATGGCGCGTTTCCCTATCTGGTGCAGGAGACGGGGGGTGGTTTGTTGCATAAGCCGGAAGATCCGACTGATCTGGCGGATAAGTTGGCAATGTTGTTACGGGATGGGCAATTGCGCCAAAAACTGGAGCAGCAGGGACGAACGGCCGTTCACACCTATTTTTCGGCCGAAAGAATGGCGGCTGACACGATGGCAGTGTACGAGCGTGTAGCCTACATGCAAGCAAGAGGATAAGTCATGTTAGCCAAACTACAAGCCTTTTTAGCACCACCAGTTTTTCCTGATGACGAAGAAAAAACACGCAAAGCACGCCTGTTGAATGTCATCTTGTTGGCAGTCATTGGGCTGGTCTTGTTTTTCAGTGTGCTGGCTTCATTTACCGCGCCCGAAGTGGATAGATTTGTTATTGAAATTGTCATTGGTGCGTGGGCTGTGTTTATTTTGTTTTTGCTACGACGTGGCTACGTCCATCGGGCAGGTTTTCTGTTTACACTAACCCTCTGGCTGGTTGTTACGTATGGCACCTATGAGGAAGGTGGCTTTCGCGGTTCAATTATGTCTTCGTATTTCGGCATCCTGGTTATTGCCGAGATGCTTTTGGGTGTATGGGTTGGTGTATTGTTTGGTTTTCTTTCTGTTGTGTTTGCCGGCTGGACGGTGATGGCAGATAGTCAGGGATTGATGCCGCCAGCACCAGACTATGCAACGTTGACGACATTTTGGGGGGAGTTTACAGCTACGGTTGTTGGCGTTGTGTTGCTGTTATCGTTAATTATGAATAATTTGGAGCGAGCATTACATCGCTCCCGGCGAAATGAGCGAGAGTTGGAAGCAAAGGTTAAGGAAGTGCAGATTTTGGCCCGCCGAGCCAGAGAGGCGAATGAGTTCAAGACCCGGTTGATTGCTCGCATTAGCCATGAGGTGCGTACGCCCTTGGGGGCATTGGTGGGGATGTCGGAGATGTTACAGCAGGATATTTATGGTCCGCTGACGCCACAACAGCGAGATATTACGGATCGAATCATTCGGAATGCACAGATGCTGGAGCGGGTATTTGCAGAATTGCTTGACCAATCGCAAATTGAGTTGGGGCAGTTGCGTATTCGCCGGGAAAGATTTTCGCCCGTGCTGGTGGCAGAGGGGGTGCATGAGAATTTGTTGCCGCAAGCTCAGCAGAAGGGTATAGAATTGGTGCTGGATGTTGCGTCTGATGCACCGAAGGTAGTGGTTGGTGATTCGAAACGTGTTGAGCAGATTTTGACGAATTTGGTGGTGAATGCGATAAAGTTTACGGAAAACGGCCGAATTACAATTATCATTTCCCGCAAAGACCACGAAAACTGGCTTCTGCAAGTTCAGGATACCGGTATTGGTATCTCAGATGAAGATCAAGCTGTTATTTTCGATCCGTTTCGTCAGGCAGATGAATCAATTGGTCGCAAGTTTGGGGGAGTTGGGTTAGGGCTTTCTATTGTAAAACAATTGGCCGAAGCAATGGGGGGGACTGTGAACCTGGAAAGCGAATTGGGAAAGGGAAGTATCTTTACAGTCACTTTGCCAATTGATGTCAAAGAGGAAACAGTTTATGCAAACGAAACCGCTGGCGTTTATCATTGAAGATAATGAAGACCAGAATTTAGTATTTACTACAGCCTTACAACAGGCTGGTTTTGCAACCGAGTCTATTCTCGATGGGCAGGTGGCACAAACCAGATTGTCAGAAGTTGTGCCGGATTTAATTGTGCTCGATCTGCATATGCCCAATGTGCATGGGGAAATGTTGTTACGCCAGATTCGAAATGATGCGCGGTTGAAAGATGTGCGTGTATTGCTGGCAACGGCCGATTCTGCTCTGGCCAACGATCTCCAGCCAATGGCCGATATGGTTTTGCTAAAGCCAATTAGCTTTGCTCAACTCAATTTACTTGCCAAACGATTTCGCGAAAGATTAGAGAATTAACCATTCTTCAAAATACAAAGCGTCCGCGGCTTTTGCTTATTGTTTAACGGCTAGCAGCAACCCGTCTCGAATTGGTACAATGCTGGCAATCCATTTCGGGCTGCTCATAACCATTTCTGTCAGGCG
>RFGV01000331.1 GCA_003696605.1 Chloroflexota bacterium | reverse complement strand
GTGGTAATGACGGGCAAATCATCGCGGATGCATCAGGCGGCACCCCTCCTTATCAATTCCAATGGTCTGGTGGTGTACCTAATATTTCGGGTGATACCCTTTCCCAGTTAAGTGCAGGCATTTACTATCTGACGATTATAGATAACAATGGCTGTCAATTTACCGATAGCATCGCCATTCATGAACCATCAGCGATTACAATCGCCCTGAATGTTCGTCACGTAAATTGTTTTGGCGGTAATGACGGGGAAATATCAGCTTTGGTTAGCGGTGGCACGGCACCTTATACATTCAACTGGTCTGGAGGAACACCTGTTCCAACTGGTGATACGATCGAAAACCTTGTCGCGGGGAAATACTACCTCACCATAACCGATGCTGCTGGCTGCACGGCTATTGACTCCGCTGTGGTTGACGAACCCGCCACACCCCTTACAGATTCACTCACCATTAGGGATGTCCGTTGTTTTGGTGGCAATGATGGACAGGTCATCGCCACGGTAAACGGAGGCACTCCTCCATACAGTTTTTCATGGTCATCAGGGATTCCTTCCAACAGCGGTGATACTGTATCCATGTTACAGGCTGGTAATGTATATGTAACGATTACCGATAGCCGCTCCTGCTCCATTATTGACACTGCGGTGATTTCCCAGCCCGGTTCTGCTGTTTCGGTGAGTATAGGCAAAAAGGATGTTTCATGTTTCAATGGTAATGATGGCTGGGCTGCTGCCATTGCGACAGGGGGAACGCCCGGATATACCTACCAGTGGTCCGGTGGCACACCCAACCCGGCAGGGGATACCATCAGGCAACTCACTGCCGGATTGTATTACCTTACCGTTACGGATTCAGGGGGTTGCGCCATTACAGATTCCATACGGATTGATGAACCCCCTGCCCTTACAGTTGCGCTCTCGGTCAGGGATATCAGCTGTAATGGTGCCGCTGATGGCATGATTGCCGCCCAGGTTTCCGGAGGGGTAGCACCATACACTTACACATGGTCAGGTGGTACACCCAATGTCACCGGTGATACGATAAGTAATCTCTCCAGCAGTGTGTATTCGTTGACAGTTACCGATGCAAACGGCTGCTCCGTTGTGGAGAGTGATTCGGTTACGGAACCGGCACCTGTCGATTTAACCGTTACACTGGATTCTGCTGTCAGCTGTGCGGGAGCTTCTGACGGGGTTGCTACTGTATCTGTCAATGGTGGGACAGCACCCTTTGATTACCAATGGCAGGGATTTACCCCTGTAACCGGCTCGCCAGACCGGACCAACACCATCTCAGGATTGCAGGCAGGTTTAACGAAAATCACCGTCACGGATGCCAATGGTTGCATGGCGGTTGATTCGGTTATGGTTACCCAACCTGAACCTCTGGTATTAACCCTGACGGTTGACCAGCATGTCACATGTAACGGAGCCAGCGATGGACGCGCCACAGCCACTGTTTCCGGTGGAACAGCACCGTATGTCTATTC
>RFGV01000330.1 GCA_003696605.1 Chloroflexota bacterium | reverse complement strand
TGCAAGAGATGATCAAGCGATTGCGTGGTTAATCAGGCTTTGCAAATTCACCATATGATATTTAACAGTGAATTCTTGCTCGAATTTCTGCATCAATCCCTGCATCAGACTCCGGAAGATGGATTGCAAACCTGGTCGGCCGTTTTCGATCAGCGACGTTGACGAATCTGGGTAGTGTGTACCGGGATAACGGCCAGCCACCACCTGCTGCTACCCAATTGCCAGCCGACCCGCGCCTGGTTGAAGGCATGCTGCCATGCGGCTAATCCCGTACCTAAATCGGCGTCAAGCCGTGTTTCCAGGTAAGCCAGCAGGTGAACGGCCGTTTCCAGCAAATCCATAATTCACTTAACCTCTGCTTCTCGCCGTACCCAGACGAACGCGAATCCAATCCAATAAGCGAAGTAATCCGTAGAGAACAACAAAACGCATTTGCCGCCGCCGAATATCCCAAAAAGTATGACGGTCTCCAAGAGCACGGGCAATTCGTAAAGCTTGTGCATGTAAATCAGGGACTTCTGACCAGCTTCGTTGACGTAGCGCCACGACGCTCAGATTCAATAATGCATCTAATTCACCCTGGCGGTGACCTAAAGTTTGAGCCAACGCCAAACTTTCTTTATATAACATTCGCGCCTGATCATACTCGTGCCGCGCCACAGCTATTCCCGCCAGGTTATTGATAATACCAATTTTATCAAACACAACCCCTAGCTCGTCGAACCGTGATAACGCCTGAGCATAATGAGCTTCGGCCACATCCCACTGCGCGCGTTCATAGGCCAAATTGCCCAGGTTGCCTTCTATTTGGGCCTGGCTATAAGAGTGCTCAGTGGTAATCGCCATTTCATGTGCTTGGGTGAGATAAAATTCAGCAGCCTCCAGATCACCCTGTTGCCACGTTACCATCCCCAAATGATTAAAAGTGCTGGCAATGCTGCTTTTGGCTTCAAGAGCTTGCCAAAGCTGCAAAGCTAATTCCAGATTTAGTTGTGCGTTCTTTAACTGACCAGCAGCTTCGTAATCAAGACCTATCTGGTCTAATGCTTCTGCTTGATACCATAAATCGCCTGATGCCATAGCCAATTTATATTGCCTGCGATGCAAGTCTAACGCTTTACGAAAATCACCCTGTAAGCGATACAACATGCCCATCTCGCCCAATAAGGGCAGTTGAAGTTCATCATTCTCCGCCACAGCACTCGCCAGGGCTGATTCGTAGCAGACTGAAGCGTGCTGCCAGTCACCGCTTTGGGCGTGCAACATACCTTCCCGAAAGCGAACCAAAGCTTGTTGTGAAGGATGAATTGCCAGACGGCGGGCTTCGCGCAGCAAACGCCAGCAAATATCTAGCTCCCAGTTACTTATTGCCGCGTCATATGTTTCTGTCCACGCTTCTTCCCATTGATCGGCAATTGCCAAGTATGCTACCCAATATTCGAAGGGGGATGGTTCATTGAGATTCTGAGGTTTCATTTATCACCATGGTGGGTGTATCGTCACCAGGAAATTGCTTGAGTTTGAGAGAACTCTCACAAAATGATTCAAATTCCTGTAGGGCCTCGGGATAGTCGTTACCCAGACGCTGACGGCCGTTTTGCAAAATAAAAGTACAAATTGTACGAGACGCCTTCACCTCGCCAGCTTGTTTCCATTCCTCCAGGTGACGCAAAATGGCGCGATTGATACGCTGCCCGGTAACAGCGTGGTATTCCCAGGCCAGCCTCACAGCTTCAGCAAAATGATCGGCCGCCGCCATGACATCGCTCTCCTGCACGTAACTGACCAGACCCAACAACATGTGGGCCGTTGCCAGCGGTTCGTCTGATTGTGTCTCCTCGGCC
>RFGV01000329.1 GCA_003696605.1 Chloroflexota bacterium | reverse complement strand
GTTTTCTTCATAAGTTCCCGGTCGGATATTGAGGTTCACCGGACCGGCCACACCATCGGTTAACAGCGCGTTCACCGCATCACTTATGGTGGCAAAATCGGGATTGCTGCCGCCTATGGTGTAGTCGCCGGAGAGAGGTTGGGCAAGAAGACTGCTGTAGCCAACCAACAGCAAGATGACAACACTCATATATCTCATTTCATGCTCCTTCTTGACAGGTATGGGTATTTTCAAGCAAAACAATTGCAAATCTTTGTGAACCGTTATATATCCGTACATGCACCACGGGTCAGCGCAGCAGCAGCATTTTACGGGTTTGCTGAAATTTGCCTGCGTTTAGACGGTAGAAATAGAGCCCGCTGCTTACCGGCTGCCCGGCGTCGTTGGTGCCATCCCATTGCACAACATGGTTGCCAGCCGGAAGGTCACTGTCTATCAGGGTTCGCACCTTGCGACCGGTAATATCGAAAATTTGGAGGGTGATGCGTGCCTGCCCCGTTGGGGAATTGTAAGGGAGTGAGAAAACAATGGTCGTGCTGGGATTGAACGGGTTGGGGTAGTTTTGATGCAGTATTGGCGACCTTGCCACTGTTGCGACGCCATCGTCATTGATTCCGGTGATTGCAGAAGTCGCGTAGCCAATCCTTCCGGCAAATGGGAATTGCGGTTGAAATCCGCTGAACCACATCCGGTATTGCGCCCCATCCCACATCACATTTGGTGAGATGATGTTATTCGTCCAGGGTTCGGACATTTCAAATACCGGGTTGCCGGGGTCTTTCGTCCAGTGAATCCCATCGGATGAGGTGGCATAGCCAATTTTGTGAGAAAGACCTCCCGGGTCTCCGGCATACCAGAGTTCATATCCCGAGGCGGTGGGAAGCACGGAGGGAGTCCAGGCTTTGCCTTCATCAAATTCACCGGCGCCACCATGAGGCAACACCGGGTCGCTGAACTCATACGGCGGGGCGGTGGTGTTGGGGTCATCATATTTCGTCCAGTTGATGCCATCGTTGGAGGTGGCATAGCCGACGCTGATGATCGCGGCAGGCAATTCACCAGTGCCACCGGAATATCACATTTTATAGGT
>RFGV01000328.1 GCA_003696605.1 Chloroflexota bacterium | reverse complement strand
TTCTCGAAATTTTCATTGTTTTTCAGATAGGTTTGTATTTTTGACGCCCTTAAAAGTCGGTTAATTACTATCTTTATTGATAAATCCGTTTAATTAAACTCTACAAGCGATGAAGAAAATCCTGGTCATTACATTCATTACAGGTTTATCCCTTGCAGCGATGTTTTATCTGACCCGGCTGCATTGTTTCATTGACGGAGCCTGTCCTGCCGCCAGCCAGCAGGTTGGGCAACCCTCCGGAAAACCTTATGCCCCTCCGAAGGAAAAGGTGCGGGGAATATATGCAGCCATGGAATATCTGCACCAGATCAGGGCGAATTCCCAAACCGGTGAACTGGACCTCGCGGATGTGTACCGTGCCCGCCAGCAGATGATGGAACAGCGGATTCGCCAGCAATCCATGAAATCATCGGCTGCCCTTCAACTGGAGTGGGAAGAGCTCGGCCCCGACAATGTTGGCGGGCGTACCCGTGCCATACTGGTAGACCGCAACAACCCGTCAAGAGTATATGCCGGTGGTGTGAGTGGCGGATTATTCTGTTCTGACAATGGTGGGTTGTCATGGAAACTGCACCCTGACAATGTCAACTTTGGCCATCTGGGCATCAGCTGCATGGCGCAGGCATCCAACGGGGATATCTATTTCGGAACCGGGGAATACTTCGCTTATGGCGATGGGCATACCAACTCCATGGCATTCATCGGTGAAGGCATTTACAAATCGACCGATGGAGGTCAGACTTTCCAGCATTTGCCATCCACCACTCCAAGTGTCTCCAACAGCCGGAGTGCGGAATGGGCATTTGTCAACGAACTGGCTATTCATCCCATGGATGATAATTACGTCTATGCGGCAACAAACCGTGGCCTGAGGATTTCCAACGATGCCGGGGCTACATGGAATGTCATCCCTAACCTGGATGTCGGTACCAACAATAATTGTTCGGAGGTGGTTGTCGGAGGTAATGGGGTGATTTATGCGTCAATAAACAACCAATATTACCGCTCTGAGGATTTCGGTCTCAATTTCACCCGAATGATGGG
>RFGV01000327.1 GCA_003696605.1 Chloroflexota bacterium | reverse complement strand
GCTGGTTTCCGACGGGTTCTTTGCATAGTAGGGGTTCGGGAACACGTTGATCTTATCCAGATCCTGCTTTGTCAGTTCGTCGCTACGAACTACCGCAGGGGTTTGGAATTCAAACACGTCGTTAACCGTGTTGATTTTTCCGGCCAAAATCAGGAATTGATCTTCGCCGGTGCCACCCGGGGAAAACGGTACAGGCCCACGACGAGCAACCGTCAGCCAATACATAATCGGCATATCTACGTTGCCAATGAGCTCCTGCTGATAGGTCGGGTTCGGGGTTTCGCTGTAATCCGCATCCAGAATAAACAACCACTCGCGCGGACCGGAGCCGGCAGTGTTGTCGTATTCCTGGAAGTTGCCCGGCCACCATTTTCCGTCAACCAAACCACCCGGCTGGTTGTTTTCCAGGAAAGCCACGGCCAAACGGCGGGGATTTTCCGGATCATCTACATCATAAGCAGCCAGGGGCACATTGCGCTCGAATGCCTGATAGGCATAGCCACCACTCGGATTCAAAATATACGGTGCAAACTGCGGTTGTTGAGGTGCTAAGGATGCGCCACGCAGGAAGCGGTAACCAAACGACACGTTGGGATCAGATCCGTCTTGTGCGAACTGCGGATCGTAATTGACGCTGCCGTCCGACACATTTGCCAACACCAGTAATACGTTTTTCAACGTGGCAGCGGAAACGATTTGATTTTGATCAACGCCGCCGAAGACGCTCGCCGGAGAAGCCCAGCCAATCGCACCGTTGAAGCCTTCGAAGCCAAGACCGTCAGCGCCGCCGGCCCAGGTAAAACGACGGGTTCCGGCAGGAATATCCCAGTCTTTTACACCCGGTGCCGGACCGGCAACTTTTACTTGCACACCATCTACAATCGGCTGGGTGCGCACGGCTTCCACATCATCAACCTGCGGTTGATTTGTCAAGATCACTTGGTTGGTGGCGGTGTTGCGCAGGTTCCACACGATTTCGCCGTTGTTGTCGGAAAAGAAGACTTCGTATTTCGCCCCGGTTGTGGCAGTCGGGTTAATAACGGTTGCCGTTACAATACCATCGCTATTTCCGGCGGGGTGGCTAACCGGCAGTGCGCCAACGTTTCCGGTGCGCACACCCGGCTTGTTGCCCTGCGGGGTTACGGCAATAATGTTCAGGTT
>RFGV01000028.1 GCA_003696605.1 Chloroflexota bacterium | reverse complement strand
AGAAAGAGCCAATTCGATAGAATAGATATTGTTGCCAATTTGCGCCCGTGATGGTTATCTGTCACGGGCGTTTTTGTTTTGGGGGTGGGGATAAGAACTCGTTTTTGTGTGGAAATTTGGTGACCGTTCAGGTGTGGTGGTTTTTCCCTGTAAGGTTGCCGAGATCGCTAAGAAAAGCCTTTATCATGTCTTGGTGTCTTTGTTAATTTTATGGCGTATTGGTCTGGGCGTTGATCTCTAGCCAGCCAACCAGATACACATCATTTGGTTGGCGTTCTCCTTGAACGAAAAGAGGAAGACGGGTTAGTGAATTGGGGTCATACATGCCAATCCAGACTGGGTAACGGCCGTTTTCTATATCATCCGGCAATTGGAGTGTGTATTCATCTTCAATAATCTCGCCTGCAGCCCAGAGGTGAGTGGGGTAATCTCCCTGCAGGGGAGGGCTGTCACCGGTTACAATTGGTGCCTGGTTAGCTGGTCCTAAGTGGATGAGCGTTGTATAGTCTTGAGAGATATTAGCAGTGATTTGCCACATAGCGTAAACATGTACAGTATCCCCTGGCTGTGCTTTATATGTGTCCAGAAAAACGGCCGTTAATGTTGCGCCATCACCAATTTGTACCAACACCTCATCAGATGACATTTTCGGCCATTGTGTGGGGGTGATTTTTATCTCTCCTATTGGTACAGCTTGTGGACTGTCAACAAGGCGCACAAAGAATCTTCCCATTACCGGGGCCTGGGCAAATGGATCGATACGCACGGCAAATCGGTCGGCTACGATTTTGCCAGTAGGCCACAGATTGGCTGGATACAAACCGCGTCCGTGATAGCTGTGCAGGTGGGCAATTGGTTCTTGACCCCGGCCCAGAATATCTAACACAAACTCTGGTGGCCTGGTAATCGGTCTGTCAGCTTGCCAGTATAGGGTCAACCAAATCGGCTCCCCTGGTTGAGCTTCTGGAGTTTCTACATGAATACCCACCAGGGTTAAGCCATGTTCCATTTGGATTTGTAGGGGAGTCGCATAGTTGGGGAGTTCGGTGTAAAGTGGGGGCGGGGTGTAGGCCGGACGAATGGTAAACAAGAGACAGTAGAAGGTAGTTGTAAAGGCGAAGAGAGGGATAACGGCCGTTATCCATTGTCCCAGTTGCGAAATTCCCCACGCCAGCCCCAGCATTAAAGGTACAATAGCCGGAAAAAGTAGCCGGCCTTGGGCTGCTGGTGTGCGCATCATGAAAGCGACCAGTCCGGCGTAAACCAGCCCTACCCAACCAGCTAAAAGGAATGCCAAAAAGCGAGGATGTTTGAGAATGGTTTGCCAGCTATTTGGTCGTACAGGTTGGGAGTGGTGGGGAAACAAAGAGAGAATTGTGCCCAGAACGGCCGTTCCTGCCACCCCATTCCATATCCAATAGACCCAGTTGGGGGCGCGTAAATTAAACCAGCCAAACACACCAAAAAACGATAGCCACAGGCTAGGCGTTTCACTCAATACCTGCCAAACGGAATAATTTCGATCGCCGCCCGCCAGCCTTACAAATTGGTTTGCTGCTGTAGGATCACCATACAGTTGCCAGTTACGCCACCAAAGCCACCCGCCAATAAAAATGGCAGGCAACAACACAACTGGTACAGTCGAGAAAAGCAGTCGGAAACGTCTCTCGCGGATAGCTACCAATACCAACACCCCTAATCCGTATGCTAATAAAAGCACGCCTGCATTTTTGCTCAGGATAGCCAATCCGATAGTAATGCCCAACCATAAAAGGCGATAAAAGGTAATGGGTTGTTGCCACAAACGCACAATTTGCCATATAGCAGCAGCGGCCAAAAATGTAATCAATGTATCGTTGGTAATAGAGGCGTGTACAAAATTAAACTGGGGGAGAAAAGCAGCCAGACTCACTGCCAGGAGGGCGCGTTGTGGCGAATCCGGCCAGCACAAACGAGCTGTCCCATAGATGAACAATAGCGTTCCTAACCCTAGTAAGGTGGAAAACCCCCGTAGCAGGTGGGCGGCCAATGCGTATCCTTGCCATGGCCATGCTTCGGCTGGTGTATGAACGGCTAAATTGATGTTAGTGAGGGCCGCAGCGTAACCAATCTGGGCAAACGGGTTGAGCCAGACTTGCTCACGGGCGTTGGCTGTATTTATTGGCCGAATAAGTAGCCCGCCAATGATGTAATATAGAGGGGGTTGGGCAGCTTCCTGACTGAGCCATTCGTCATAAGGTTCGGCTACGTAGGGCAAACGGCCGTTTTGGGCAATGTATTCTGCTGTGAAAAAATGCCAATGTTCATCTGGTGCTTCAAATAACGGATTAATGATGCTATACGCTCCTGTAATCACCAGATAAATAACTAATATCAATGCCAATAACAAGTGAGAATGAGTTGCGATGAAAGTGGCAAAAATAGTTTGTTTTTGTTCTGACACAAATATCCTCATGGCAGGGTCAGGGTGGTGATGGAAAGCTGATTGTTTTCCTGCAGTTGATTTTGATATGATACCGGTAATCTCTCACCAGTGTCGCCCAGGTAAAGACCGATGTTAATTGTATAATCCCCTGCTTCCAGTGTGTCCGGTATGGTTAGTTCGTACTGGTCAGTGAGGATTTCCCCAATACGCCAGCCACGAGTTGGGCGCAAACCATTTACCGGAATTCGATCAATTTGGCTGACGATTTGGTTGTCGGCAGGGTTGACAAGGTGAACAAAGACCAGATAGTTGGCGGGTGGTGTATCCAGAGCTTCCCAATAGAGGGTGAGTGGCAAACGGCCGTTTTCCAGTTCGCCCAATTTATACCCGTATAATGCAATTGCATCCCCAAAACGAGCCTCCATAACCGCCGCATCTGTTGGACGTTCTGTTACCATTGGCCATGGTTCTACCACAATCTCACCCATCAATACACCCTTACCAAACCATGGGCGCCATGATGGTCGCCCGGCAACGGGGTTGCCGTTGGCTATCAGTTGCCAGCGCAGGCGGTATGTGCCGGGAGTTGTTTCTGGCGAAAAGTAGAGGCCTGTATCCTGTCGAATTAAGGCATTGTTCGGCCATTGGGTTAGCCACTCTGCGCCTACATTACCTTCTCTAGTGTTTATTGAATTGCCATCCTTGTCCACAATATCAATGCGATAACGCAGGTTTTGATTTGTAAATGTGGGACTAGAACTTTGCCAATAGAGGGAGATAGGTAAGGTATGTCCTGGTTTGACAACAGGAACCGGCACAGTATAGCCTTGTAAGCGCAGGCCATTGGCAAAATGGATAGGGAATGGACTGGTAAATGATATTTCTGGTGCTATGAGCCACTCTGTAGTTGGGGCTATTTGAAAAGATAATACTTGAGTTGCTTCACCAAGTGCAGGACCGGTGGCTGTAGCGAGTGGTTGTAGCCAAAGAGTGTATTCGCCTGGTGGCAATCCTGCCGGCACAAAAACTTCTTGAGGGGTATGGGTGATGTTCTCTGATGACCATTGTTTTCGTAACAAGTCTGGGTTTAGTACAAACGGCCGTTCCCATACCCACCATACCTGTCCGTTTATATCACGTACAGAAAAACGCAAGTGCATTTCTTCTGCCGGGGCATTTCCTTGCCAAAACAAGTCGAGCCAAAGCGCTGGCAGGCGTGCCGGTTGTGAGAAAAGCGGGTTGATTCCAACCAGTCGGGGTGTTTGTGGCCATTGAATGTTTAGGGGAACGGTCGTTTGGGGTAATGACTCTCCTGATAAAGTCTTCGTGCGATAAAGCACAAATTTGACTTCGGTTGTTCGACCAGGAAAATGGCGAACTTCAATTGGCAAAAGATGGGAATCAAGCCATGCCTGAACCCGACCACCTGCATCTCGTTTGTCTGCTGGTGGATCAGTGACAAACCAAATTCTATCATACTGCTTTGCCAGTTTCGCCAGTAACAAATCTGTATTTTCATTTGCCTGATATGGATACACAGGGACACCTATGGCTGTTACATCTGCTCGTTGCTGATAATGGGCATGGAGAGGAAGCAAAACAGCATTATTGTAGATGATCAGGTCATTTTCCCCAGCGTGTGTTTCAATATAGTGGATAAGTCCTCGGAAATCATCCTTGCCAAACGTATCATCAAAAAAGTAATTCTGTAAAGCTACTGTCGGGCCAGCAATGAGAACGAGCAGCAAAACGGCCGAAATCCCCCTGGCTGCCATGCGCTGCCACCCATATGAAATGCGAGATTTTGTCAGCCACCAAACAATACCTGATGCCGCCAATAAATAAAGCGCCGGACTGCCTACCATAATATGGCGCGCTCCCTGGTACATGGGCTTAATGAGTGATCCCAGCATCAACCCAGCCACCACGGCGAATAAATAAACCAACACAAACAACCTGGTCCGCCAATTTGGTAAGCCATAAAGTCCGCTAAAAACCAGGACTGCCATGCCTATATCCAGTAAACGAGTTAGTAAATATTCAAAGTGGGTGGTTAGTCCAAGACCGAAAGCATGAATAACGTCCTGAAGCATAATGAAGGGAGGGACATAGAAATAGTTGGCTTCAGCACCAGTAAAGAGACGAGGAATCGTAAAAGGGATGACCGGAATAACAACCAGCATACCCAAAACGGCCGTTCCGAGAATTAGCCGTTTTTGACCCCTTTGCCATAACAGATAAACCCAGAATGGTGTTTGGGCAGCAATCAGAAAAACGACCGTATAATGAGTATAAAAAGCCAAACCAGACAACACAAAATAAACAACCAGATACCGATACAAATGACTACCCTGTATAGCACGCCATAAAGCATAAGCTGCACCAGCCGCCAACACCACATATAAAGTGTACATACGAGCTTCATTGGCATACCAAACTTGCAATGGATTAACGGCCGTAATCCCCGCCGCCCACAGACCCAACGCTCGCGTATGCAACCGTCGCCCCAATTGATACATGAGCGGCACTAACAATACACCTGCCAACACACTGGGATACCGGTACGCAAAATCTGACTCACCAAACAGCAACCGACTAAAATGGATCAAAAGATAATAAAAAGGAGGGTGTGTATCCTTCGTAATCCCCTCCTGAATCACAATGCGATTGCTCAAAATCTCCACAAGCGAATAACCAGACCGCAAAGGTGTAAGTCCTTCATCTGTCCAGAAGCCAAACGCATCAATCCGGTACATGCGGAGCCCAAATGCAACCAAAACAAGCACCACCAAAATCAGCCCGACAAAATTTACACCCTTTCGTTTCCCACACATAATCAACGATTGTACCCTATGCCCCACATTTTCATGAAAGTTGCCCTCCCCCTCTCCTTGTGATAAAATGCACAAGCACTTATTATTGTTCAAAACACGAATTTGGTGCAAGTCACCATAGGTAATTCGTTGGACAAATACAGACAGGTAGGGTAATATCTGCCCGGTTGTCAGCCAGGCTGCCAGCCTGGTTTAACTTGTGCTGATAACCGTTCTCGATAGTTTGATTCGATAGACTTGAGAACCCGAACAGGCAAATATCTGGCGGGCAAAATAGCTGGCCGTATTTCTTCCCCCTACTGCTTGGCCGGGTTTAACATAAAATTTTTTAGGAAAGTATACAATCCTAAGGAGGTTGGTGAATGGCAACCCTTGCCCCAGATTTTAAAAATATAGCGAACTCATTGCTGGAGCAAATTAAAGACTTTGAGCCAAAGGTAGATGCCCGCAGTGTTGGTACAGTAGTCTCTGTGGCAGACGGTGTGGCCTTGTGTAATGGTCTCTCCAATGTCAAGGCTGCTGAATTGGTACAGTTTAGTAACGGTGTCGCCGGTGTGGCTTTGAACCTGGAGCCAGACACAGTTGGTGTTGTGGTTATGGGTGACTACACTGGTATTCAGGCTGGAGACGAAGTTCGTGCTACCGGGCGTATTGCTTCTGTACCTGTGGGTGATGAGCTTATCGGCCGTGTTGTCGATCCGTTGGGTAACCCGCTGGATGGGAAAGGGCCGATCAATGCCAAAAAGATACGGCCGTTAGAGCGTATCGCTCCCGGTGTTATTGAGCGTAAAGCCGTAGACACCCCCGTTCAGACCGGTATCATGGCTATCGATGCCATGTTCCCTATTGGCCGTGGTCAGCGTGAATTAATCATCGGCGACCGCCAAACTGGTAAAACCGCCCTCGCCCTCGACACCATTCTCAATCAAAAAGGCGGCGACCTGCTCTGCATTTACGTCGCTATCGGCCAACGTGTTGGTCAGGTAGCCCAGGTTGTTGCTACCCTGGAAAAATATGGTGCCATGGACTACACCGTTGTCGTTGTCGCCGGTGCATCCGACCCTGCACCTCTCCAATACTTCGCTCCTTATGCCGGTTGCGCCATCGGCGAAGAATTTATGGAACAGGGTAAAGACGCTCTCGTAATTTACGACGACTTATCCAAACACGCCTGGGCTTATCGCCAGATGTCCCTCATCCTCCGCCGCCCACCTGGTCGCGAGGCATACCCTGGCGACATCTTTTCCTTGCACAGCCGCCTGCTGGAACGTGCTGTCCGTTTGCGTGACGAACTAATTATTGTGGAAAAAGGCACAGAAGTCACCCGAGATACCGAAGGCGTCAATGGCAAAGTCTACTTTGGTAATCTGGACTGGCATAATGCCGAAGCCGACCTGAAAGCCATGCCCGACTCTGATAAATACGAAATCAAAAAACGGCCAGGCACAGGTGGTTCATTGACAGCATTGCCAATCATCGAAACACTACTGGGCGACGTGTCCGCTTACATTCCCACAAACGTCATCTCCATTACCGATGGTCAGATCTTCCTTGAAACTGACCTGTTCAATGCTGGTCAGCGCCCAGCCATTAACACCGGTCTGTCTGTATCCCGTGTTGGTAGCTCTGCCCAGCGCCGGGCTATGAGTAAGGTTGCAGGTGGTCTCAAGGCAGACCTTTCCCAGTATCGTGAACTGGCCGCATTCGCCCAGTTCGGGTCTGACCTGGATGCAGCCACCCAGCGCCAGTTGGCTCGCGGTGAACGATTGATGGAACTGTTAAAGCAGCCTCAATACAATCCGTGGCCGCTCCATCATCAGGTTATGCTCATTTATGCTGGTTCACGCGGCTATCTGGATCAAGTAGAAGTTTCCAAGATTGGGCAATGGAGCCGTGAATTTGTGCGATATATGGATACAGCTCATCCTGAAGTAGGGCAGCCAATTTTGGAAAGCGGTGCCTGGAATGAGGAAATCGAGTCTGCTCTCAAGCAAGCAATTGAAGATTTCAATAAAAGCTGGCTGAGCTAAAAGAGACAATTAAGGTTGTGTGCCGGGTTTCAAAATCCGGCACACAATTAGGATGTGCATATGGCTACAGAACGCGAACTAAACAAGCGAATTCGTAGTATCAAAAATATCTCTCAAGTGACGAATGCGTTAGCGGCCGTTTCTGCTTCAAAAGCCAGTCGTGCTCAACGTCAGGTAGAGGCAACTCGCGCTTATGCTGGCAAAGCATTTGAAATTCTGCACAATCTGGCCGCCCAACCGGGTGTGGCCTCCACTGGACACCCCTTGCTCACCGTTCGCGAGGAAATCAAAAACACCGGACTAATTCTGATTACCGGTGATCGGGGGCTGGCTGGCGCATATAACACAAATATCATTCAACGTGCCGAAAAATTCATTAATGCCCTAGACACACCCGTTCAGGTGATAGCAGTTGGTCGCAAGGGACGCGATTTGATGATTCGGCGAGGGTACAACGTGGTTGCCGCATTTGATGGCATTCCAGATTCTCCCTCGATTATGGACATTTCGCCAATAGCCAGATTAGTTACAGAAGATTACCTGGCTGGCAAAGTAGACCAGGTGTTTATTGCATACACCGACTTCATCAACCTGGTAACACGTGTGCCGACAATTAAGCAATTGTTGCCACTCAAGCCCATGGATTTTGCCAATATGGCAGTGGCAGAATATGTACGACAGGTTGATCTCACTGGTGTTTCTGAACGTGTATACAGTTACGAACCAGAACCCAGTGCTTTACTGGATGTGATTGTGCCGCGTTTTACTCAGTTGCAAATTTATCAATCTGTATTGGAGGCGTTAGCCAGTGAACACAGTGCGCGCATGGTTGCTATGAACAATGCAACTGATAACGCTGCCGAATTGATAGAAATTCTTATTTTGGACAGAAACAAAGCACGCCAGACAAGCATTACCAGTGAAATTCTGGACATTGTCGGCGGTGCAGAAGCTCTAGCAAAAAGCTCATAGGAGCATAACAAGAATTGGAGGAACTTATGGCTACAGGCAAGGTGGTTGCCATTCGTGGTGTTGTTGTTGACGTACAATTTCCTGAGGATGCTGTTCCGGAAATTTATGAATCGCTGGAAATTCAGCGTCCAGAAGGTCGCTTGGTGCTGGAAGTTCAGCAGCATCTTGGAAATGGAATGGTTCGTACAGTAGCAATGGACTCGACTGACGGTTTAGCCCGTGGGGAAGAAGTCGTTGCTACTGGGAATCCGATTTTGGTGCCGGTTGGCCCAGTCACATTGGGCCGTATTTTTAACGTGATTGGTGAAGCCATTGATGGCCAGCCTACTCCTAAAGCCGACACCTATTATCCGATTCATCGCCCGGCTCCGACTTTCCAAGAACAGTCTACAAAAGTAGAAACCTTTGAAACTGGTATGAAGGTCATTGACTTGATTGCGCCCTTTATCAAGGGTGGAAAGACGGGGATTTATGGTGGTGCCGGAGTAGGCAAGACTGTAACTATTGCAGAGTTGATTCGCTCTGTGGCCCGCGAACATGAAGGTGTGTCTATTTTTGCAGGTGTGGGTGAGCGTACTCGTGAAGGTACGGATTTGTACTATGAAATGCAGGAATATGGTGTGTTGGATTCAGTGGCTATGGTATTTGGCCAGATGAACGAACCACCTGGAGTGCGCTTGCGTGTGGCCTTGACGGCACTTTCGATGGCGGAATATTTCCGGGATGAGGGGCGTGATGTATTGCTCTTCATTGATAATATTTTCCGCTATGTGTTGGCTGGTTCGGAAATGTCGGCTTTGTTAGGTCGTATGCCGTCTGCTGTGGGTTATCAGCCTACGTTGGCTTCGGAGATGGGTGCCTTGCAGGAACGTATTACTTCTACAAAGCGGGGCTCTATTACTTCGATGCAGGCCATTTATGTGCCAGCAGACGACTATTCTGACCCGGCTCCGGTAGCGACGTTCTCGCACTTGGATGCTATTATTACGTTGGATCGTAGTGTGTTTGCCAAGGGTATTTTCCCGGCTGTGGATCCGTTGGCTTCGTCTAGCCGGGCGTTGCAACCGGATATTGTGGGTGAAGAACATTATCGGACAGCCCGTGAAGTGAAGCAGGTCTTACAGAAATATAAGGACTTGCAGGATATTATTGCCATTTTGGGTATTGATGAGTTGAGTGAAGATGACAAGCTGTTAGTTTCACGGGCGCGTAAGATTGAGCGCTTCTTGGGACAACCGATGTTTGTGGCTGAGAAGTTCCACGGCTTGCAAGGCCAGTATGTGCCGATTCATGAGACGGTTCGTGGTTTCCGGGAAATCCTGGATGGCAAGCATGATGATTTGCCAGAGCAGGCTTTCTATATGGTTGGTACAATTGACCAGGCTGTGGAAAAGGCTGAACGTCTGCGGGCAATGGCGTAAAATTGGTGTGTATATGAAAGGAGATGCCAGGTCGGTGGAACTGTGTGGCCTGGCATCTTTTCCTACCCTGAGGGGGTGAAAAATGCCAATTCGATGTGAAATTGTAACACAGGAACGAACGGTTTTTAGCGGTGATGTGGATTCGGTGAGTTTGCCGGGTTCTGAAGGCCGCATGGGGATTCTGCCCAAGCACACGCCGTTATTGACAACATTGGGTTTTGGTGAGGTGGTTGTGCGTGTTGGTGGGCAGGAAGAATATTTTGCGATTGGTGGTGGTTTTGCTGAAATTCAGCCGGATAAGGTGGTGATTTTGGCGGATTCGGCTGAACATGCTGAGGAAATTGATATTGAGCGGGCGGAAAAGGCTCGTGAGCATGCAGAGCAGTTGATGAAAGAGGGTGTGCCAGAGGATCCGGAGCGTTATGCGCAGATTCGGGCTTCGTTGCAACGGGCGCAAATTCGGATTGATGTGGCGCGTCGCCGTCGCCGTCGGCGGGCGATGCCTACTGGCCGAGAAAGTTTTGAGGATCAAGAGTAGCCGTGGCAATTTTTACTCCGCATATTGCTGTTGACCTGGGGACGGTGAATATTCTGGTTTATGACCAGAATCGTGGTGTTGTTTTGCAAGAGCCGTCTGTGGTTGCGTTTAGCGAGGATGGAGACAAGATTAAGATTGTGGAAGTGGGCCGCGCGGCAAAGGAGATGTACGGCCGTACTCCGGAAGAGATCGAAGTAATGCGTCCCTTGCGGGATGGTGTTATTGCTGACTTTTATGTTACCCAGGGTATGCTGGAGTATTTTATCGGCAAGGTAACTGGTCGTTTTCGCTTGCGGAAGCCGGTGGTTATTATTAGTGTGCCTTATGGTGTAACTAGTGTGGAGCGACGGGCGGTACGAGAAGCGGCGTTGACGGCAGGGGCGCGTGAGGTGCATTTGATTCCGGAACCACTGGCGGCAGCGATTGGGGCTGGTTTGCCAATTGGCACACCAACGGGGAATATGGTGGTGGATTTGGGTGGTGGCTCGACAGAAGCGGCCGTTGTTTCGATGAATGGTATCGTGTGTGCTGAATCGGTGCGTGTGGGTGGAGTTCATTTGGATGAGGCTATCATCAATTACATTCGTAAAAAATATAATCTTGTGATTGGTGAGCCAACGGCCGAATCCATCAAAATTAAAATTGGGTCAGCTATTGAGCTGGAAGAAGAACTGGAAATGCAAGTTCAAGGGCGTGATCAAATTGCTGGACTCCCCAAGACGATTACTGTACGTACCAGTGAAATTGTTGAGGCCCTGGCAGAACCGTTATCAGCTGTTGTCAATGTGATCCGTGCCGTATTAGCCAAAACGCCACCGGAATTATCTTCGGATATTATTGACCGAGGAATGGCTTTGACTGGTGGTGGTGCCTTGCTACGAGAGATAGATACGCTAATTACGCGCGAAACAGGTGTTCCGGCTTATGTGGCTGATAATCCCATCGCATGTACTGTTATTGGGGCGGGGCGTACATTGTCAGAATTGCACATTTTGAAACGGAGTGTGCCTGACTTCTAATTTGTTGAAGCAGAAAAAGGAAAAAGCCCCTTCTGTTTTAAGAAGGGGCTTTTTTATTACTTGTGCATTTACTTAGGGAGTTAAGTAATAGGTCATTCGCTGGAGTTGGACAACTGGATCGCTGTAGCTCACCTGTACATCGGGGGGAACGTTGAGATGGATGGGAGCGTAATTTAGAATGGCTTTGACTCCTGCCTTGACCAGGCGATCTGTTATTTCTTGGGCTGTATTAGCTGGCGTAGCCAGGATAGCAATTTTGATATTTTTTTCCTGGATAATTGATTCCATATCGTGGATGTCTGAAACGACGAGCCCATTGAGGTTTTCTCCAATTTTTCGTGGATCGTTATCGAAAACACAGGTGATGACGAAACCACGTGGCTTGAAACCGTCGTAGTGGGCTAAAGCATGTCCCAGATAGCCTGCGCCAATTAGTGCCACTGGCCATTCTTGGGTCAGGTGTAGAATTTCTCGTAGTTGTTCTATCAGGTAGTTAATGTGGTAACCAGTTCCCTGTTTGCCAAATTCACCAAAGTGAGAAAGATCTTTACGAATTTGGGCTGAGCTGATGCCCAAACGTTGCCCCAGCTCGTGAGAGGAAGTGGTGGTTTGGTTTTCTTCTTCAGCCAGCCGTGTTAGTTCACGTAGATAAATAGGTAAGCGTCCGATTACAATGTCTGGAACATCAACCACGTTCTGTTTCCTTTTGCCGTGTGCAAGTGATTCGTGTAACTTTTCACAAATAATTGTAACATATCTAAATAGCCATCGCAATAGACGAATGGTGTTGTGAGAAGCGTTTTGATGGAAAGTTAACGGAATGGTTTTGTTAATGAAAGTTTGGAATTTGTGTTTTTGTTTTTTTGTCGTTATGGTTTTGGGTTTTGTTTGTTTATAATCATGCGATTGTTGGTGTTTGGATATTTGGTTGCATGTCACAAATTTGGGTTGATGTGGTGTTTATTAAACTCAGGGTTTAAGAAGAAAATTTTAATGAGATGTGGGAAGGAACTATGCGCAGAGTAGGGATCATTGTTGGGCTTGTTGTTTTGTTGGTAGTTGGAGGGCTGTTTTTGCGTCGGCAGCGTGTTGCTAGCCAGGAACCGGCGTTTGAGGTGTTGCGTGAGGCTGTGGTGGAACGGGATAAGATTACGGCGACGGTTAGTGCAACGGGGACGATTGAGCCTGAGGCGTTGGTTACACTGACTTTTGGTGTGGCGGGGACTGTTCAGGAGTTGAATGTGCGCCGGGGGGCGGTTGTGCAGGCAGGGGATGTGTTGGCGACGTTGGGCACGGCCGAATTGGAGTTGGCGGTAAAGCAGGCAGAGGATGCTTTGCGTATTCAGGAGTTGACTTTGCAACAGCGGTTGAATAGTGAACCGACGCCGGCTACTCTGGCGACGGCGCAGGCGGATATTGATGCGGCCGAAGCGCAATTGCAGGTGGCGCAGGCGAATCTGGCGGCGGCGGAAGCGGCCGTTTTGCAAGCGCAGGCCCAAAAAGCGCAACTGCTGGCTGGCCCAACGCCGGGTCAGATTGCTGCTGCCGAAGCCCAGGTAGCCAATGCCAGATTGCAGCAGAAAAATGCTCAGGATGCCTATAACCGTACAATAGAATGTTTCAAGATTACTTTGCCTGATGGCTCAGAACGGGAGGAGTGTCCTGGTTTGGGGGCGCCGGAAGAGCAAGCCCGTGCCAATCTGGAAAATGCGAATGCTGCTTTGGCGGCGGCAGAGGCTCAATTGGCTGATTTATTGGCTGGGCCGAGTGCGGCTGATATTCAGGCAGCGGATGCAGCGATTGCCAGTGCTCAGGCCAATGTGTTGGCGGCACAGGGTAATGTGGCTGTAGCTGAAGCAAATGTGGCACGGGCCAAGGCTGCTTATGATCGCTTGTTGGAGCCGCCTACAGAAGAAGAGATTGCCATTTTGGAAGCACAGGTGGAGAGTGCCCGTACTAATCTGGAGCTGGCCAAGGTGAGGTTGGAAGAGGCTCAGATTATCGCACCGGTGGCAGGTACGGTGGCGAGTGTTCAGGTGAATAAGGGGGAACAGGTGTCGCCGGGTGTGCCGGTTATTACGATTGTGAGTGAAGAATCGTTTCATATTGATGTGAATGTAGATGAGATTGATATTGAGCGTGTGGCTGTGGGACAACCGGTGGAAATTACGCTGGATGCTTTGCCGGATGTGGTTGTTCAGGGTGAGGTGGCCGAAATTGCACCTACGCCGACGAATGTGGGGGGGGTGGTGACGTTTTTGGTGACGATTAATATTGTTGGGGAGCAGGATGTCGAGTTGCGGCCGGGGATGAGTGCCAATGCATCTATTATTGTGGAAGAGGTGGAGGATGTGTTGCGTGTGCCTAATTGGGCGATTCGTCTGGACCGGGAGACGGGTGCGGCTTTGGTGAATGTACGACGTCCGGATGGTGTGATTGAAGAGGTGCCTATTGAAACTGGTTTGCGGAATGAGCAGTTTAGTGAGGTGATTAGTGGTTTGCAAGAGGGGGATGTTGTTGTTGTAACAAATTCTCGTGAGGGTTTTAATTTGTTTGGTGGGAATTAGGGGGGTGTGATGTGAGTGGTTTGAGTGAAAACGGCCGTAATCCCATCATTACTGTACGTAACCTGACTAAAATTTACAAAATGGGCGAACATGAGGTCCATGCTTTGCGTGGTGTTTCCCTGAATATTTACCCTGGTGAATTTTTATCCATTATGGGGCCATCCGGTTCGGGGAAGTCGACCATGATGAATATGTTGGGTGCGCTCGATCAGCCAACCAGTGGGGAGTATATCCTGGATGGTGAAGATGTGAGTAAGCTGACAGATAATGAACTGGCTGAAATCCGCAATCGAAAAATCGGATTTGTGTTTCAGAACTTTAATTTGTTGCCACGGACAACTGCTTTGCGGCAGGTGGAATTGCCGTTGATTTATGCAGGCAAGCGGCAGCGACGGGAACGGGCTAAATGGGCTTTGGAGTTGGTTGGATTGGGAGATCGCTTGCACCATAAGCCGAGTGAGTTGTCTGGTGGACAGCAACAGCGGGTGGCTATTGCTCGGGCATTGGTGAATGAACCGGCGATTATTTTGGCAGATGAGCCAACGGGTAATCTGGATAGTAAATCGGGTACGGAGATTATGCAGATTTTTCAGAAGTTGAATCGGGAGCAGGGGATAACGATTGTGTTTGTGACGCATGATCCATGGATTGCGCGTCATACAAACCGGATTGTGACCTTGGCGGATGGTCAGATTGTGCGGGATGAGGTGGTGGCAGAGCCGTTGGTGGCTGGACTGGCAAAACGGCCGTCTGATCAGGCGTTGCATTAGATTAGAGGGGCGTGCCTATGAACCTGACCGAGAATTTCCGGATGGCGCTGGATGGGTTGGCTGCCAACAAGCTGCGCTCGTTGCTAACGATGTTGGGAATTATCATCGGGGTGGCAGCTGTCATTACGCTGGTTTCTGTGGGGCGTGGAGTAGAGCAGGTGGTAACGGGTGAGTTTGAGGATTTGGGTAATAACTTGTTGTTTATTATTCCGGGGCAGTTGTCACCGGAGCAGGGGCCACGACGTGCTGGTGGGTTGGGTTTGACGGATGAGGATGTGGCTGTCTTGTCGGATCCGTTTGTTGTGCCGGATGTGATAGCAGTGGTGCCAGAATACGGCCGTTTTGCCACCGTTACCCGAGGCGGGCAGGAAGTACGCACAAACATCACCGGCACAACCCCTGATTTCCCTCAAGTTCGCAATTTCTTTCCTGTTGCTGGCAGCTTCTTTACTGAGCAGGATGTTACAACCAACGCCCGTGTGGCTGTGTTAGGACAAACTGTTTACGAAGAACTATTTCCCAATGGAGAGCCCCCCATTGGAGAAAACATCAAAATCAACAACATTAACTTTCGCGTCATTGGGTTAATGGAAGAAAAAGGTGGCTCTGGCTTTAATGATCAAGACGATTTGATATTGATTCCTATTACAACTGCCCAGCGTCGCCTTTTTCCGGCACGGCGACCGGATGGCAAGTTACGGGTGGACTTGATTTACGCACAGGTCATTAATGAAGAGCGCCAGGAAGCAGCAATTGCCGAAATTCAACTGGCTTTGCGGGAAACACATAATATTACCTTTCGGGACGAGGATGATTTTACCGTTGTCAGTCAGGAAGAGCTGGTATCAGCGTTTGGCCAGATTACCGGGGTTTTAACCATATTTTTGGGCGTTATTGCTGGTATTTCGCTGTTGGTGGGGGGGATTGGTATTATGAATATTATGCTTGTGTCCGTGACTGAACGAACACGGGAGATTGGCTTGCGTAAAGCGGTCGGAGCCAAGCGGCATGATATTTTATGGCAGTTTTTGGTGGAAGCGGTTACGTTGGCTGTAACTGGTGGTTTGATTGGCTTGTTGCTGGGCATGGCTGGCACGCGGATTATTTCTGGGTTGTCGGATACATTGCAACCGACGGTGGACTGGACGGCCGTTATGGGGGCCATTGCCATCTCAGCCAGTGTGGGATTATTGTTTGGTGTTTATCCGGCCACGCGGGCGGCGGCGTTGAATCCAATAGAGGCATTGCGGTACGAGTAGAAATGAATATTAGTGAGAACATACGAATTGCACTGGATTCGCTACGAGCGAATAAACTGAGAGCAGCCCTGACAATGTTGGGGATTATGATTGGTGTGGCGGCTGTGATCACTTTGCTGGCTATTGGGGATGGCGTCACGCGCTTTGTGGCTGATCAGTTTGCTGGATTGGGAACGAACCTGGTATTTGTATTGCCTACGGATGATCCGGGGCGGGCAACTTCGACATTGACGATGGATGACGCCAGGGCACTGGCAGATCCGGTGTTGGTGCCGAATGTGGTGGCGGTTGCGCCTATGGTGATTCGGAGTTCTGAGTTACGGTATCAGGGAACGGTGTATCAGGGTTCTATACGGGCGACAACGCCGGATTATGGGCCGTTACGTGGTTATAAGGTGGCGCGCGGGCGATTTATTACGGAGCAGGATTATAACGGCCGTTCTCGTGTTGCCGTTCTGGGGTCAGAGGTGGTAAAAAACCTTTTTCCGCCAGATGTGGACCCGATCGGAACAGATATCAAGATTCGGGGTGTAAACTTTCGGGTTGTCGGTATTTTGGAGCCGAAAGGTGGCGGTGTGTTTGGCAGCCAGGATGATCTGGTTGTTGTGCCACTGACTACGGCGCAAGAGCGTCTTTACAATTTGCGTGATCCCAAAAGCGGCCGTTTGCGAGTGGATTTTATTTTGGTGCAAGCTGTGGATAGTGAAGCAGTGGATGATGTATTGATTGATGTCGCGAATACATTGCGCCAGTTGCACAATATCACCTTTCGTGATGAGGATGATTTTCTCATTTTGACTCAACAAGACTTTTTAGAGTCGTTTGGGGCGGTAACGGCCGTTCTTACCCTCTTTCTGGGTGCAATTGCCAGCATTTCCTTGCTGGTAGGAGGCATTGGCATCATGAATATTATGCTCGTTTCCGTTACCGAACGGACACGAGAAATTGGCCTGCGTAAAGCAGTTGGAGCCAAAAAACGGGACATCCTCAGCCAATTTCTCACAGAAGCAATATTACTGGCTCTAATTGGCGGTTTGTTAGGCATTTTGTTGGGGCTGGTAGGAGCAAAGGCAGTCAATCTGGCTGTGCCGGAACTAAATACGGCCGTTACCTTCAACGCCATTACCCTTGCCGTCGGCTTCTCTGTTGCCGTCGGTCTCTTCTTCGGCATCTATCCCGCCTCCCGCGCCGCATCCCTGCACCCCATTGACGCCTTACGCTTCGAATAAACAAAGCAGAGTGATTTACCATGAAAAAAACAAACCGTTGGCGACGCTTCTTTGAAAAAGCCATCCTGGCTGCCGCCATCGCCTTCTTCATTGCCGTCGTCCCCCTGCCTGTCTGGACGCCAAACTGGTTTCTCTATTGGCAAGTACCCGCCACCATTTTTGTCTTTATCGTTTACATTGGTAAACTCCTCATAGACACCATACTCTTTCACAACAAATAAAAACAAAAACAGGAAAAAACCATGCATTTAGCGATAAACGCCTGGTTCTGGAATCAGCCACACACCGGCAGTGGACAATATCTGCGTCAGCTTGTGTGGCACCTGAACCAGATGGTCACCGATCTGGATATTACCCTGATATACCCACAGACACCTGGCCAACCACAACCAGAAAACATCCCGCCAGGCGTGCGTACACATACCATACCTGTGCGTGCCGGACACATAGGCAAAGTCATTTTTGAGCAAATTCAATTCCCCCAGGCTTGCAAACAAGTGAAGGCAGACATCGCTCATGTACCTTACTGGGGAGCTCCCTTGCAGTCTCCAGTACCGTTGGTTGTCACAATTCACGATTTAACCACCATGCTGGTACCGGAATATCGGCGTCGTCTTTCCGCACGGCTGTATAACGCATTGGTTACTGCTAGTGCACGGGGAGCCAGTCACGTGATTACGGACTCCCTGGCCAGCAAGCAAGATATCATACAGCAACTGGGTTTGTCGGCAGAAATGGTGACGGCCATTTATCTGGCGGTAGGAAAAGAATATCATCCACCCACTAATTCCCTGGTGGAAATGGCCACCTTAAAAAAGTATGATTTACCCGATTTTTATGTGCTTTACTTAGGCGGATATGAGCTGCACAAAAATGTTACGACACTGTTATTGGCTTATACATATGTCGGACAGGCGCTTGGTGAACAATACCCACTGGTATTGGCTGGGCGTAAACCACACACCGTCTCTCCAGTTTACCCAGACTATGATAACTACATCAGGCAATTGCAAATAGAAGAATATGTGCGCTGGATTGGCTTTGTGGACGAGGTAGATAAACCGGTGCTTTACCGTTATGCGGATGCGTTTGTGTTTCCCAGTCGGCACGAAGGGTTTGGCTTGCCTGTGTTAGAGGCGATGGCTTCTGGGGTGCCTGTGATAGCCAGTGATAGTGGTTCATTGCCAGAAGTGATAGGGGATGCCGGTTTTGCTGTAGATCCGGATAAGCCTCGGGAAATGGCTGGGGCAATTATTTCGGCATTGATTCAGGAAGAGTTTGCCAATGAGTTGCGCCAGAAGGGATTGCAGCAGGCGGCTCGGTTTAGCTGGCAACGAACAGCAGCAGAAACGTTACGTGTGTTGGATGCTGTGGCTTCAGGTCGGGATTTGGTATGAGTTTGGCAGGCATGTTAAAATGCGCGAAGTTTTGATTATAGAGGTGTATTGGGCATGAGAGTGAATAAGGAATTGAGTGTTATTGTCGCTCAGGCGATTGAAAAAGCACAGGCTGTGGGGGCTTTGCCACAGTTTGCGTTGCCGGAGGTGGCTATTGAACGGCCGCGGGATTTGTCGCATGGGGATTATGCTTCGCCGGTGGCATTGCGATTGGCGAGGCTGGCACGTATGGCACCAATGAAGATTGCAGAAGTGATTGTGGCACATTTGGAACGGCCGTCTTTTTTGGCAGATGTCTCAGTAGCTGCGCCCGGGTTTATCAATTTTCGATTGACGACAGCATGTTTGCAGCAAGTTGTAGAGGAAATACTGACTGCGGGTATGGATTACGGCCGTATTCACCTCGGCGACGGTAAAAAAGCCCAGGTAGAATGTGTCAGTGCCAACCCCACAGGCCCCATCCATATCGGCCGTACACGAGGTGGCGTCATGGGCGACACCCTGGCCCGCGCCCTGCGTGCCGCCGGCTACGACGTCACCCTCGAATACTACTACAATGATGCCGGCCGACAAATCACCCTGTTAGGCGAAACAACAAAAATCCGGTATCAGCAACTTTGTGGTCAAAACGTCGAATTAGGTGCAGATCATTATCGTGGCCAATATATCATTGACATCGCCCGCGAATTGTACGAAAAACACGGTGACAGCCTCCTGGGAAAACCAGTTTCATTCTTCGCCGATTACGCCAAAGACCGTATTTCTGCCATGCAAAAAGAGAGCCTGCGCCGCATCAACATCGTGTTTGATGTATACTATCGCGAACAAAGCCTCTACGAAAGCGGCCGTGTCTGGCAAGCACTCGAAGAACTCGAAAAAAGAGGCTATGTCTACCGCAAAGACAATGCCGTCTGGTTCCGTTCCACAGCCTTCGGCGACGAAAAAGACCGCGTCCTCGTCAAATCCACGGGCGAACCTACCTACCGCATGCCTGACATCGCTTACCACTGGCACAAAGCACAGCGTGGCTTCGACCTCGTGGTAGATATTTTTGGCCCCGATCACCACGCCACCGCTCCCCAAGTACTTATGGGAGTCCAGGCACTGGGATATCGCACAGACTTCGTCCGCACAGTACTACATCAAATTGTTACCCTTATAAAAGACGGCCAGGAAGTTAAAATGAGCACTCGCGCTGGCACATTCGTCGCTTTAGATGATTTGCTAGACGAAGTTGGTGCCGACCCAATCCGCTACTTCATGATCTCCCGTTCCGGAAATAGCCCAATCGAATTCGATGTCAACCTTGCCATTGAACAATCCGATAAAAATCCAGTTTACTACATCCAAAACGCCCACGTTCGTTGTGCCGGCATTTTTCGGCGGTGGGCTGAAGTCGGTAAAGACCCCAACGCCGATCAGAACGCCGACCTAAGCTTGCTTACCAATGAACACGAATTGGCCTTCCTGCGCAAGGCAATGGAATTGCCAGATGTGATCGAACTCATGGTTACCCAACTAGAACCCCATCATATAGCCTTTTATGCCTACGAACTGGCCTCCCTTTTCCATCCAACTTACGAAAACTGCCGAGTCCTTCATAGCGAAGTACCTGAATCGCTCCAACTCGCCCGGTTACGCTTTTATCGAGCTGCCAAAATGCTATTCGCGCGCGTGCTAGATTTGATGGGTATGAGTGCACCAGAAGTCATGTAAGAGCTACGCAAGCGTAAGCAAACCAAAACAAGATGAGGGACAAAAATGAGTGTAAAACCAGATAGCTGGATTCGAAAAATGGCACTAGAACACGGGATGATCGAACCATTTGTTGATCATCAAGTGCGTGAAGGAGTTATTTCCTACGGTTTGTCATCTTATGGGTATGACATCCGCGTTAGCGATGAATTTAAAATATTCACCAATGTCCATTCGGCCGTTGTTGACCCCAAAAACTTCAATCCCAAATCATTTATTGACTTCAAGGGAGATGTATGCGTCATCCCCCCCAATAGCTTTGTCCTTGCTCAAACTGTCGAATATTTTCGAATCCCGCGAGACGTCATCACTGTTTGTCTGGGAAAATCTACCTATGCTCGCTGTGGTCTCATCGTCAATGTAACACCCTTTGAACCCGAATGGGAAGGATACGTCACTTTGGAAATTTCAAACACCACGCCTCTACCTGCCCGTGTTTATGCCAATGAAGGTATTGCGCAAGTATTATTCTTTCAGGCAGATGAAGTTTGCGAAATCTCCTATGCTGACCGCAAAGGCAAATACCAAAAGCAACAAAGTATTGTATTGCCACGAATTTAAGCCGAAACAATCGGATTTTTTCTGGCACAATTTAACGATCTGGCTATAATTCACTCCATATAGGGCGCTTAGCTCAGCTGGTCAGAGCGCTTCGTTTACACCGAAGAGGTCGGGGGTTCGAGTCCCTCAGCGCCCACAACAAAAATCTGTTCAGGATTGTCGTAATGATATATCTGGATACAGTTATCCGCCGCATCAAAACGCGAGCGGTTATTTTTTGCGACAAGTTTGACTTTTGGTTATAATCGCCATTTGTGACAAAAAGCACACACTGTGTGCTTTTTAGTTGTTGTGATGTAATAATTTTGCACAGGACAAACTTTGATTGGTGAGGTCAGGAGAAAAGCCATATGGCAAATGTAGCAGTTGAAGCCGGAGTAACCGGCACCGGTATCACCAGGCGCGAGTTCCTGTATTACATTTGGGGCGCGTCGATGGCATTGTTCACGGCACAGGCCGCCGGGTTGTTAATCTGGTACCTGATCCCGCGTTTTCGTGAAGGTGAGTTTGGTGGTGCGTTTGTGCTGCCAGTAGATTCCCTGCCAGAAGTGAATGGCGAGCCGGTGAATTTCCCGGAAGGTCGCTTCTGGTTAGTGAATCTTGATACTACAAATCCGCAAGGACAAGAGCGGATGTATCGGGCACCGGACGAAGATAGCGAGATCAAGGGTGTGGCCGCAATTTATAAAGTATGTACACATCTTGGTTGTATTTATGCTTGGACTCCGGCAAATAATCGGTTTGAGTGCCCGTGCCATGGTTCTAAGTATCGGTTAGATGGCCGTCGTATCGAGTCACCTGCTCCTCGAACACTGGATCGTTTTCGGGTTGATGCGTTGGCGGCAGATAAGCAAACTGTACTGGCATCATCGGAATTGAAAGACAATTTCTGGATGCCACTGGAATTGCCGCCTGATACCGCATTTCTGCGTATCGACACAGGCGACAAAAAGAATGGCCCATCGCAGACATTGCTCTGCAGTTTCACTGACAGCTGTCCATAACTTCTGAAAAACCCCTTGACTTTTCTTGAGGTTCAATTTGGCAGAAAGGTTGAGGAGCGAACTGGGAAATAAGGAGTAAGATAAATGACAACATTTGTTGATCAAGTCAGAGAAATGGGGTTGAAGCAGGCCGTTCTGGTCAAAGCCGATGAAATCGTCGAGCGCGTGACCGCCGGTATGAATATTAGTGATATTCGTGCTGCCTTGCGAGGTGATGAGCCAAGACGGCCGAATCCTCGCTTGCGCCCTCATGCCGACAGTTTTTGGCTGCATATTCGCCCTAGCTTCTACCATACGGAAGTAACACACATTTACCCAACATTCCGCCTGGGTTGGTTATCCACATTCATGTTTGTTTGGGAAACCATCACAGGCATTATCTTGATGATTTTCTATACCCCCAGCCCGCTTGTTGCTTATTCCAATATGTGGAATATCTTGAGCAACGTGCCTTTGGGACAATTGATGCGGAATATGCACCGACTGGGTGCTGAGGTAATGGTTGTGGCAGTCGCCTTACATATGTTGCGGACATTTATTACCGGCAGCTATAAAAAGCCACGCCAATTTACCTGGGCTACGGGTATGATCCTTTTGGTGCTTACACTGCTCTTAAGTTTTAGCGGTTATTTGTTACCCTGGGACCAATTGTCTTACTGGGCATTGACTGTGTTTATTAGTGGTGCTGAGGCTGCGCCATCCCCGCTGCCGGGCATTATTCCCGCTGAGGTCATCAACAAGAATGTATTGCTGATTTTGCAAGGTGCACCCACTTTGGGGGCTGGCGGTCTTTTACGTTGGTACCTTTTCCATGTATTGTTAATGCCCTTGCTGTTGGGTATTTTCTTCTTTGTTCATTATTACAAAGTTGTATTGCATGGGCTTTCATTACCACCTGGCCGTGAAGAGATTGGCGAGGATACAGCCAAGCGTGTGCCCAAGAATGAGCGTACTTACTTTATCCCGGATATTCTAACCAGCGAGTTGATGTGGACCGCTTTGGTGACTCTTTTCCTCACGGCTGGCTCCTTGTGGTTCTGGGATGCGCCGCTGGAGCATCATGCTGACCCCATTGTGACACCTTTGCACGTAGTGGCACCCTGGTATCTTTCTTGGTCGCAGGGATGGCTAAAGTTGGCCGATAAAACGCTGGTGGTTGGCTTTATTCCTCTGTTGATGGTGGCTTTCATTGTGATGCCTTACTTTGAAGTAGGCAAGAGCCGTCGTTATGCTGATCGCCGGTTGGGCTTGAGTGTGGCAATGCTGTTTATTGCCTTTATGCTGGTGTCTAACTGGATGGGTACTCCGGAATTCCGAGTACAAAGTTCTCCGGAACGGGAAGTAGCACAAGAAATCGCGCCTCAAGAAGGGCCGAGTGTATTGTTGGGCGTTCCCTTTGATGAATTGTTGCCGGGAACTTATGAGCCTGGTCAGGTGATTGCTGATCGGCCGCATTTGACCCGGGCGCTGGAGAAGTTTGATGAGGCGCTGGCTTTGCATAGCTGTACACTGACTGGGAATCCGGAATTTGAGGAATGCCGTGTGACAGGTGAAGGTAAATGGGGGAATTCATTTACCGATTCGGCAATGCCCGATCCGGTTGCCAAGCTAATTATTGAAGATGTGCAGCCTAACCTGCGAAAATTGGTTTTACACTTTGAAGCGGTTGACCCGAATAATCCGGATAAAATGTTGGTTGATCTGGATTGGGTGAAGTATCGTCATGCGGATTCCAATTATGAAGAGGAATGCCGCTTTGTAAACAAGAATTGCTAGGTTTGGTTTAGGAAGGTGGAGGTGGAAAAACCTCCACCTTTTAGGGCATGTGTTAATTCAAGTCCATTGAGAGGATAGCTGCTTATGCAAGTAAAAGTTGTCATTGGAACCGTCGCGTTTATGCTGACGATGATGATATTGGGATTTGCGGCACTGCGTGAGCCGGCTCGTATGGAGGCTTTCTCCCGAGCGGCAGTAGGTCGTTCTATTGAGACGGGTGCGGAAATTTTCGCCAATAACTGTGCAACTTGCCATGGCGTGAATGGTGAGGCTAAGGAATGTTATGATACGGCTGGTAATCAAATTGGTTGCAAGGGTTTGCCGCTGAATTCCAAAGGCCTTGTATGTGGTGATAGACCTGCACGTCTGGAGGCAATGAATTGGGTAGGCTCTAAGGAGGCGTTTATCAAGCAAACTGTTGCGGCTGGTCGTGTGGGTACAGCGATGCCGACCTGGTCGGAGCGTTTTGGTGGTCCTATGCGGGATGATCAAATTGATAATGTGGTTGCTTTTGTTCTGAACTGGGAAAGTGAGGAATTGTGCAGCCAGCCTGATATTACGTTTGATTGGCCGGAGTCTGTGGATGATTTCCTGGCTGAATTTCCTGAAGGTGATGCTGCAAATGGTGAGGCGTTATATTTGTCGTATGGTTGTATTGGTTGCCATGGGGATGTGACGCAGGAGGGTTCTAATGCGGTTGGCCCGTGGCTGGGTGAGATTGCTGAAGTAGGGGCAACACGTGAAGAAGGGAAGTCGGCAGCGCAGTATGTATATGAGTCGATTTTGGATCCGAATGCGTTTATTGCGCCTGACTGTCCCACTGGGCCGTGTACATCACCGAGTGCAATGCCTGGGAATTTTGCGGAGCGGATGGCTGCGAATCCGCAGGATATGGCTGACTTGCTGACGTTCTTGTTGGGAAGTGGTGAGTAAGCAGAGTTAGGGTATGGAGTTGAATACGCCCGGTCTTTTGAGGCCGGGCGTTTTTGTTTGGTGAGGTGGATGATGATTGTGGGTATGGATTTTGGGACGACGAATTCGGGGATGGCGGTGTATGACGGCCGTTCTGTTCGAGTTTTGCCACTTGATCCAATGAATCAGAATCCACAGGTGGCTCGTACTGCACTTTACATTACAACTGAACAGAGTGTTTCTATTGGCAGGGAAGCAATAAATCTATACTTTGCTCAAAATATTGGCCGGGCTGTCAAGCTGAAGAAGGTTTGGATTGGGGAGTTGGAGGTTTTTGGGGGGGATATGTATTACGTCACAGATGTTTATGCGTATATAGATGTTCTTTCTCCCGGTCGGTTGTTTTTGTCAATTAAGACGGGCTTACGTGACAAGTCTTATGTGGGTACAGTGGTGGGGCAGGATTTTTATTATTTGGAAGATTTGATTGCTTTGTATTTGTATGTGACTAAGGTGCGGGCAGAAAAGTTGTTGGGGCGGGAGTTGAAGCAGGTTGTTTTGGGGCGGCCAGTGCATTTTGGTCATTCGGATGAACAAGATCGACTGGCTCAGGCACGTTTGTTGAGGGCGGCATTTAAGGCTGGTTATGAGGAGGTTTTTTTACAGTATGAGCCGGTCGCGGCGGCGTTTCGTTATTCCATGGAATTGGAACGGGCGCAAAATGTATTGGTTTTTGATTTTGGTGGGGGAACGCTGGATATTACAGTTATGAGATTGGGGGGCGGAGAATATCGTGTGTTGGCAACGGGGGGTGTTCCGGTGGCTGGGGATGTGTTTGATCAAAAAATTGTACGGACGAAGTTGCCTCGTCATTTTGGAGAAGGTTCTACGTATGGGTCGCGGCACAGGCAACTGACGATTCCACGCTGGATTTATGATGCGTTTTCAGATTGGCAATCTGTTTTGACGTTGCAAACGGCCGAAAATCGCCAAATATTGCAGGAGATAGCGCGTACAGCTCAAAAAAGATATCAGATTGAGGCATTGATTAGTCTGGTGCAGAATAATTATGCGTTGCAGATGTTTGATGTTGTGGAGCAGGCAAAGCGGCGTTTGTCGGAGAAGCGGGGGGCAGAGATTTTGCTGGATGGGCCGGGTTTTCATGTGCGGGAATTTATTACGCGTACGGAATTTGAGCGGATTATTCGAAATGAGATTGTGGCAATTGATGCTCATGTGGATGAGGTGGTGGGGCTTTCTGGTTTGCGAGCAGATGAGATTGATGCTGTGATTCGGACGGGTGGGTCGGCGCAGATTCCAGTGTTTCATGAGATGTTGTGTCGCAAGTTTGGTGCAGCGCGGGTCAAGAGTGTGGACACGTTTAGCAGTGTTACCGCGGGGTTAAGTGTGGTTGGGTACTTGCTGGAAGAGGGGAAGCTGGATATGCCGGTGTATCGGCCTGAGGATTTGCGTTTGCCAAAATCGGAACTCTCGGTTCCGCCGAAGGCGCGTGTGGTGGAATTGGAGATGTTGAAACGGCGGATTTGGCTGGTGGAATCGGGTGGGGTGGTGGAGACTGACCAGAGGGCAATGGTGGCACTTACGGCGAATGGGTTGGCCACGGCCGTTTCCTTTGCTTCCGATCAGGCACTTTCTGATACTCTTTTGTGGTCTGAGCTCCAGTTGGCTGAGTCTGCTTTGCCTTGTCTGGTGGCTGATATGGATGAGAAATTGTTGCTGGTCACTACACATTACCGCTTTTTACTGGTGACGCCGAGGCAGTTGATGGATTTGGATTCAGCCGAATTGAGTTTGCGACAAGTACATTTTATGGGGGAGAAGGAGCGAGTGTGTGCTGTTGCCCGGTGGTCAGATTTGGTGGCACGGGAGCATGTGTTGTTGGTTACTTCGACGGGGTTGGCACGGCCGTATCCAACCGATATTCTCAAGGCAAATATTGAAATGCCGATTCCGTATAAATTTGATACGCCATTACCTGGCATTGTGGTGAATTTGTATGGTGTGGACAAGGTTGGTATGTTATTGGCTGTAACTAAATCGGGGCGAGCGGTACGATATTCGGTTTCGGCAATACGGCATGGGGGCACACAGATTTTGAACTGTGGGGAAACGGATCGTGTGGTTGGGAGTGTGGTAGCAGCAGAAGAGGATGAGTTGCTGTTGGTAACGGAAGATGGCTACGGCCGTTCTTTAAAACCAGCCTGGATTCCTCATCCCCCAAAGCCTAACAGCAAGGGACGTTCTGTAATTGCCCGGCGTTCACCTGTGGTTGGTATAGTGCCTGTTTCAGACCAACTGAGAACCTGGCTGGTGACGGAAAAAGGATGCGTGCGGGTGAATAACGGCCGTTTTAAGCCCACCAAAAGCACCAAATCATCACCCTTGCTTCCGACTGCTCCCGAAGTGACTGTACGTCAGGTGTTTAGTTTGCCATATCAAAAGGCAACGAATCGGGCAAAGTAAATGTACCATCATCATTTGGTGGAAAATCCACTACCTGAACAACTGCGTCTAAATTCAGTGGCCCGTAAATATGCGGGAATTCCATGCCAGTTTCGTAGCAATCCTCATACACAACAGGCGCAGTGACCCGGTTTGTATCAATACATAATAACATCAGGTCAGTCTGGCCGCGATAAAGCTCATTGGCCGGGAAAAGAATCTGATCACGGGTGGAGCAGTGGATGAATCCTTCATTGTGCAGGGAAGCAGGCTGGTAGCTACCAGCAGCAACGGCCGTTTCCCATGCGACTTTTTGAATAATATGATAAATCATCAACTAACCTCCAGAATCAAAAGAAAAGAGCCTCGGTAAAAAACTGCCGAGGCCCCAAAAACGCAACACGAAAACGGCCGTTACACACGAGTAATATACTCACCTGTTTCCGTATTCACCTTGATGCGATCACCTGCCTGCACAAACAATGGTGTCCGTACCTTCAGACCAGTTTGAGTGATCACCTCTTTTGTGGCACCAGTAGCCGTATCACCTGCTACTGCATTTTCCGCTTCCACCACATCAAACTCCACTGTTTTCGGCAGAATATAGTCAATCACCTCACCCTCATATGAGAGCAGTTCCATCTCCATATTATCAATCAGATAAGCGGCATCATCCCCAAACACCGCATGTGGAATGGACTTTTGTTCATATGTATCAGTATCCATAAAGACGTAAAACTGCCCATCATCGTACAGATACTGATATGTACGCTTATCCAGACGGACATCTTCCACCCGGTCACCAGAGGTAAAAGTAAGCTGTAAATTTGCCCCCGTGCGCAGATCGCGAACATTAACACGGATGGTTGCCTTGCCTCGCCCAGGCTTGTGATGACTATATTCCAATACTTTATAAAGATTGTTATTATGTAAAAATGTTACACCACGACGTAATTGATTGACATCAATCATAACAAATTCGCTCCTTTGTCATATCGCCACGAAATCCGGAGAATTGATACTCGTGACGGTTAATCTCGATTATTGTCAGGCAAACGGATCGGAGCGGGCACGACGATTCCACCAAAGAACGGCCGTTGTCATTCCCGCCAGTAAAACCAACCCAACAACAAACCAGGCAACTTCCCGCCACGGTGTTACACTATGCAAGGTAAAGTTGCCCAGTTCAATGACCAGCGGTACAAACCAAACAAACCCGCCCATATCAGGCAAAGTTTATCATAAAGCAGGCAGACTGTCAGATTTTCCCCCAAAAACCCGGTTTGTGCTGGCATAACACCCCATGCTAAAATGCAAGCAGAATTTGGCAATACACAAGCTGAAACACCAAACAATTCTAAAACAATCAGGAGGCAACAAATGACAAAACAGATCATTCACACCAAACACGCACCCGCAGCCGTTGGCCCTTATTCCCAGGCTGTTCGGATTGGCAACCTTGTCTATACTGCCGGACAAATTGCCCTTGACCCAACAACCGGAAAACTGGTAGAAGATGACATCACAGCCCAAACTCATCAGGTTCTACGTAACCTCCAGGCTGTTTTACAAGCTGCCGGTTCAGACCTGGCGCACGTGATTAAAACTACAGTGTTTCTCAAGGATATCGGTGAATTTGGGGCGATGAATGGGGTTTATGCGCAATATTTTACTGAAAATCCACCAGCGCGCTCGGCTGTACAAGTTGCTGCGTTGCCTTTGGATGCTCGCGTAGAAATAGAAGCAGTGGCACTGATACCGGCTGAATAACAAAGGAGTGCCTGTGGCCAAACAAACAATTCTGGTTGTTGACGACGAAGCAAATATTCGCGAACTGGCACGTATGTATCTGGAAAAGGAAGGATACCGCGTGCTTACTGTGGATGATGGCGCAAAAGCTCTGGCACAAATTCAGCAGGATATGCCAGACCTGATGGTGTTGGATCTGATGTTGCCAGAAGTGGATGGCTGGGAAGTTTGCCGACGGGTGCGGGCAAAGAGCAATCTGCCAATATTGATGCTGACTGCACGTGATGATGACGTGGATAAGATTGTCGGGCTGGAAATGGGTGCTGATGATTATCTGACCAAGCCGTTTAATCCCAGAGAACTGGTGGCCAGAGTGCGGGCAATTTTGCGACGAGTTGGCGGCGAAGAACGGCCGTCTGCCCAACCACGTGAGATGGGGAACGTCACCATTGATCCTGCCAGTCGTGAGGTTCGTGTGGATGGTACACGTGTGAACTTGCGCACCAAGGAATTTGATTTACTGCTCACACTGGTTGATCATGTCAACCAGGTACTTTCTCGCGATCAACTTCTCGATTTGGTATGGGGATATGAGTTTTACGGTCAGACGCGCACAGTAGATGTGCATATTGCCCATTTGCGAGAGAAATTGAAAGACAGCAATCTGTCTATTGAAACGGTATGGGGGATGGGATATAAGCTGGTTGTGATTGAGGAGGCATAGTTTACAGTTTTGTTACAGATTATTGATGATGGGTTTATGAATGGGTGGTATGGTAGGGCATGATGTTTCGTTCATTGCGTAGCCGTTTGCTTGTTTCATACCTTGTAGTGATCGCCACGGTGTTGGTGTTGGTAGCGGTGGCATTGTTCTTCTTTGCCACACGGCCAACGGTACGGTTTTTGCCATCCTGGCAACGATTGAGCACGATTGCGCGGGCTACCCGAAATGAGCTGACACATTTGGAAGAGCGGGGCGCGGATAATGAAGCTGTATTGCATGCATTAGAGCAGATAGCCTTGGATTATGGTGTACGTATTTTGATTATTCGTGGCGAGATGCATACGGTGTTGTTTGATACGGCTACGGATACTTCGTGGCAGGGGGAAAGTCTGGGTGAAGTGGAGGTGGCCGGACGAGGGGTGTCTGTACCGGCGGGGGGCGGGAGTTACGGCCGTTATCGTCATACAGATGGCTCACGTTGGCTCGTATATGTGCAACCAACGGCCAATGGTGGACGTTCACAAATTGTTTTTGCCCAGCCAGAACCATCAGCTATGGTGTTTTTCCGAGAGTCATTTTCCGGTTCATTAGTGGCTGCCGGGTTGGTTGCTTTTTTGTTGTCACTATTATTGGCTTTTGGTATTGCCGGGTGGGTGGCACGGCCGTTACAGCGCATGGCTCAAGCAACCGAAGCGATTGCCCAGGGAGATTATGAACAAACTGTACCCGTTCATGGCCCAGAGGAAGTACGCCGGGTTGCCCGCAATTTTAACAGCATGGTACGCCAGGTACGATTAAGCCGTCAAAGTCAGCGTGATTTTGTGGCGAATGTCTCCCATGACCTGAAAACACCACTCACTTCCATTCGTGGCTGGAGCCAGGCACTGCTCGACGGCACGGCCGATACACCAGAAGCACGCCAGCGGGCTGCAACTATCATTTATAATGAAACTGAACGCATGTCCCGCATGGTTAACCAATTACTTGATCTCGCACGTATTGAGTCTGGTCAGCTTGAACTAAATCAAACACAGGTAGATCTGACCCAGTTATTGACAGAGGTTTACCATAGTTTTGTGCCCAAAGCAGAAGAACAAAAAATTCACCTGACATTAGATGCCAGGCCAACACCCCCAGTCTGGGGAGATTACGATCGGCTGGTACAGGTTTTTACCAATCTGGTAGATAACGCGCTAACACACACACCTGAAGGGGGACGTGTACACCTGGCAGCCAGGCCGTATGGTACACAAGCAGTAGAAGCATGGGTGCAGGACACAGGGAAGGGGATTCCGCCGGAAGATTTGTCACGAATTTTTGAGCGATTTTATCAGGTTGACAAATCACGAATGCGAGAAAACGGCCGTCGTGGCACAGGATTGGGATTGGCGATTGTGCAAGAACTGATAGCGGCGCATAACGGCCGTATTCAAGTACGCAGCGAAGTCGGCAAAGGGAGCCAATTCGTTGTCCGTTTACCCATCTCAAACACCCCAGAACACTCTACTGTGGTCCGTCGCCAGGAATAGATCGCTGCTTCACAGCGCGCAACCGCTCCAAAAACTCATTCAAAATAATAGCTGTCGCTCCCCACACCTTATGCGCCCCAACAGCAAAAAAACGAATAGGAATCAACTGCCCCCCAAAATTCCACTCCTCAACCTGACAAGCGGCCGGGTCAAGCAACCAAGCCAGCGGCACCTCCAAAATTTCTGCCACCTCATCACTGGCTGGACGAAAAGAAGGTCGCCCCTTCCTATAAACACCAACAAACGGATACACTTCAAAATCCGATGGAGGAATATAAATTTTCCCCAACTCCCCCAACACAACAATATCTTCCGCTGCCACCCCAATTTCTTCTTCCGTTTCGCGCAGAGCTGTCATCATCAAAGTCTCCGAATCCTCATGCCGTCCCCCCGGAAACGAAATCTGACCAGCATGCGCGTTCAAATCATCCCGGCGACGTGTCAGCACCACATACCACATTCCATTATGCTGGTATAACAGCAACAACACACTCCCTGTTCGTGTATTCGCCGAAGGCGAAACCATCTGGCGCAAACGCGGAGCCGGCACCATAGGCAACTGTGCAGCCACAACATCAAAATCAGGCAGAGTAAGCGATTTTTCTATTTCCTCAATAGAATATTGCGTCATGAACAGATTCCTCAGAGCAAAGTGGACCAAACAAGACAACAAAAAAGACCTGGCATGCCAGCAAAGCAAGCCAGGAATTTAGCCCAGCCACCAAACAGCAGTTATTTATGAGATGTCATACTTGCGCCTGGCTTGAAAATATACCCCAAACCCCTTTCCGAAACGATGTATCGCTCCCCACTTTTCTTGTCACCGATTTTGCGGCGCAAACGGTGCATATGTACATGCAAACGGTCTTCGTAGGCTGGTTCCAGGGGCCATAAGCGGCGTAAAATAAAGCTGGTAGTCACAGTCTTTCCGGCATTACGCATCAAAATATACAACAATTTTGTTTCGGTGGGCGTGAGAGAGACAGTTTTACCATCTACAATGGCTTGACGCTTGGGGAAGTCAACAGCAAGCCGTTCATCAACTTTCGTGATAGGTTCTAGCGTGTAGGCAAAATCCCCAATACGTCGCAGAACACGGCGCACACGAGCTACCAGTTCGCCTGGATTAAAAGGCTTGACCAAATAATCTTCGGCATGCTCTTCCAGCCCTTGAATGATTGTCTCCTCATCATTCACGGCAGTTAACATAATTACTGGCAGGTCGCTGAACTGGTGGACAGAGCGGCAAAATTCAAATCCGCTCATTCCTGGTGGCATATGCAGGTCAACAATTGCCAGATGTGGAAGCCCGAATTGGGAAATAAGGTTTAGTCCTTCTTCGCCAGAATTAGCAGTGATAACTTTGAAGTCGGCCTGTTCCAGAGCGTGTTGCACAACGCGCACTGTATAAAGATTGTCATCAACTGCCAGAATTGTTTGTTGTTGATAGATTTCCATAGTTACTGCTCTACACACATTGCACTTGCAGCCACCTGTGCTGCAAAATGCCCCCTCTTGTCATTCTCCAATTGTCTAGACTGGTCTGAATTTTTTTGACCAGTTTAAGTTTCTGTTTGGTTTGTGTGGGTACTGGCTACAAAACCATACCCTTTTCCTCTTTCGGCCATAATGTAACGAGGATTGGCCGAATCTGGTTCAATTTTTTTGCGCAGGCGGTGAACGTAAACTCGTAATCGTTCTTCTGTTGTTGATTCCATTGGCCAAAGTCGCTGCATCAAAAAATTGAACGACATAATTTTTCCGGCTGAACGCATTAAAATATACAATAGTTTGGTTTCGGTGGGAGTTAAGGAAATTGGTTTGCCATTCAGGATGATTTGACAGCCGGGGAAATCAACGGTCAGGTGTTCGTCCACCCGGGTAAGTGCGTTTAGGTCGTAGGGGAAGTTGCCTAGGCGACGAAGGACACGACGAACACGGGCTACGAGTTCGCCGGGGCTGAATGGCTTGGTAATGTAGTCTTCGGCGAATTGTTCGATGGCGTGAATGATGGTGTCTTGTTCATCGATGGCAGTGAGCATGATGACGGGAACGTCTGAGAATTGGTGCAGTTGTTCGCAGAATTCGAAGCCGTCCATGCCGAAGGGCATATTAATGTCTACTAATGCCAGATGTGGAAGTCCCTGTTGTTTGATTAGATCAAGCGCGTCTTCACCAGAAATGGCTGTGCTGACTTGAAACCCGGCTCGTTTGAGGGCAGTTTCCACCATATTTAAGATTAGGGTGCTGTCATCAACGGCCAGAATACGGTATTTTTCAGGATTGAAATTGTTTGACATTGAAATGTTGTACCATTTATTTTTGATTTAATACGTTTGTACTGGTTGTTTGGCACGCGCTTGTTGTTACAATCATAGTTGTTTGTGCTTACTAAACCCAATTTGTGAGTTGGCAAGATTATTGTAGCAGACCCTTTGTTGTAACTCAACAGTATTATGCGTTTGGTTTATCTGATTACCGGTTGGTTTGTAGGAATTTGGCTGGCGGATATGTTGGGTGTCCCTTTGGGGAGCTGGCTGGTTGTGGCGGGGGTTGGGTTGGTTGGTGTGGTGT
>RFGV01000004.1 GCA_003696605.1 Chloroflexota bacterium | reverse complement strand
GTATGGATTACGATAGTAAGGAGTTTTGGAGAGTTTTTTGGAATGATGTCATATCTGTGATAGTTGAAGGCTTTAACTGGTACGTAGAATGGTAAGGCAGTGGCTACCCCCGTATGGTAATACGGGGGTACAGAGCAATTTGCGGAGGAAACATGAAGGAAAAAGCGTATAGCATTGATGTCGTCCACTGCGATTGGATTACGGCGACAACTTGGGAAAAGAAAGACATGGAGACCCTTGCGGATTACATGATAGAGGAGGCATTTACATTCGATGCGAAGCCGCGCGACGCCGCGAGGATGCAATACAAGGGCCGTGCGATAACGATGGGGGACGGCGGACTTTTTGTTGGGGAAGGGGTGCAAAACGATATAGCACATTACATGGTACAGGCATCAGGTGAAGCGGCACACCGTCTCTTGATGTACATGGTAGACGTTGAGTTGGACATGAAAGTAACTCGGATTGATTTTCAGTATACCAAATGGGAGACGTGGAATAGTCAGAGATACGATAGCAAGCAAGCGGCATTGAGAGCGAAGCATGGTAATAAGTTGGGCAGGCGGGTACTAAGGCTTGTAGAAGGGGGAAAGGGGTTCGATACTCTGTATGTGGGGTCGAGAAAATCGGGAAGGGTTGTAAGGTACTACGTAAAGGACAAAAAGGGGATACTGGCGGCAAATAGGTTGGAGATAGAGTTCAAAGGGGCGGCGGCTGAGTCAGTGTACGCAAGTATTGTCTTGGGGGATATGGAAAAGCCATCTTTTCTATTACAGGCCGAAAGCGATGCACTTGGATTGGGCTGGAAAATATCAGAAGGGGGCAGAATCGACAAGGTAAGTTACAGAAAGGAAACGTCGCTTGATGGTACTTATGACTGGGTGCTTAATATAGTGCAACCGTCGTTGATTAGACTGGCAAGGGGGCATGATGACTATGGGCGGCGTGTTGTTAGGGCGATGGCGGAATTTTTAATAAAAGTCTGTGATGATGCGGAAGGTGGTGAACAGTGTTAGACATGGTAAATGGGGTTTTGGTAGTGATGGTGGCAATGTTAGAGCCTGCAATAGTGGTTGGGGTGATGGCGTTCGCTATAGTGAAAAAGTATTCTGATGGGTACGGACTTCCATTCTTGGCGGGTACGGCCGTTTTTTTGCTGGCATATGCGGGTTGTATTGCGTCATTTTGGGCCGTGCTTGCGACGATAAAGGCCGCAAGCGATGGAACAGGGCCAGCCAAAAAGTTTGGCAGGGGTAGGCTGGTCGGGGTAGTGCAAAATGGAGATGAAATTTTAAAATACTACGAAAGCGGGAAGGTGTCCAGAGTAAAAATAAGAAAAAGTTTCAGTAATCTCTGGGTGATTCTGGGGGGTGCTACTTATCTGGCGAACGCGATAGGCGTTCACCCTTTCAAGTTTCAGTAATCTCTGGGTGATTCTGGGGGGTGCTACCCACCATCTACCTGAACCCGGCCGCAGGCGGCCTGTGTTTCAGTAATCTCTGGGTGATTCTGGGGGGTGCTACAGCCACAGGACACCCAAGAGCGACGGGGGCGCAGGCCAGAGTTTCAGTAATCTCTGGGTGATTCTGGGGGGTGCTACTTCTTGCCTGCTGGCATTCGGCCGCCCGCGTCCTGGTTTCAGTAATCTCTGGGTGATTCTGGGGGGTGCTACGGCTTACCTACTCACCCGACACAATGAGAACATGTATGTTTCAGTAATCTCTGGGTGATTCTGGGGGGTGCTACTGCGCTAGTAACGCTAAAAGTCGGCCATTGCTTACGTTTCAGTAATCTCTGGGTGATTCTGGGGGGTGCTACTGCCAGCATCCATATGGAATCCATTC
>RFGV01000326.1 GCA_003696605.1 Chloroflexota bacterium | reverse complement strand
TTATTGCCTCCTTGTAACTGCTCAGCCGTCCGCGAATTTTTCACGAATACACGAATTTACGAATGGACGTAAAACGTACCAGGGAAAAAGCCGGTTTTCGGAACAGCTTGCAAAATCTGGGCAGGTACGCCCTGCTTACCAGTACTGCCGGCGGCGTTAGTTATTCGTGAATTCGTGTTTTATTCGTGGACGGCTGAGATACGCCTCCTTTATGATTATTCAAGCGGTGCTAAATCATCAAGTATCCAGGGCATCAGTTCGGCCACGGTGGGGTGGGTAAGGACAGCCTTTCTAAACAGCTTGTAGGATTGTTGGGCGTACATAAAAGGGGCGAACATGCTGATGATTTCATCGCCTCCTACACCTAGAATTGTCGCCCCCAGAATCTCTTCCGTGTCGGCATCAACCAGGATTTTCACCAATCCCGCGGTTTCGTCTTTTTCTTTTGCCCGAGAAATATATCTCATTGGCCGCGTTGCCATAAGAATATTCCGCTTACTTTCACGGGCTTGCTTCTCGTTCATTCCAATCCGCCCCAGGGGCGGGTCGATGTACATGGCGTAGGTAACAATGCGGTCCGAAAGCTTTCGGTCTCCCTCGCCGCTGTAGAAATCCCAAAAGATTTCGCCATCATTGACCGAGGTGTGGGTAAACGCGCCGGCCCCATTCACGTCTCCTACCGCAAAGATGTGCGGCACATTCGTTTGCATCACATCATTCACCGAAATATAACCGCGCGCGTTGGTTTCTACGCCGGCGGCCTCAAGATTGAGCCGGTCACTGTTGGGAGCTCGTCCGGTTGCCACCAGCAAATGCGAGCCTTGCACCGTTGTTTGCGCGCCATTGTGAGCAAAAAATATTTCAATCGGCCCGGAATTTTGCTGAGATACGCGCTGTATTTTGGCATTCAATACAATATCGATTCCTTCGTTCTCAAGGATTTCTTGCGCAATTTTGGCGATGTCGTTATCTTCTCTAAACATCAGCTGGGAACCACCCTCCAGAATTGTCACCTTGCTGCCAAAGCGGCGAAACGCCTGGGCAAACTCCATCCCAATGTAGCTACCGCCAATGACCACGAGATGCTGTGGTAATTCTTTCAGGTCTAGCAACCGTGCGTTATCGAGCCAATCAACCTCATCCAGGCCCGGTATGGGCGGAGTTCGCGGTTTTGCGCCGGTATGGATTACAATTGTCTGGCCGGAGATTACATCAGCGCCAATACGAACGGCGTGGTCGTTTTCAAACCTGGCATAACCTTTATACAAATCAACGCCATCCATACCTGCAAGCCAGTTTTCCAGGCCCTGGCTGGAGTCATGGCGTATCTTGTTTTGGCGGTCCATAACTCTTGAAAAATCTATCGAGAAGTCGCTGATGTTAACCCCAAAATCAGCGCCGCGCCGGGCCATGTGAGCCGCTCGAGCGCTGGCTACAATCGTTTTGGTGGGTGTACAGCCGTAGTTTACACACGTACCACCAAACCGCCCTCCTTCAGCGATGGCAACCGTTTTTCCTGCTTTTGCCAGACGCGGCACCACCGTCCCGGTTGCTTGCCCGGTTCCAATCCAAATAACATCGTATGTTTTCATAATTAATCCTTCCCCCAGCGTTTTTTGGGATTTGTATTTTTGCACCAGCGTGCCGTCCAGCTCAAAAATCATGGCGCGAATCACAGGATAACTTCCCCCAGCGTTAAGGCGGCGACAATGATAAAAAGAACACCCAGACTGCGCTCAAGGGTATGTTGAGAAATACGGCTGGCAACGAGTGAACCTAATTGACCGCCAATAATCACTCCCGGCACGGTAAAGATGACCAGACTAAAAACCGTAGCCAGAACATCCCTGCCGGATTGGACAAATTGGAAGAGGTGCCCCGAAGCCGCCACCAGGGCCGTAATGGCCACCACAAAAACGCTGGTCGCCACCGAAACCTTGCTGGGAACCCGACAGCGCTGCAAAAGAAAGTAGCTGTTCATCTCGCCCAGGCCGGTTGAAATCATCCCCACGAACAGACCGCCGATACCGGAAATCAGGCGCCCTTCGGTGCGGTTGCAAACGGTGTAGCAGATTTGTTCTCCGTCGGCGCTGACCAGACAGGTTTCAGCCTTTGCGCCGCCATATTCCTCTTCAATTGCCTTATCCATACGCACCACATCTTTGTGCTCCGGCGCACGCAGAAAGCTGAGGGCGATGGCAAACAGCCCCACCCCCAGCACCGTTTTCAAGATGTCCGGGGCGATACTGCCGGCTATCCAGGTTCCTGCCAGAGCCAGCGGAACGGTCACCATCAGCAGTTGTCCCCCCAGCCGAAAGTCAATCAGACGCTTGCGAAAATAAGCGTACAGGCCGCTGGCAAAGCCAAAAACTTCGGTAATCAATCCGGTGCCGATGGCTACCTCAGGGGAAAGTCCCAGGGCCAGAATGAAGATAGGGGTGAAGAAGGTGGCCCCACCCACCCCCGAAGCCATTGCCGTGGTGGCAATAAGAATTGACACCGGCAGCATGTACCAGTATTGCAGACTCATAGCACGCCCTGGTCGAGCAATGCCTGCAAATCGCCCCGGTTGGTGAATGAACGGCGGATAAAATCGAACCAGATGGACTGGCCGAGTGCGGTTAATTCATGTATTTTGGTCATTAAAATTCTCCTCTTCGCCCAAAACAGGTGCGGAATGTAGGTTACAAGTTCGACTCTATACCCTTTTTACCTTGATGTCTGTCGGAAATCTTACATAGGTCAAAACGTGACCTGTTTTTTTCAAACTCGATTATACGATGCGAACAGTTGTCCCAAACCATCCAACCCATGCGAATCGAAATAGAGCGTATTGAGGGTCATATTGACCGCGGGTTCAAGTAAATCACCCTCCTTATCGCAAACGAATAATATCATTTTGAGCAAATAAAGGTTCTACCCGAAGCCCCAGCGCCGGTTCAGCATACAGTTCTGGCGGTACGCTGATATCGGCCAGATAGAGTTCGCCTACCAGCGATTCAACACCGCCTGCCCGCAATCCTTCTTTGGGCAGGGCCAGGGTCATCGTGGCCGTCGCGTGAACTGCCGGGTCAAAAATGGCGCCGGTGGTGGTGTCAACACCGGACGGCGCATCGAGGGCCAGGATGGGGGCATCTTGAGCATTGGCCCAGCGAATCAAATCGCCCGCCGTCCCGCGTGGATTGCCCTTCAAGCTGTAGCCGATGATGCCGTCAATAATCAGGTCGGGCCGGCCAGCCTGAGTCACCGCTTCAGCCTGGGCAACAGGGAGCTTCATTCGGCGTAGAATGTCCAGTTGGTGGGCCGGAATCGGCGTAAAATCGGCGTCGGGTTTGGTGACAAAGACCTGAACCTGTGCCCCATAGTTGTGCAGTCGCCGGGCGCAGACCAGCGCGCCCCCGCCATTGCCGCCGGTTCCGGCCAGAATCACCACTTTTTTCCCTCGCGGGTCGCCGCCGAAAAAACGCTCCCGCGCCAGGTGGGCCAGATTGCGCCCGGCATTTTCCATCATCTGAAGCAGGTCAATCTTGTAATCTTCTATCATCGCCCTGTCTACTTCGACCATCTGCTCAGTGGTCAGGTAGGGGATGTCTCCGGTAAATACAGGTATCGTCATTTTTTCTGTGTCTCTTTCTCCCGATTGGCCTGAGCCGCGCCGCCTGATTGCTGGATTAATTTTGCCACCAGGCCGGTCCAGCCGGTTTGATGACTGGCCCCCAACCCCGCACCGTTGTCGCCATGAAAATATTCGTTAAAGAGAATCAAATCCCGCCAATGGGGGTCTTCCTGAAAGGGGGCCAGGCCGCCGTAGACAGGTCGCCGGCCGTTTTCGTCCGGCAAAAAGAGACGAATGAGCCGCCGGGACAGCTCGGTGGCAACCTGGTTTAGGGTGAACATAACTCCCGACCCGGTGGGGAATTCTACCTTGAAGTCGTCGCCGTAGTAGTGATAAAATTTTTGCAGAGACTCGATAATCAGGTAGTTGAGAGGAAACCAGACCGGCCCCCGCCAGTTGGAGTTGCCGCCGAACAAACTGCTTTGCGACTCGGCAGGCTGGTAGTCGATGGTGAAGGTGGCCCCGTTGAGGGAAAGGCGGTAAGGCTGAGTCTGGTGTATTTTAGAGAGCGACCGGATGCCGTAAGGCGATAGAAATTCCTTTTCGTCCAGCAGATAGCGCAGGACGCTGTGCAAACGCTGACGGGTCAGGAAGGCGACCAGATGCCGCCGGCCTTTGCCTTCCACCCCAATACTGGCCATATTGCCGCTCAAATGGGGGCGATTTTGGGTAAACCAGTGCATACGGCGCTTGAAATCCGGCATCTGTTCCAGCAAATCTGCCTCCAGCGTTTCCACCGCCAACAAAGGTATCAAGCCGACCAAAGAACGCACTTTTAACGGGACGATGCTGTCGTCCGGCAAGTGCAGGGCATCGTAGAAAAAATCATCATCGGCATCCCACAGACAATGCCCCCGACCGCCGCAGTTGGTCATCGCGTGGGCAATTCGCAGAGAGTGTTCGTAGAATTTGGTTGCCAGGTCTTGATAAACGGGGTCGGTTTTAGCCAGTTCCAGAGCAATCTTCATCATCCCCAGGCAGTAAAAGCCCATCCAGGCCGTACCGTCCGACTGGTCAAGGTGACCGCCGGTGGGCAGGACGGCACTGCGGTCAAAGAGGCTGATGTTATCCAGGCCCAGAAAGCCCCCTTGAAAGATGTTGTTGCCGTCAGTATCTTTGCGGTTGACCCACCAGGTGAAGTTGAGCAGTAATTTATGGTATATCCCTTTCAGAAAGGCGGTGTCTGGCCGGCCCTGCTGTTTGGCATCAATCTGGTAGACACGCCAGGCGGCCCAGGCATGCACCGGTGGATTGACATCGCCAAAGGCCCACTCATAGGCCGGAAGCTGGCCGTTGGGGTGCATGTACCACTCGCGGGTCATCAGTTTGAGCTGGCGTTTGGCAAAGTCGGCATCAACCAGCACCAGTGGGATGCAGTGAAAGGCCAAATCCCAGGCGGCATACCAGGGGTACTCCCATTTGTCCGGCATGGAGATGATGTCGAAGTTATTCAGGTGCTCCCAATCGCGGTTGCGGCCATTTTTGCGGGACTCCGGGGGAGGAGGGAAGGCGGGGTCGCCGTTGAGCCACTGTTCGATGTCGTAGTAATACATCTGTTTGGACCAGAGCATCCCGGCGAAGGCCTGCCGCTGAACCCGCTTTTCGTCCTCCCTCAAGGCCGGATTCTGGATGGCCTGATAGAAGTCGTCCGCTTCAGTTTGTCGTTTTTTCAGGGTTTGGCTAAAGCCTCTAAATGGCGATTGGTGTTCTTTGTTCGATAGGCGCAGGCGAATTGTGTGCGTTTCGCCTGCCGGGATGATTTCTGAGTAGAGGGCGGCGGCTTTTGTGCCGGTTTTGTCCGGGTTCACGGCCTCTGTTTCGCCGTTAATCAGGTAACGGTGGAAGCTGTCTTTTTTATAGGGTGTTTCGTTATTTTGACCGTAGAGGCGTTTGGCGTTGGTTTCATTTTCGGTGAACAACAGGTCAGAGGCTCCCTCGGCATACAAGAAATACCTGCCCTGAGCCGGGTGGTCGCCTTGCAGGGCCAGGAACTTGCCTGTTCCCGCAATTTGCCTGAGCGTTGGTTTGCCCGGCACGTCGCCCATCGGGCCGGCTTTGTAGCCCCAACTCCAGGTGTTGCGATACCACAGGGTGGGCAAAGTATGGCACGCGGCGGCTTCCGGCCCGCGGTTGGTCACACTGATTTGGATGAGGATGTCGTTTTCATCTGCTTTGGCATATTCGACCAGCACATCAAAGTAGCGGTTTTCGGCAAACACGCCGGTATCGAGCAGTTCATACTCAAAATCATTCGTCCCCCGCCGCCCGTTTTCTGCCACCAAATCACCATAGGGAAATTCGACCTGCGGGTATTTGTAGAGCATCTTCATGTAGCTGTGGGTGGGAGTGCTGTCGAGGTAGAAGTAATACTCTTTGACATCCTCTCCGTGGTTGCCTTCCGGCCCGGTCAGGCCAAACAACCGTTCCTTAAGGATAGAGTCGCGCCCATTCCAGAGAGCCAGGGCGAAACAGAGATATTGGTGGCGGTCGCTGATACCGGCCAGACCATCTTCGTTCCAGCGGTAGGCTCGACTGCGGGCATGGTCGTGTGGAAAGTAGTCCCAGGCTTCGCCGTGTTCACTGTAATCTTCGCGCACGGTGCCCCAGGCCCGTTCGCTGAGGTAAGGCCCCCAGTTTTTCCAGTTCGATTGGCGTTGATGATACGCCCTCAGGCGTTGGTGTTCTGCGGTTTGTGCTGTCACAAGCCTCTCCCTTGAAAATAGCCGTTTACTCCGTAGGCGGGGCATCCCAATGCCCGCCGGGGCGGTGACTGACTCGCCCGGCATAGGGATGCCGGGGCTACGGATGCCGGGGCTACGGATGCCGGGGCT
>RFGV01000325.1 GCA_003696605.1 Chloroflexota bacterium | reverse complement strand
GAGTGACACTGATTTTGCCTAAAACCCGCAAAATTTGCCCGTAGACGGCCGTATTGGTTTTTGCAGCCAATTCCCCCTACCCTACTCCGTTTCGCGCCATATGGCGCAAATTTTGATTTTTGTAAACAATTGTGGACAATGTAAACAAATTGTGTACAATAGTAAACAATTGTTTACAAAGGAGCTGGATCAGGGTATGAACACACGAGTAATTGCTGTGGCTGACAATAAAGGTGGGGTGGGGAAGACCACAACGGCGGCTGTATTGGCCGATGGTCTGGCCCGTATGTGTCGCAAGTACAAGAACGGTGCGAACGTTCTGGTGGTTGATCTCGACCCCCAGGGGAACCAGGCCGATATGTTTGGGGTGCGAGCTGATGTTCAGGCAGAAGAGTTGTGTGTGGGAAATGTGTTGCTGGAACCTGAAAATGTGGGACTGTTGCAGGACAATATTATTTCGGTAGATCGGGCAGAGGAAGGATTACCCCGCCCCAATCTGTATCTGCTACCGGCCAGCCGTAATTTGGAAGATGTTACCCAAGACCTGGTGATCATGACGACGATGCGCACGGCACGCCGTTCTGGCTTCGACCTGGATACTATCCTGGCTGATGCCCTTGCCCCCTTGCTTGATCATTTTGACTTTATCATTATTGACTGTCCGCCCAAGCTGGATACGTTGAAGCGGGCGGTCTATAACTTTGCTGATGAGGTCATTGTGCCGGTCAAGACCGATCATGTCAGTCTGGTAGGGGCGCGTCAGCATACGGATGATTTGTACAATTTGCAGCAAGAGAATCCGCGCAAGTTCAAAGCCCGCGTCAGTCTGGTGATACCAACCATGTTGCCCGCCCGCCAGGTGTTGGCCATGCAGGTGGTGGAACGGATGAAGTCGTTTTATGGGCGGGATTTGGTGAGTGAGCCTGTGCCGGAAAGTGTGTATGTTAAGGAAGCGCCGGCTGCTGGTGGTAAAACCTTGTTTGAGTATGCGCCCGCTTCTGCCCCAGCCCGGGTATATGCGTCAATTGTAGAGAGGGTGTTCAATGGCTAGAAAGAAATTTAATTTGATTCCGGATGATGAAGTGGGGCCGTCGCCCCCAAGGAAGAAAAAGGCGGCTTTTGATAATCCGCTGGAACAGACCCGGTCTGGTCGGCGCAAGGCAGCCCGGGTGGCCGGGCGCAAGACTGATGCTGCTGGCAGAATTCGGAAAACTATTTTTCTGGACCCGGTAACAATTGATGAGATTGAAGCAATTGCCGAGGCGGAAGGGTACAGGAAGATGGATTTTTATGAATGGTTGGTGCTGGTAGGTTTGCAGCAGTTTGACAGGGGGATGCGGCCACAGGTGGTTGATGAGCCTGTAGTCAAGGCCAGGATTCGGATAGATCGTTGAGTGCAGGACAGAATTTTTAGTGGTGGCAGTTGCAAAACGGCCGTCATGATTTAGACTCATACGAATTGTGCTGTTTGCATGTTGTCCGCTGGGGTGGGGAGATAATTGAATATAGATGGAGAAATAGCAATGGCTGAAAGTGCGCTGGTTCCAATAGAACAAAAACAGGTGATTTTTTATGATGATGAGATAACGGCCGTATTGGTTCAGGTTGAAGGTGAACGGCGAATTTATGTGCCTTTGCGCCCGATTTGTGAATATTTAGGCCTGGACTGGTCGGCGCAGACACGCCGTATTCGTCGCGATCCTGTGCTGAGTAAGTGGGCGACGTTTGTTGCCATTACGGCAACAAACCCTGAAAAAGCACGAAAAGGGGGGAATCCCAATATGCTTTGTTTACCCCTCGATTACCTGAACGGCTTTCTTTTTGGTATTTCGGCCACGCGCGTAAAGCCCGAACTCAGGGAAAAAGTGATTCTCTATCAAGAGCGTTGCTACAGGGTGCTGTTTGAAGCATTTCAGGAAGGGCGGTTGACAACCGATTCAGATTTTGAAGATCTGCTGACTAATGACTCGCCTGCTGCTCAGGCGTACAAGATGGCTACAGCAATTATGAAGATGGCGCGCCAGCAGCTTATTCTAGAGGCCCGGCTGGAAACACATGCCTCCAAACTGGAAGAGCATGAGCAGCGGTTAGAGGAACTGGAAGCCAGCCTGGGTAATCCGGAGCGGTTTGTGACGCCAGACCAGGCCATGCAAATTAGCCAGGCCGTGAAAGCCATTGCGGTAGAGATGCAAAAGAAGACAAACAGAAATGAGTATGGCGCGATTTACGGGCAGTTGTACCGTCAATTTGGAATTACCAGTTATAAGCAGTTACCGGCCAACAAGTTTGAGGAAGCGATGAGGTGGCTGACTGATTGGTATCAGCGGGTGTCCGGATCGGCTGGAGATGATGTACCGTTTTAGGAGGGGCATGTCATCACTGCCAACACTTTCTTCTTTACAACAGGCTATTCTTGCTGCCGTTAATAGCTATCCTGGCCAGTTCACGCGCAGCGGCCTGGCCAAGATGCTGGTAGGGGCAAAGTCCTGGCGGGATATGAGCTTTCCGGAATACGGCCGTTTTTCCCGGTATCGGCGCAAGGATGTAAGCTACCAGATAGAAATCATGTTGCAACAAGGCTTACTTCGTCTGGATAACCGGGGGTATCTGGTGCCACCTGAATGTGCCTAGGGG
>RFGV01000324.1 GCA_003696605.1 Chloroflexota bacterium | reverse complement strand
GAGGTAGGTCGGGTGGTTATTGGGGTGGGGGTAAAAACGGCCGTTTCCGGCACAGGCGTATACGTAGGCGGGATCCCCTGTGGGGTATTTGTGGGCAAAACAGCAGCCATTGCCCGTGTCGGCACACTCAAATCATCTGTCTGACAAGCTGTTATCCCGGCAATTAACACCCAAAAACAAAACAAACGCCACAATTTTCGCGTCATTGTCACCTGTACCTGTCCAGTAACACTACCAGACTTCAACCTTTACCGATACAAATCCATCTCTTTTGGCCGCACCAAATCTGTTGCCCGGCCATCAGCTTCTGGCAAACGTAAACCACGCACTAACACAACCGGAATCCCTTCGGCTGCCTGTCCCATCAACAACCCGGCCGCAGCCGCAATTTCATCGGCCACCCCCACTGTTGTATGTTGCAACGTGTACCCATATAAATCTGGCTCCCCCCGTCTGTCCCAAAGTGCCGGTAAACCGGCCACCCCAATTGCCACACCTACTGTGCCTAACCGAAACGGCCGTCCGTGGCTATCTGTAATCACCACCCCCACATTCACGCCAGTACGCTCTGCAATTGTCTGGCGCAACCGACGCGCCGAAACATCTGGATCACGCGGCAACAAGAGCACAGCCTCTTCCCCATCCGCCACATTTGAGCGGTCAATACCCGCATTGGCACTGGTGAAGCCCAACCGATGGCGCACAATAAGCAAACCCGGTCGCATACGGGATATCTCTTCGCTCTCCTGCAAGATAAGCTCTACAACACGGGGGTCTTTTTCTGTAATCGCGGCCACACGCAAGGCTTCGGCACCAGGTGTCACATCAGCCAGGCGCACCAATCGTCCTTCTGCCTTGGAAACAATCTTTTGGGCCACAGCTAACACATCACCTGGCTGCAATGTCAATTGATTTTGAGCCAGTGCAGTCAGGATCAATCCAGCTAGATCATCACCAGCGTGGACATGGGGAATGCCAGAAACGGCCGTTAATGTCACTTCGTATCCCATCAAATCCCCGTTATGCGAATTCCCGCACTCTTCACCTTATAAATCACATTCACCGCAATCAAAACGGCCGTTAACCCCTCCACCACACTGGCATTCTCCAACGCGCCCGCATTCACCCCCCGAAAACCAGCATCCCGACACAATTGCATCACCAATTCCTTATCCGCCTTCTTCTGGCCACACACCAGCACATCACAATCCATCACATAATCCGGATCCAACAAATAATGCGCTCCAATATTCTGAAACGCCGCCACTACCCGAGTTGCCTCCCCCAACTGCTCCTGCGCCTCTTCTGCGGCCGACTTGCCACTCGGCAACCGCCGCACACGCGCCTTCTTCTCTCCCGTTGGCGCCACCACCGTAACCAACAACTTACCTGCCAACGCCTCCTGTACCGACGCCAGCGTAGCTGCCTGCGCTTCATACGGCACAGACAAAACAACCACCTCTCCCTGGCGGGCAGCCGTCAGATTATCCGTACCGGAGACCTGAGCACCTGGCAACCGCGCCGCCAAATCAGCAGCAGCCTTTGCCCCCTTCTCTGCCTTCCGCGAACCAATAATAATTTCATGCCCGGCTCGTGCCCAACGAAAACCCAAGCCAAATCCTTCATCACCTGTTCCACCCAAAATTGCTATCTTCAATGTATGCCTCCATCATTCCACAAAATTTATTATTCGCTCAACTTCAGAAACCGCTCCCACACCTCCGCGGCCAGTTCCCGACTTCGAGCGGTTATTTCTGCCTCATCCAGAGTCAACAATTGCCGATCTTGCATTAACACCTTACCCGCGACGATTGTTGTAGTAACCATGCTGCTCTCAAAGCCAAAGAGAATATGCCAGGGCAAATTATCGGCCGTTAAAGGCGTTGTTGCATGATAATCCACAAAAATAATATCCGCCGCGGCTCCCGTCACCAGCTTACCCATCGGCAAATCAGGCCAAAACACCTGCGCCAGTGCTGCATTATTGTAAATGCCCATCTGCACAATGTCCATACCATTTGCCCGCCGTGGATCGCGATGAGCAACTTTGTGAAGCAAATAGGCAGTTTTCCATTCTGCCCACATATTGTTACTAAAACCATCATTTCCCAGACAAACCGGAATTCCCAAGCGTAACATACTTTCAACATCTGCGGCACCAACAGCATTATTCATGTTGCTGCGTGGCTGGTGGGTTACCCAAGTCCCCGTATCGCGCAACAGGTTCATCTCGGCTGCGTCCACATGCACACAATGAGCAACAATACTTTTTGGCCCCAAGATACCCGCATCAGCCAACCGATGCACCACCCGTTTGCCATATTTATAGAGCGAGTCGTATTCATCTGCTTCATGTTCTGCCACGTGGATATGGAAGCCGGTATCCAGCTCGCGGGCAGCAGCTACACAATCGGCCAGGGTTTCATCGCTGAGAGAAAGGGATGCATGTAAGCCAAATGTACCGGCTAACAGATTGCTCTGTCGCTCTTTGAGGGAATGGAGAAAGCGAACGTTTTCACTGATGCCAGCCTGTGTTCCTTCGGCACCGTTGCGGTCGGTCACTTCGTAGCAAAGTGCAGCCCGCACACCAGCTTGTTCGACAGCATCAGCAATCTGATCAAGGGAACTGTCTATGGCATTGGGGCTGGCGTGATGGTCTATGAGTGTGGTGGTGCCGTGTTTGATGGCGTCTATCAGAGAAACGAGGGCGCTGTATTTGACATCGACATCGAAAAGGGCGCGATCCAGTCGCCACCAGAGTCGCTCCAGGATGTCAGGGAAGTCTTTCATGGGGGGGCCGGGGATGGCCATGCCACGTGCGAATGCTCCGTAAAAGTGGGTGTGGGCACAAATGTTGCCGGGCATGACGAGTTGCTGGTGGGCGTCAAGCTGGGGGGCGTTGGGATATTTCTGGAGCAGGGTTTGGCTGGGGCCGATTTCGGCAATACGGCCGTTTTTTATGTATATTCCCCCATTTTCGATTATTTCATTAGGGGTATTCCAGGTAACTAAACGGCCGTTTGTAATTAACATCTCATCACTCACGCGCATCCTCCTTTTATGATAATTTCCAGAAACATACTCAAAACTTCTGCCAAATTCTTGACATGGTTTACACATCCGATAAACTCGCAAGTAAGAATATCACAACTAGCCGCGTCTATTAAGAGCAAACGCGAAATTTTTACAGTTAAGGAGCAAATAATAATGGCTGAACCATTAGCAATTTCCGACGCAACTTTCCAAAAGGAAGTCCTCGAATCCGACAAGCCCGTCCTGGTGGACTTTTGGGCAGACTGGTGCGGTCCGTGCCGCATGATCGCCCCCCATGTTCATGCTATCGCTGAAGAATATGGGGATGTCCTGAAAGTGGGCAAGGTAGATGTGGACGAAAATCCGGCCATTCCTGGGCGATATGGCATTGTGGGCATTCCCACTCTGATGCTGTTCAAGAATGGTCAGGTTGTGGAGCGCATTACCGGGGCTATGCCCAAAGATCGGATTCTGGCACAGATTTTGCCCCATCTGGACAATGTCAATGCATCCTGACGTCTGAAATCAGACATGTATGTGATGTCAAACGCCCGTCCGTAAGTACGCGACGGGCGTTTTTTGTATTTCTTTGATAGGGGGGACCATTTGAACAAACGCGTAAAATAGATGTGCCAGCATCTCGTTGGTATGTGCAAAGGAGGCAGGAGATATGATTGAAGTTGCCATTATGATTGAGGGACAAAATGGTCTGAACTGGCCGCGATGGCAAAAAATTGCCAGCGCCGTTGAAGCGTTGGGATTTGCCGGGCTTTATCGTTCTGACCACTATACCAATGCTAACCCGCCAGACAAGGATTCGTTGGAGTTGTGGGTATCGTTGACGTGGCTGGCCAGCCATACGTCACGAATTGAGTTTGGGCCGCTGGTATCACCAGTATCATTTCGTCATCCTACAATGACAGCACGAATGGCCTGTGCGGTGGATGATTTGTCAAACGGCCGTTTAACTCTGGGGCTAGGGGCTGGCTGGCAAGAACGGGAACATCGGAATTATGGCTGGGATTTGCTGGATATTCCCAATCGATTTGCCCGGTTTCAGGAAGGGCTGGAAGTTATCAGCCGCCTGTTGCAAAGTGATACACCAGTTGATTTTTCCGGTCGGTTTTACCGATTGCAAGAGGCGATTTTGCTCCCTCGTCCGCAACGGCCAGGCGGACCACCGATTTTAATTGGTGGAAATGGTCCACGACGAACGTTGCCGCTGGTAGCCCGGTATGCAACGGAATGGAATGCCATTTTTTTGTCGCCAGAGCGGTTTCGGGAACGAAATGAGTTGTTGAATGAGTTGCTGGTGGAAAACGGCCGTTCTCCTGCCGATGTTCGTCGCTCTATGATGACCGGCTGTATTTTTGGGCGTTCTCCGGCTGAGGTAGCCGACAAGCTGGCGGCTCGCAAACGAACGGCCGAACAAATGCGTCAGTTAGGTGTGGTAGTTGGCACAGCCAACGAAATTGTGGACCAGCTTGGTCATCTGGCCAACGCAGGTGTGCAGCGTGTCATGCTGCAATGGCTCGATTTGGATGATCTGGATGGGCTGGAAGCAATGGCCAAGGGGGTATTGCCACAAGTACAGGCATAGTAAAAAGGGACTGGTTTGAATACACCAGTCCCTTTTTCATTTAGTTCTCGGTTGTTTCAGTGTCGGTATCGGTGGAAGATTCGGCCGTTTCTGGCTGGGCGGCCTTCTCAGTAGTGGTGAACTGATCAGCAAGGCGTCCCAATTCCTGGCTTAACCACCGCAAACTGGTTGCCAATCCCTCTTTTGCCTTTTGTCCCAGTTCACCCGATTTGATTTGTACCTTGATCTCGGTAGCTTCTTTCTTCACTTTTTCGGCCGTTTCACCCTCCTTCAACTCATGAATCAGGTGATCGACCTCATCCGCAAAAGACTTCAGTCCTTCTCGGAGCTCTACCTCAATCTTTTGTCGCTCTTCACTTTGCCAGGCAGCTCGCAAAGTCTCTGTAAACTTCTGCCCCATCTCTCTTAATTCTGCCGCCACATCCTTACGTGGCTGCTGTTCCTGTTGTTCCGCCGACGGCTCACCCTCCACCTCTACCTCAATCTTTAACCGTTCCTTTATTTCATTTACATCAGGGGTTGGTTCTTCACTCATGACGCACATCACTCCTTGTTAAACGGATTTTGGGCAAATTTGGGTCATTATCATTGTATATTACGTGAATTCAACCCCAAACGTTGCACGTTTACGTTTACAGGTACAGTTTTTCGGGCAAATTTCTAGTCACCGATACGGAACAATCCCCAGTCGTCCATAAACCAGCCATTATTTGCCAGCGCGTATCGTCCACGAATGGCGACACCGATGCGAATCGTTTGTGGCTCAGAAATGGTAAACGTGTGGGTGAGTGTATTCTTTTGGCCAAAAGCAGGGAGGATCCAGTCGCTACCGCCGCTACCAATGATGAAGCGAATTTCGCCGGAGTAAGGATCGGGCGCCCAGATTTTTTGGCCGTTGCGCCATTCGCTCACCAAATCGGGAAATACATTGATTTCAAACAGGTAAGTTCCCGGTTGCAGGGCGACATCAGTCATCAGGCGGAAGCTGATTGCCCCGTTTCCTTTGAACATTTTGATTGTGTATTGACCATCCCATATAAAGGTAGCCCGGTCTTGGGGGGGGAGCTGAAAGTCGGGCAGTACGCGGGTTTCGGGACGAACAAATGCGCTCCAGGGAGCGCTGTCGAATGGATTGGGGCCTTCGTCGTATTCAAAAATCCAGCCGTTGGGTAACTGGAGTTCGGGAATGCCGTTTTGGTTGTACCAGCCTTCTTCAAAGGATGGGTTAGGCAGAAGGTTGGCGCTGGGTACGGGCTGGGGTGGTGTCG
>RFGV01000323.1 GCA_003696605.1 Chloroflexota bacterium | reverse complement strand
TTTGTTCAGTAGCCACCTGACATTAGCAATATACCAAACTAATTGACTCTTATCACCTCTGCTTCCCAATCAAGTTCAATTTCCGCAAAAGCCAGCGCCTATTTTCATAGTAACTATTCAGGTCTGGATTTGTTTTCGGCGGGGAGCAGGACAACGAATTGAAGAAAGAACGAATTTTTCCTTAATTCTTGGCGTCCTTTGCACGCTTCACGGTTAGTTTTTGGTATGACCTGTATAGTTACTTTTCATAAACCCAATCTGTGCACATATTGCTCAAATTGGCAGCATTCACACCCCCCCATTGGTAATTTAGAGGTAATTTAGAGGTTATTTAGAGGTTATTTAGAGGTTATTTGTCGTTCAACCCCTTGACTCAATTCCCTGTTTTTGCTTTAATGCCGTTATTCACGCCAGTAACAATTACATACGCAGACAAAAACATCAATACTCAGGTATATGCCTTGTCAACTTTGTTCTTTACATCACAAAAGGAGTTTCATTGTGACCCGTATATACCCCAGCCAGTTATTTTCCTCTTGGATGCGTATCAGCCTTTTAGCCCTCTTTTTCCTGTGCCTCAATGGAACCACATACGCCTGGGCACCCCCAGATATGGGGCCATCCGCAACTACCCCCCCCGCATATTCTGGTTCCGCATCTCTGGTCGCCCAACTCACCATGACCCCGGCACAAATTGCGGCCGGTGAAACCACCTCCCTGCAAATAAACATTACCAACAGCAGCCCCCAAACGGTGTCCGCCATCACCCTCCAACTCTTTCTGCCTGAAGGAATATCACTGGGACGTCGCCCTGCCCCCACCTGGACCATCCCGGCCCTTCCGGCCGGCCAAACCCGCACAGCCACGTACAAACTGCACACGACCACAGACCTGGCTCCAGGGGATTATACGTTACGACTGGAAGGAAAAAACAAAGATGGTGAAACCATTTTGTTAGCCTGGGGCACCCTCTGGTTACAAAGAGAAGACAACAACCAACCTGTGATGACTCAATTAGCGACCGCCGCCGCTGAGCAGCCAGAAGAGCCCCGGGGCTGGGTATTTCGTCCCATTGAGCCAGTACCGGCGCTGTTTGCTGGTACCGCCACCTACAGTTATCCGCTGGAAACCCCGCCCGCTCGCAACAACCTGGGGCCACAGCTGAGCCTGACCTACAACTCCCGCACCGTTGACGGACAAATTGGCTGGTTCGACTCCAACCAGTACGGTGCAGGCTGGTCACTGACGGGCATCCCCGTTATCGTGCGGGAGAATATCCATTACTGCTGGGGCGGGAACTACGAATGGCTTTGTGGGGGGGATCCGGACAGCACTGTAATGGCCAACAAATTTACGCTCTATTTAAATGGAGCCAATTACGAGCTGAAAAACCCGGTATCCTGCGGTAGCAACTGTGTGCGTTACGAGGCCAAGAACGGGCCACATTTGCGGGTGGAACAGTACACAGCGGGGGGCGCCAATGTGAGTGGTCAGTATTGGCTGGTGCGGCAGACCGATGGGCGGGTATATCGTTTCGGTTATTATGAAGATTCTGAACAAATCTTGTTCCGTACCAATTCGACCAATAATCCCCAAGACAGTACCCTGCCCTATACGGGGAAAGTGGACAAAACGGCCGTATATCGTTGGTTTCTGGACCAGGTAACAGATGGGCATACCAACCAAATGGTCATTTTATATGCGGCCAGTAGAGCGGCGGGGGTCAGTGGCTGTACCGGTTATATCCCTGCTGGCTTATCCGCCCCCGTGTGTCGGGAAGTAGATATCTGGCCGCAACGGATACGTTACAATAACAATATGGCCAGTCCCGACCGGAATAATGCCAACCATTGGCAGGCAGAGGTTGTATTTGAATGGACACCGCGTAATAGTGATGTGTACGACCAGGCAGATGGCAAGGCGCCGATTTTTCGGACACGGGTTTCCTTAAGCGCCGTCCAAACCCGCATCCGTAACGGGGCTGGTCAATGGGAAAACAAATGGCGATACAACTTGACCCAGCGGGAAGTGCCCTGCCCTGGCGGCAGTGGCGTCTATTGCCCCAACAACTCTGTGCGCCGGGTATTGGACCGCATTCAGCGGGTAGAGAGCAATGGTTCAACCTGGCCAGCAGTCACTTTTGCCTATACAGATTTAACATCGGGCGTTGGTACATATAATGGTGAGAACGTATATTATACATACCCGTACCTTAACCGAGTAAATAACGGGTATGGTGGGGTGTATGAATTCAGTTACGGGGATACCGGGGGGCAGGCAAACGGCGCCCGGAATTGGCGTGTGAACCAGTTGCGAATTTGGGATGGCGTGACACACATTTATGGGCAAACGAATCCGGCCCAGGAACAAATATTCGAATATGTCAATCCTTGTTATGACAAAGTGGGTCAATGCTATAGCGGCTCTGGAAACGGGTCTTTCAAATTGGTGGGACACCAGATAGTAGCCGTCAATACGTATGAGTATGTGAATGGCGCCCGGCAGTTCTTAAGCCGCACTGAGTACGAGTATTACGTGCCGGGGAATGGGGGTGGCGCTCCGTTGTTGTATGGCCGCCAGAAGAGAGAAACGACCTATTGGGAGAATGATAATGATAAACAGCGGCGACAAGAGAAGACGTTTTTCTGGGCATTGGGGGGCAGTAATTGTCCCACTACCAATTTCAATACCGGTTGGGTGTGTTTGTATGAAGAACGCCAGACGACTTACGGCTGGCAGGCCACGGATGAACTAACGGCCGTTTCCAGGTATCGTTATGACCCGGCCTATCAGGGGAACCGACAATGGGGGTTCCGCACCCACACCGAACTGGTTTTGTCGGCCGAGACACAGCGCACCACAATAGTGGGGTATGCTACAAATAGTGGCACCGCCTGGCGAGCCGCACCCTGGTTCGAGGGGGTGTGGGCCAATGAAAACAATGAGGTCAAGATAAAGAAGCTGACGTTATATTTGTATGGTACAAACCTGGAACCAGATAACCAAACGCTGGGGCGGAGTGACCAGTTGACATGGGAACGGGCAATCATTGCGGCTGATTGTGCCAACGGCCGTTTCCAAACGGCCGATACCCGGTATGGATATGGCGCCTACGGCTTACTAACCCAGGTCTGGACACTGCCGGAGATGGGGAACCAGGCCGGACAATGTGGACAGATGAGTGTGAACTGGTCCCCCGCCAATGACCTGAACCGGGCTTGGGGGAACCCGACGGAACTGCATTATACTGGCGACGGCCTCCTGATTGACTGGGTGGAGAATGAATTAAACCAGCGCACCACATATGTTTACGGCGGCCCCAATGCCATCTACCCCTGGCTCATCACGGC
>RFGV01000322.1 GCA_003696605.1 Chloroflexota bacterium | reverse complement strand
TAAAGAACAAAGTTGACAAGGCATATACCTGAATATTGATGTTTTTGTCTGCGTATGTAATTGTTACTGGCGTGAATAACGGCATTAAAGCAAAAAGAGGGAATTGGGTCAAGGGGTTGAACGACAAATAACCTCTAAACAACCTCTAAATTACTTGCAAATTTTTTGGTCGTCATCACAAAATACAAAAAAATATCCCTCTCCAGTACATTCTCAAGAGAGGGACAATTAACAACCTAAAAGATAGAAAGCCACACCATCAGGCCAGGCCAGCCAATTTCAGACCATCCGCCAAAATGTCATCCACCTTGTCCTCATGCGTTGTTTCACAATAGACCCGAATAATCGGCTCCGTACCACTAAACCGCACCAGCAACCACCCCCCATCTTCCATCAAGAACTGATGACCATCAATCGTCACAATGTCTGTCACCTTCAGGCCACCAATTCGTTTCGGATGGGCTTGAGCCACATTTGCCTGAATTTCTGCCTTGCGCTCCTGATCAAAAGTAGAATCCACTCGCTTATAGTAATGAGCACCCACCTTCTCAAAGAGCAAATCCAGTAATTGAGATGGCTTCTTGCCAGTACGCACCATCATATCCAGCAAAAACAGCCCCGCCAGCAGACCATCACGTTCCGGAACATGCCCCCGAAAAGCATACCCCCCGCTTTCCTCTCCGCCTATCATGGCATCTACTTCCACCATTTTGGGGGCAATGTACTTAAAGCCAACACCAGTTTCATACACGGGCACACCATAAATTTGTCCCAATTTGTTAAGCATCTTGGTTGTAGAAATGGTTTTAACAATGGGGCCTCGCTCACCACGAAGTTCCAGGAAATAGTATCCCAGCAACCCGTAAACTCGTAGCTGATCAATAAAATTACCGTTTTCGTCTCCAAATCCTACCCGATCTGCATCGCCATCGTTGATAATGGCCACATCTGCACCCAGGGAGCGCACAAATCCGAGACCGTGATCAACATTTGGGGGGATCGGTTCAGGACGGGTCATGTGAGGGAAAATTGGATTTCGTTCGTTGTGTACCTCATGAACAGTTGTTGCGCCATCAGCCAGCAGGCGGGGGAACCAGCCGGCACCATTACCCCACATGCAATCTACCAGCACCTTAAAACCAGCCTGCCGAATAGGCTCGATGTCAATTAACCGATTTAGCTGAGCGATGTAGGCTGGAGCTGGATTGAAGCGAGTAACCAGACCATCGGAAAGGGCGTCGTCCAATTTCATTCGGCGCACTTGATTGATAGGGGGGATAACTGCTTCGATTTTTTTGAGGTCGTCAGGTGGGATAGCTCCACCCAGCGGATCGCGCACTTTGAAACCGCAATCCCACGGCGGGTTGTGGCTGGCAGTGATGTTAATGGCCCCACCAGCCTGTTTGTCGACTACGGAGTAGGAAACGGCCGGTGTGGGGGTTGCGCCTTCTGTCAGCCAAACTTTGATGCCATTGGCAGCCATGACCTCTGCCGCGGCGGCGGCAAAGTACTCAGCCTGAAAGCGTTTGTCGTGGCCAATGACAACACCTTTTTCTGCAAGTCCTTTTTGCTTAAGGAATGTGGCAAATCCCTGGGTGCATCGGCGTACATTGTCGAATGTGTAGTCTTCGGCAATGCGGCCTCGCCAGCCATCGGTTCCAAATTTGATATCGCTCATAATGTCTCTCCTGGTATTGATATAACCGTTTAGTTAATTTGGGTGTTTTTTGTTTTGGTGTTTTGAGTTGGGTGTTGGTAGCAAGGTGATTGTGGGAAAAACGGCCGTTTACATGGGCGTTTCCCCTTCCTGAAGCAGGCGAATATCAGCATCCACCATCATTTTGACAAGTTCCTCAAAGGAAACACGCGGTTCCCAGCCCAACTCTCGTTTCGCCTTACTGGCATCACCTACCAACAAGTCCACTTCAGCCGGGCGCATAAAACGTGGATCTTGCACCACATAATCATGCCAGTCCAGTCCGACATAATCAAATGCAACCTGCAAAAATTCTTCCACAGAATGCGTTTGTCCGGTAGCAATTACATAGTCGGCAGGCTTATCACGCTGAAGCATCAACCACATCGCTTCGACGTAATCACCAGCAAATCCCCAGTCGCGGCGAGCATCCAGGTTGCCCAGGCGAAGTTCGTTGGTCAAACCCAGTTTTATTTTGGCCACATGATGGGTAATTTTACGAGTTACAAATTCCAAACCACGGCGCGGGCTTTCGTGATTGAATAAAATGCCGGATGTACAGTGCATATCATAGCTTTCCCGGTAGTTGACGGTGATCCAGTGACCATATACTTTGGCGACGCCGTAAGGGCTCCGAGGATAAAAGGGGGTTGTTTCACGCTGGGGTACTTCGCGCACTTTGCCAAACATTTCGCTGGAGCTGGCCTGATAAAAGCGAATTTTGGGATCGACGATGCGGATGGCGTCGAGAATCCGTGTGACGCCAAGTGCGGTGACATCGCCAGTAAAGACAGGCTGGTTCCAGGATGTCTGGACAAAGGATTGGGCAGCAAGGTTGTACACTTCGTCCGGACGGTGTTCTTCAAGCAAATGCACAAGGGAAACCTGGTCGCAAAGATCGCCAGGGACAAGGGTGATTTTGTCCTGAATGTGCTGAATGCGGTGGAAGTTGATGGTGCTGGTACGACGTACCATGCCAATGACTTCGTAGCCTTTGGCCAGCAGGAATTCGGCAAGATAAGAACCGTCCTGGCCGGTAATGCCGGTAATTAATGCTTTGGGCATATTTGTTTTTCTCCTTAGGTTATGTTGTTTTACAGCAATGTGCTGTTGATTTTTGGGCTGGCCGCACACAGGCGGCGTCAGGGTGATTATAGCCTAGCAGGGGGTGAAGGTAAAACGGCCGTTTCCGGATCATAAAAAAAGCGCAGAGGAGTTGTTGGTTGCCCGCGGCGGGGTGGTTGAGCTGAGTACGGCCGTTCTCCATCATTATTGCCCAGGCAAATTCTGCGGAGAACGGCCGTTTTTCCCATCATCTATCTTTGCACCGCAGGCAAAAAGTTTTGATAGCCGTTGATAAGCAAATAAACCGTCTGCTGTTCGCTGACTGTACCATCGGTGATGGTAACCGGCACTGCATAGAACACACTGCCGGTAAAGCCAGGTGCGTGTTTGTCGGTAAGGGTGATCGTAACCTGACCCGGCGGCGTGAGGCTGGTTTGAGACAGGGAAACAGAAAGGTTTGTCGCATCAGGGTTAGTCGCAGAAAGGGTAAGTGTTTTGTTGAATGTACCCACAGGCTGGAGATCGAGTGTATAAACGGCCGTTGTGCCTGGGCTTCCCTGTTGCATCGCAGGTGAAACGGCCGTTGTAAAGCCATCCAGATCACCAAGGCGCACCGTCAGAAACGGCCGTACTGACTCATTCGCATCTGACGAACGAAAATACTTACCACTATGCCGCGCACTATCCGCCGAATACAACGCCAATCGTAATGGTTCACCAGCCGCATACGCATCAGCCACCGCCTGGCTCACATCCCATGTAATTGGTACATTAGGATAAGGTGGCCCAGCCGGAAGTGGATCGACCCACGTACGACTCACATTCTCCACAGCCAACGGGGCATTATTCCACGTCAGCGTACTTTCATTCCAATCATCTGCAATCGTGAAAACCTGAATCAATGACGGCTGCGCCTCTGAGGGCAACGAATTACCAAAATGGTACATCGTTAGCGTCGCCGAGATAATGGCTTTGCCTGGCGGCAAGCTATCTAGCGGATAAGTAACGTAGTATTTAGAAAAACATGGCCAGTCTCCCAGATTCCACTGGTTCTGTACATTCAACTCCGGATCACCGGCATAGTTATTATTCCCCCATGTAGGCCAAAATGGAGGGATTTCGCCCGCGCATGTTGTGTCGCCACCCACATGGCCATCAATAACTGTCTGACCATTAACACCATGTTTAATAGTCACCAAATCACCTGGGGTAGCCACAGGTGGCGTGTAGGCAGGCAAACCAAAATGGAGAATTCCCCAACTGGCTGGACTGGTCGCGCTCATGCTTTCTGGCCAGGTTTTGTCAGGAATAACGGCCCCCCCATCATTGTCGTGAAGAATGAGGGCCAAGCCCCACTCTGTTCCTTGCGGTGGTGGACCGCTCATCCCCAGGCTGGTGTAAGGGATTCGAAAAGTGACGTTCCAACCTGCATCTTCAGCGGTGTTGTTGAAGCCCTGTCCTTGCCAGCCGTCAACCGTTTCGAAGGGGATGGAAACGGCCGTCCAGCCACTCCCATCCCCTTGATAGGCTGCCTGGTACCCATCTCGGGCTTCATTCCAGTTTACCTGGGCTACAAACTGATAACTACTACTATCTGGCGCATTGCCAACGTTCCCATCGGTATCCAAATAAAGCGTTACAGCATCCCAATCTGTCATTTCAGCAGGGGAAGGGTTTTGTTTGTAGTAAAGTAACCGGTCAATCACGTGAACCGTAATATGAAGTTTTTCGTCGTTGTAAATGAGCCGAACATCAGCGTAGTTATCATCAGTGGGACCAACCTTACCAAACCAGAAGATGGCGCGATCAGGAACGGGAATGCCGTCAGGGTCATTCTCTGTTTTGGTGGTGTAAGGCACGTTGATACGGCGGGTCACACTGGTTTGAGCCTGAGTGTGAACTGAACCAAACCAGTAACCGGTTATCAGAAGTAAGGACAGGGTGAATAGAAGGCCGGAAAACGGCCGTTTTAACCGTACGTTCATCATGCTCCCCCTTTACCGTCTGATTACCGGCAAAAATACATCAAGACCGTTGATGAGCAACGAAACCGTCGTCGTAGCCTGCTCATTGCCGCCGGTAGCTGTCACAGTCACGTTGTACCAAAGTGGTGTGTTCAAATTGGCATGTTTGTCAGTGAGGGTCAGGGTTGTCTGAGCCGGCAAGCTATTGAAAGTGGTTTGAGCCGCAGCCACAGTCAGGTTAACCGGATCAGGGTTATTGAAGGTCAGGGTCACAGTGTCGGTAAAGTTGCCGGTCGGTTGCAGGTCTATGGTAAAAACGGCCGTTCCGCCAGTATCCACACGCTGCACCGATGGCGTTATCGTCATAGAAAACCCTTTAGCCTGATTTTCAATCGTTGCTACCAACTTCTGAATGTAATAAAGGTCACCACGGGCAAACACAGGCACATCCAGATATTTCTCCAGGTCTTGCCCTGACTCTTGCAAAATAAGGGCATGTGCCATGAAAATAGAGTGAGCATCATAGATAGGGACAATCGCATTTTCAGCATAGCCACCAGAGAAAAGGGTAACAAACCAGTAAGGGGCAACCGTGTGGAATTCATCGAGAACGGCCGTTACCTTATCCATCGCATTATCCCGCAAATACCCTGCCAGCTCTGGCGTCAGATACATAAAATTACTCGACACATTCAACGTACGGCAATACGGCGACTGATTAAACGTCAGATAAGCAGTATTCGGTGTCAGATTATTCGCCCGCAATTGCAACAAACGATTCAACTCATTACGCACATTCACCGACTCTGGCTGTCCAGCCAGCTTCTCCAGCTCCAAATACCCCCAGTAACCCGCAATATACGCATTATGCACCAGCGGCATATTCAACAACAGCGTATCCGAAGGCTGATCATTAAATTCCAGCCAAAACGCACTTTGGCTATTTGCCCAAATCGTCGCCGCATCACCAAACGTTTCGGCATATTTCCACAACGCATAAAAAGCAAATGGATTAATCTTCCAAACCCCTTCACCACCCCAGCCGCCATTATTGCGGAAAGTCGAGTTTTCTTGCTCCGGGCCAAAAGTTGCCAAAGCTGCTTCAATTTCTGGTGGCACATCAAAAAATTCCCGACTTGCCCCATTGCTATATCCAATGTGGTTATACAAATAAGGCGGATAGCTGGCATACTCATTCTGAAGATAAGTACGCACCTGCTGTTGCATGGATGAAGACAGGTAAGGCAACGCCCAAATCAGAGTGTAGAGCGTTTCGGCTGGATTGTGCCAATAGTTGACAATATCATCCCCACACGCTGCCGGTGAGGCCGTATCCAGCAACCCATGTGTCATATATGCTGGCCGCAAATGTCCAGCATCAAGTATTTTCTGGATTTCAGTTTCCAGCATCGCCTTCAACTCGTCCGTCGTGGCATTGCTGATCTTTGTAGCCGGTGCCGAACGAATCGTTGCCATTGGCAAGGTGGCAGGAGAGCCACCCGATGGCGAAAAGGCCATCACAACATTACTGCGATGCATATAAACACGGCCGTTATACGGAATAGGCGGATTGACATCCCCGTGAAAGCCATATACGCCATTCGGACTTTTAGTTGGTCCACCAAAAGAAGTGTACGGCTTGGTGTAATTGGGATGAGCATTATAGTAAAGTGAGTTATAACCCGGCGCCAGTGATGTCAGGTTGTAGTTAATATATGTCCATTCCCGCGTCTGGTCAGAGGCACCTGTAGGCGGGCGAAAACCGGCGTTGTACCGGTCAATAAAGCCGGTGTTAGGGATGGTAATATCTACCGCACCTGCCTGTCGGTCACAGCAAAGGCTCCAGTAAATGAGATTCCCCCCCGCAGAGGCAGCATGGGGTTCGTCCACTGCACCCCAATCACTACTGATAACGCTGATATATGGCACACCGGGCTGCCATCCGGCAATCTGGCCGCCAGCGATGGAGGGGTCGGACATGTAGTTGTTTTGCTGGTAAAGCACGCCATCCACACCCACTACAGGCGGGTAACGAGTGCCGCTATGTGTGCCTGCCCAGAGTACAGGGGCAGTTTCAGCTTCGGCGCCAGTATTTTTGTCCAGCACAAACACGGTTTTTCGCCATGGCTTCTGGTTGAAGTAGTTGAGGATACGGTTGGCGTTAATGGTTGGTGTACCAGGTGCCCAGTTGCCAGAGGCAGTGCTCAACTGGCCGATGAGTTCACCATTGGCGGGGATATTGTTGTCCTGGTAGAGTTCTTTGAGTTCGATTTTGGTCATTTGGCCGCTGTCGGGCCAGGAAACGGCCGTTCCGTAATTATTACTGCCCGAAAAGATAACCCGATTTTGATACACCACCGGCCACCAGGAATAAAACCCAGCTCCCGGCAGCTTGGCCGATTTCCAAACTAACTGACCGGTTTGAGCATTCAGAGCATAGGCATAACTATCATTGGAAGCAAAGTAGAGAATGCCATCTTTGTAAGCAGCCGAATAAAGAATAGGGCCACCAGTCTTGTACTTCCAGGCCAGTTGCCCGGCATTGGCACCGGTGGCATAAACAGCGTAGAAATATCCATCCCGATTGCCCAAAAAGACCTTCCCCTCGGCGACGACAGGATTGGTCTCAAAGCCAGCTTCTGCTTCAAAGGTCCATAATCCTTGTCCGGTGAGAGCGTCAATTGCATGCAACTTGTGATCTAACCCACCAACGTAGGCCACCCCGTTGTCGATAGTCGGGGAATGACCAAGGGGCATATCTGTGGGATATACCCATACTTCAGCGCCGGTATTGGCATCGAGGGCATAAAGGCCGTTGGCTGTCGAAATGTAGAGCAGACCATTGGCGGCAATAATTTGTACTCGCTGGGGGATATATGGTTCAAATGGTTTGTACCATTCAGGGCGCAACTGGCCACGTACCTCTTCGGCTGTCCAGGATGTACGTTCTGGGTTGGCAGCGGCCATTGGCCACTCGGCAGCACCAGCGTAGGTGGGGGAAACGGCCGTTTGGCCCCAGTTTTGTCGTTGCATCAGCAAAAACAACAAAATCACAAACAGTATTGTTTTCAGATAGCGGTGATGTTGGCTGCCACGCACAGTTAAAAGTGACGTGTAATTCATCCTTATTTCTCCTTCCAGCATGAACATACATGCCGGGTCTCGTCCGTCGTTTAAGTTGGCACAGGAAATGGGAAAGTAACAACCAGAGGGAAGTTGTGCCATTGGTTTTATTTTCGATGAGGGAACAATGCTGGCAGCAATGAATGTGCTTAATACCAATGTGCAACGGCGTTGCACGGTATGCAACGTGGTTAGATATATGCTGTTTATCAGGAAATCATCGTTGTTTCAATAGTGCTACGGTACTGCTTGACCAGATACCGGCGTTAAAATTGCGTAATTTGCCCTGAAAAAGCCCAAAGTAGCCTTGCCTGGAACAATAAACTGTCACAACTTAAGGAAAGTATTCCATTAAAAAAATGGACCATTACATTTTTACGGCAAGTCGGTTGCGCCAATATGCCCACCCCAGTATTAAAAACCCGACCAATGTAAGCGCACCCCCCTCCCAAAAAATCCGCGGGACAAATTGCCATTCAACAATGTGGGTTCCGGGAGGCACACACACAGCCCGAATTGCAGTGTAGGCGGTAAGGGGTTGGGCTGGTTGGCCATCAATGTTCACTTGCCAACCAGGATAAGCTGTTTCGCTTACTACCAGTATGGCTGGTGTATCGCTCGTTGTTTCGATTTGCCAGTAGCCGGGTGTGCTGGTCAGGACTCGTGCATGGCTATTTGTGGGAGGTGCTGGTTCGCAATCGGGTGAGTCTGACAGGATAACGGCCGTTTCCGGATTGAAATCAGGCGCATGAACCCGATTGATAGCCAACTGGCGATCGGGGATAACTTCTGCCTGTCCAACCAGCCGCACAATGGGCAAGACACGTGCCCGCTGATATACCCAAACATGCTCACCATTGCCCACAAATGACAACGGCCGTTCTCCATCCAGATAATTATCCAACGGCCCCTGGCTCAACACATAGGCAACCCCCAGCACATCGTAAGCCGTAGAGCGTGGATCGGGCACAGAGGCAGCCAACTCGATATTGGCAGCGACTTCCAGCGCATTGTAACCAAACACACTCCGCAAGCCCACCTCTTTTGCCCCATTTTGCAGAAAAATATTTAGTCCCCAGGGCAAAACACGTTGATCTGTTTCCCCAATAATTTGCCGTGCTTCTGTCCAGAAAGGATCAACAGCAACTGGCGCAGTCTGAATAAACTTGTAACCAAAAGTCCACAAATCAATAACAACAAACAGAAGCAGCCCCCACACCAGATAGCGACGTGTATTGATATTTTCACTGGTTAGCACATGCCACAACAGAAGACCACCCGTAACAAGCAACAAAACAGCCCATGCCCAACCGCCAATCTGATGCCAGAGGCGACCGCTGGTATCAGTGGGGTGTACGGAAGCAAACACGGCACCTATGGCTACAAGTGTCGTAAGACCCAAAACGGCCGTTATTCCCACCAACCAGCGCCACCAGCTACCCAGCCATTCCCGCCGTTGCGCCACCGCAGCTGCCCGCCAAACCGTCAGCGTATCGGCCAGCAAACCAGCAACACCAAAGGTAAACAAGTAAGCTGCCCGTCCTGGCGCTCGCGCCAATCGAAATGGTGGCAACAAATTGTAAGCCAGTCGGTACAAAAACCCATATTGACCCAAAGCCAATAACAAACCGATTACAATCAAGGCCAGATAAAGCCATGTACGATAAGTCGGACGGCGAATTGCCAGAGGAATACCTAACAACGGCAGCAACCCGGCATAGTATGTTAATTCAGTAAAATTGGGGACGCTCCAATAGCCAGCACGGGTAGGCTCACCAAAGTATTCCGGCACAAGCAGGGTAACCAGATGACCAAAAGGCATGGAAAAACGAGAAGCGAATTCAAATGTAGCTTCAGCAACTCGTGCGGAAGAAGCGCTGAATTCAATGAGGGGAAGTAACTGAATACCGCTGAGTAGCAGGCCAACAATGCCGGCAATAAGAGCCTGACGCAGCACCAGGGTACGGGGGCAGTTGGTTAAAAGCAGGTAGAGGAGAAAAATAGCCGTAGCCAGCCCAATATAAATCAGGGAAGTGGTATGACCGCTCAAAATGGCAAGGGCTACAGGAATACCGGCAAAAACGGCCGTTTGCCATGTACC
>RFGV01000321.1 GCA_003696605.1 Chloroflexota bacterium | reverse complement strand
TACGGTATAGTTGCCTGCAGGCAAATTGCTGATGTCTTCCGTTGTTGCTGCATTTGACCATTGGTATTGATAGCCGCCTGCACCACCGGTTACGGTGATATCAATGGCACCATCACTGCCCCCATTGCAGAAGACATCGGTTATTGCAGCGGATATCAATATCTGGGATGGCTGACTTATCGAATAGGTTCCGCTACCGATGCATCCGTTGTTATCGGTAACCGAAACCGTGTAAGTACCTGCCGGTATTCCTGTCAGGTCTTCTGTGGTAACTCCTCCTGACCATTGATATGCATAGGGTCCAACGCCTCCGGTTACGGTTAAATCGATCATCCCGTCAGATGCTCCGTAGCAGGAAGCATCCGTTCCGGTAAAGTTAAATGTGAGCGGTGGTGGTTCGTTTACTGTGGCGCTGCGCGTTGCTGTGCATCCGTTAGCATCGGTGAGGGTCACCGTATACGTGCCTGCTTGCAGCCCGGTAATATCCTGGGTGGTAGCGTTGTTTGACCAAAGGTATTGGTAGGGGAAAGTACCCCCGGCTGCAGATAGGTCAATCGCCCCGGAAAATCCCCCGTTGCATCGCACATCCGTAACGGTGTGGCTGAGCTGGATGGGCGTTGGTTGATTGACCTGAAAGGATAATGTTGCCTGGCAATTGTGGGTATCAGTAACCGTTACACTATAATTTCCTACTGTCAACCCGGAAATGTCTTCCGTTTGCACGCTGTTCGACCATAAAAAAGCATAGGGTGGAGTGCCACCCGAGACCGTTAAGTCAATAGCACCATCCGAGCCGTTAAAGCAACGCACATCCGCGACAGTCCCATTCACCGACAGCGGTGCCGGTTGGTCGATATTTACCGATGCAGAGACAGTATAACCCGTATTATCCGTAACTGTCACCGAGTAAGTGCCCGGGCATAATCCGTTTAAATCTTCGGTGGTGTACCCGCCAGTCCAGGCATAAGTATAAGGGGGAGTCCCTCCAACAACGGTTAAATCAGCCGCACCGTCACACAATCCATTACATGAAACATCCATGGAATCGATAACGGCTGACATACATTGAAGCGTTGCATTGAAAACGTAGGGTTGTTCAGAAGCGCAATTCACATTCTGCCCGTATAAGGTGGGATTGTAACCCCCGGTATAACTATCGCCATAAGGCCTGAAGGTAATGCTGAGATCGCTGCCGGCTGCCGATGCACAGCTTGCAGCCGTTATTTTCAGGCAAAACTGCCAGGTGTGGTTCGTGCAGTTATCACCCCAATTATCGCCCGGATTAAACGGATTACTCGGCACAGCAAAGTCAGAAATCGATTGCTCATAGAAAAATCCGTAAGGAAATGTCTGTCCTGAGTTGCTTGAAGTGACATTGGTGTACCATCCCCATGACCCTGTACCATCACATGAAGCGGGTGGAATTGGAATAATGGAACTCAAATCCCAGCCATTGCCAAAACTCACTACCACGGAATGAAACCACGTATTGCTAAGCTGATTGTAATTGTTCACATAATAGCAAAAAGTAACCGTTTGGCCGGGATTGTACATTCCATTTACAGG
>RFGV01000320.1 GCA_003696605.1 Chloroflexota bacterium | reverse complement strand
GCTATGGGGTTGAAGCAAGTCTTCAATGGTCAGGAATATTTATTTTTATGCGGATTATCTTCGATGACCTTCTAACCCAGTAGCCGGATATGAGAACATTCAGGCATTCAGTTATTTTAGCCACTATCGTTATCGGGTGGTTTTGTGCCTCATTATACGCTCAATCACCCATTTGCCCTTTCGATAATACCCTCGCCACGAACCTGCCCAATCAGATTTCCCTTGCCGGGGCTGGCGATTCAGTGGTAAACAGTTGTGTAAAAGGGGGAGAATATGTCATTGTAAACGTGTGTATCGGTGCGCATTACCGTTTTGAAACCTGTGGTACTCCGGGCTTCCTCGATTCTAAAATTACCGTGTATGACTCCACAGGTACCGACACCCTTGTATTCAATGATGATGCATGTGGACCTACTGGATGGCTTTCACGGGTGACATGGGTGGCAAGCTACACGGGCAAGGTGCATGTGCTGGTCGACCAGTCTGCAGGCACCGCTTGTTTGCACGACAACCATTGCTATTCGTTAAAGGTTGTTCAGGTTACACCCTGTTGTGATGTGCCCCAAATCATTGTCAACGATGCGGTTTGTAATGGCACGAATACAGGCTGGGCAGTGGCTATAGGTGCTGGTACTGCGCCCTGGGATTATAAATGGAAAAACAGCTCCGGCCAGTTTATCCGTCAGCGGATCGGCATTTTCGGACCGGATACCTTGCGTAATCTACCCGCAGGTAATTATTCCGTTATTGTTGAAGAATCGGGCGCGTGTATTATCACACAAAACTTTACGATTAACGAACCGCCCCCAATTACCGATACAATTGTCACCTCCGATGTTCCCTGCAATGGCCTCGGCAATGGAAGTATTACCCTGACTGTTGGGGGAGGTACTCCTCCTTATGGATATCTCTGGTCAAACAACGCCACTACAGCAAATCTTTCCAACCTCAACGGAGGCACGTACACGGTTACGATTACCGATGCCAATGGCTGCCAGAAAACCGACAGTGCTACAATTAATGAGCCACTTCCACTTACCCTTTCTTCATCATTCAATCCGGTTTCATGCAACGGGGGCAATGACGGTAGTGTTTCGGTCACAGTAACAGGTGGCACTCCGGGTTACAATTATTTATGGTCCACCGTGCCGCCTGAAACGACCCCCTCGGTATCGGGCTTAAGTGCCGGAACTTATTTTGTGGTGGTTACGGATAACAACAACTGTATTGCAGCCGATACCGTCACCGTTACCCAACCGCCTGCCCTGAGTGTGACTACCGGTTTCAAAAAGCCATTATGCTTCCTGTGGACAGACGGATATGCTTATGTACAGGTTACCGGTGGTGTAGCGCCATATGCGTATCAATGGAATACCACCCCCGTTCAGACGAACGATACTGCATTCAATTTAGGGGCTGGTCAATACACCGTTACGATCACGGATGCAAATAATTGTACGGCATCAGCTACCGTAAATGTCACCCAACCGCCCCCGCTGCAACTGACCCCTTCTTCCACAGCTGCATTTTGTTTTGGTGATTCAACGGGTGCGGCCATCGTTAGCGTGATTGGGGGTACGGCACCTTACACATACCTATGGAATACGAATCCGCCTCAGACTACCCCGATTGCAATTAACGTGCCTGCCGGCAGTTATAGCGTTACCGTTACCGATAATAACGGTTGCCAGGATTCCACCATTTCGGTCGTTACCGAACCGCCACCGCTGGTGGCATCCTTCAGCATTACCGATGTTTCCTGTCATGGCGGTAATGATGGTGAAATCGACATGACGCCCTCCGGAGGGACGCCTCCATACAGTTATTTATGGTCAACCAGTGCTACCACACAGGATATCACCGGTTTAGCAGCAGGCACTTATTTCGTTACAACTACAGATAACAACAATTGCCAGCGAATTGATACCAT
>RFGV01000319.1 GCA_003696605.1 Chloroflexota bacterium | reverse complement strand
CTCTCGAATAGCTTGGTCAATTTCTCGTTTCATGTCCAGAGTTTCTTGGAGGACTTGGGTTTTTACGCTGTTTATCGCTTCTTCCTGTATCTGCTTCTTCCATGTCTCGATATAGTACCACCCTCCACCTAGTACTAGTACCAGAGAAATGAGTCCGAGGGCTATGCGCCCCCGGACCCCAGTAAGTAGTGGCAATATTCTAAGTATCGCCATCATTTGTTATTACCTATTGACGTAGGTAACCACCACCTTTGCAGACCCCGTGGTAGCAGTACCGTGGTTCATGAAAGCATGAAGGATTTCACCACCCGGGTATTGCTTGTACAGCGTCTTTACATACGTGCCAATTGTGGCTGGATCATTCTCGGTCGAAACCATTAGATCGGTCGGGAGAGTGGTGGTACCAACTGTGATGGTTGCGGCTGGATCGTCCCATGCAGTAATTACATGGACGCGGACTTCCAGAACTTCGGCATTAGCCGGTATGGGACCAAGCTGAGCGCTAGGACCGGCGGCGAGGTTTGCATCAACGGTAAGGGCCTGAACCGAACCATTCGCAACGGGTACATTACTCCATGCTGCGGTCACGCCATTGGAAGTTAGTACCTGATCAGCAGTACCAAGTGGTAGCTTGTCTAGACCACCCGTGGTGTTACCAATGAGGATTTCCCCTTGAGTATATGCAGTCTGCCCAGTACCGCCGTTTGCGGTACCAAGAACACCGGTAACGGAATTCGTAGCATCGGCTAGGTTAACCCTACCCCACGCGGGTGAACCCGCTACCATAACGAGTGCATTACCGTCAGTACCAACCGCCAGTTCGGTGACGCCGGCAGCGGCGTTGACAAACAGGGAACCAACGCCGTAACCAGATACATCGGTTGCAAGACCGCCACGGTTCTTGGGAAGAAGACCAGTAGTAGAAGTAGCTAGTGTAAGATCGAGTGCACCGTAGGCAGCCTCAGTACCAGCAGCACCAGCCGAAAGCAGTGGTTGGCCAGCGGTGGCATTCGAGTTTACAATCAGATTGTCTGAGCCATCTACGGTAATGGTCGATGCACCAACGTTGACATCAAACACATTGCCATTTTTGGTAAGACCGACACCGGCCTGTGCAACACCAGCGGATGAGAACTGGGTCCAGTTGATGGCGTCAGTACCGGGGGTCAGTGTACCATTCGATGATACGACCCACCCGGTATCACCATTGGTGGTACCTTCTTCGACAAAAGTGAACGAACCGCCCGATAGATCACCAACATTGTCAGCATCAGGCGCACGAGTCGGGGCACCGGTCGCGTTGACAATGTAAATACCGTTCTCAGCCGGGTTGGCTTGGTTTTTGATAAGGATACGGTCACCGGTAGCCAAAGTTACGCCATCAACGACGCTACCGTTGGCGAAGTCAGTCGCCAGATTACCGGCGGCGGTGGTCGCAACTCGCACTGAAGGCTTCAGGTCAAGACCCTGAGAAATGCTATCGACGTATGCTTTCGACGCCGCATCATTCGCATGAACCGGAGTAGTCAGAACTCGCAAAGAAGTGAGAGTCGTACCATCGGTGGTCACTGCGAAGTGATCAGTATTCCAAGATAGCTGGCCCCCACCTTTGCCGAACTGCAAGCCGGAGCTAACGCCCGCTAGACCATAATTCTTGATTTGTGCCATAATCTTATTTCTCCTTTGTTGATATCAGAATCGAGTATTGCATGGGGCAATATAACCAACCACCCTTATTTAGTG
>RFGV01000318.1 GCA_003696605.1 Chloroflexota bacterium | reverse complement strand
GGAAGAGATTGTGCTCGCCATCGAAAGCGTGCTGCAGGGCGGCGCACCGATGAATTCGCACATCGCCAAAAAGGTGCTGGACTTATTCAAAAAACTGGCAGCGCCGCCGGCAAATTACAGCCTGACCATCCGCGAAAAAGAAATCCTGAAGTTGCTGGTGGAAGGGTTGAGCAAGAAGCAAATCGCGGCAAAGCTATTCCTCAGTTATCATACCGTTGACACCCACATTCGTAACATTTACCAAAAATTAGAAGTGCATACCCGCAGTGGCGCGGTTGCCAAAGCCCTCAAGGAGCATCTGCTGTAAATCTGTTCCTTCCATTTACCACTTTGTCCAGTGTGATTGCGCGAGCTAATGGCGTTTGATAAAATATCCATGCCATATTGAGAATTGGCACCGATAGTCGCATGCTTTAGCTTGCGCCTACCATTTTTCGATACCGCAGAAATCAAGCCTTCGCCTACTCCTCTTTGCCGCCCCTCATGATCACCCAAAAATAGCGCATTTGCGTGATTGTGCCCCACCCTTTCCCCGGTTACCTTATTCCAAAATTTCCGTTCCATTTATATAAGCTCAGGAGGGCTTGTCATGTTTAATAGATATCAAATAATTTCATTGGTAAGTGTTTTGGCAATCCTGCTCTCAGCAAGCATTGGAAATGAACTGCTGGCACAAACTAGTTGGACCCCCTATTCTGGCAACCCGGTGATGGATTTTGGAGCAAGCGGTTCCTGGGATGAGGGAGCAGTGCTGCTGCCGTTTGTGATTCAAGACGGCGATACGCTGAAGATGTGGTATGCCGGATCGGCACAGAGCCATATTTTCGGCGGGTTAAACATCGGGTACGCCTGGTCGCTGGATGGCATTAACTGGACGCGCTACAGCGGCAACCCGGTGATGACGGAAAGACCCGGGGAATGGGATGATTGGGAGGTGGCGGACCCGGTGGTGTTGCAGGATGGAGATACCCTGCGGATGTGGTATGGAGGTCGTCCGCTCAGCTCGCCGTCCAGCCCGGCAGGCGGTGCAATTGGCTATGCAACTTCTGTGGATGGGATTCACTGGAACCGCCTCTCTGCCCCGGTGCTGGAGCGCGGCGCTGCAGGAGAATGGGATGACGGCATTATTGTTCCCGGAAAGGTGATAAAGGAAGGTAGTACCTATAAAATG
>RFGV01000317.1 GCA_003696605.1 Chloroflexota bacterium | reverse complement strand
CCCATAGGCCATTCCGATTCCTCCTCCGATACCGGACAAAACACCATATTTGACACCGACGGCAATTCCCTTCTCCGCAAAGAAGAGTGCATAAATGGCAACGAACGCGACAGCGAATAAACCCAGAGCTATACAGGTAACTAGGTTCGTCCGTTTGTCATGGATAACAGCGGCTTTGCTTGCTTTGTTCTTGATGGCAACGGCCGTTCCCTACCGTTATGCGCTGTTGGCTTCAGGTAGTTCTGGCTACGGCTCAACTGCTCAAGACTTAGGGCTTTCATTGCCTGTCCTTGCCTTTGTGTTCACGGCCCTGGAAGTAATCACCTGGTTGAGCTTTATTGTTGTGGCCGGGGTCATTGCCTGGCACAAAAACAGTCATTGGTTCCCCTGTTTCATTGCCCTCACTTTAACTTTTCTTGGCGTTATGCCGCCTCTCGTTGATGGCCTGATGACGGTGAATCCGGTCTGGCAGACAGTCATTCCTGCACTGCGAGCGTTAGTTTACTCGGGCATGTTAGCCATGTTTTGCCTTTTCCCAGACGGCCGTTTCGTACCCTCCTGGTCACGCTGGTATTTGTTTGCCTGGTTTCTTTTCGCCCTCATCTTCTGGACCTACATGTCCACCGTGTTTTCAGAAATGTCCATGATTCCAGATATGCCAACTTTGCCTAATGGGCTGGTGCTGCTCGTTATTGGCGTCTTGGCAACAATTGGCCTGCTTTTCCAGTTTATTCGCTACCGCATCTATGCTTCAGCCGAACAACGCCAACAGACGAAGTGGTATTTGTATGGTATGCTGCTGCTAACTGTCTCCAGCCTGGTCAACGGTCTTTCGCTCTCACTGTTTCCGGCCCTGCGTGACACAGCTTTCGGCCGTTTCTTATATTTACTGGGCATGGAAACTTTGCTGATGCTGGCCGGTATCGGGTTCTCAGTAACCATCACTTTTGCCATTTTACGCTACCGGTTGTGGGACATCGATCTGCTCATCAACCGCACCCTGGTTTACGGCCTGCTGACCGGAGGGATTATCGGCCTTTACTCGCTGCTGGTGGGCGGCTTTGGCTTTTTTATGCAGGGGGCGCAGGGACAGGCGGCGGCCCTGGTGGCGGCCACGGGCCTGACGCTGGTTGCGCTACAGCCCGCCTACCGCCAGGCGCAGCGCCTGGCCAATCGTCTGG
>RFGV01000316.1 GCA_003696605.1 Chloroflexota bacterium | reverse complement strand
GAGGTCAGTTTTAAGGACCTGGCCAAATTGACGGCTGGCTTTTCTGGGGCTGATTTGGAGAACCTGATTAATGAGGCGGCTATTTTTGCTGCCCGGCGTAACAAGCGTATGATTGGCTTGCAGGAGTTTCAGGATGCGTTTGACCGTGTGGTGATGGGGCCGGAGCGTAAGAGCCGGGTGATGAGCCCAGAGGATAAGGAGACGGTGGCTTATCATGAGGCGGGTCATGCGGTGGTAAGTTTCCATTTGATTCATACGGACCCGGTACAGAAGATTACGATTGTACCGCGTGGGCGTGCTGGTGGATATGTGATGCCGTTGCCGGAAGATCGGTTTGTGTATAGCCGTGAATATTTTTTGGACCAGATTACGATGGCGTTGGGGGGGCGTGCCGCAGAGGAGATTTTCTTTGGGCGGGTGACGACTGGTGCGGCTTCGGATTTGCAGCAGGCGACGCGGATAGCGCGGGCTATGGTGACTGAGTATGGGATGTCGGAGCGGCTGGGGTTGCCGGCGTATCGGGATAATATGAGTAATCCGTTTGCAGGCCGGGAGTATGGGTATGGCCTGACGGGGCGTGATTATAGTGAAGAAGTGGCGCGTGCGATTGATGAAGAGGTGAAGCGTATTTTGGATGATGCGTATGAGCGCGCCAAACAGATTATTCGGGATAATCACTCGAAGATGGTGAAGCTGGCGGCTACGTTGATGGAGGTGGAGACGTTGGATCGGGCGTCTTTTGAGCGGTTGATGAATGAAGTGGATTCGGCCGTTTCTGGCTCGGTAAATGGTGAGGCGTCGGAATCGGTTTCGGAACAATCGTCTCTGGATGCAGCCGCCTGAGGGCGTCTGATTTGACTGGTGTTGTGTGGTTGCCCTCTCATCGTGTGCGGTGAGGGGGCTTTTTTTGAGTCTGGTATGGAGGGTTGGTTGTATGAGTGATGTGGTTGCTTTGTCGCAGACTGGTAGTGTGTTGACGGTGGCGTTGAATCGCCCGGAGGTGCATAATGCGATGACGCCGGAGATGGTGTCGGGGCTAACGGCCGTTTTTCGGGAGGTGAATTCACGGGATGATGTGCGTGTGGTTGTCCTGACGGGAAACGGCCGTTCCTTTTGTGCGGGTGCCGATCTTGCCTTTATGCGGGCTGCTGCTGATTACACCTTTGAACAAAATCTTGCCGATGGCCAGGCAATTTTTGACCTGATGCAAGCAGTGGATGAATGTGCCAAACCGGTCGTTGGCCGAATTAACGGCGCTGCTATTGGTGGCGGAGCCGGGCTGGTGAGTTGTTGTGATATCGTTGTTGCCGTTGAGCGGGCGAAATTTGGATTTAGCGAAGTGCGATTGGGGATTGCGCCAGCGGTTATTTCCCCGTTCGTTATGGCCAAAATTGGTCCGGCCAATGCCCGCGAACTGTTTTTGACAGGAGAGCGATTTGATGCCCACCATGCACACCGTATTGGGCTGGTACATCATGTGGTAGCAGAAGAAGAACTGGATGAAAAAATTGCGGAGCGGGTGCATGCCCTTTTGCAGGCTGCGCCGGGGGCACAGGCCGATATTAAAAAATTGATTCGAACGGTGGCCTGGCAGCCGAAGGAAACGGTCCGGGCGTTTACAGCAGAGTTGATTGCCCGGCGGCGCGCCAGTGAGGAGGGAAAAGAGGGAATGAGTGCATTTTTGGAGAAGCGGAAACCCTGGTGGCAGGAAAACCATGAGTGAGAAAACGGCCGTTCAGTGCGCAGATTTACCCCGCACCAGGCAAACTCTGGCAGATGACTTGCGCCGACTGGGTGTAAAACCCGGTATGATTTTGTTGGTACATTCTTCCTTAAGTCATATAGGGTGGGTGTGTGGCGGGCCAGTTGCTGTGATCCAGGCGTTGATGGATGTGATTACACCGCAAGGGACGCTGGTAATGCCTACTCATACTGCTGCCAACTCTGAACCGTCTTACTGGCAAAATCCGCCTGTGCCAGAAAGCTGGTGGCCGATTATTCGGGAGACAATGCCCGCTTTTGACCCCAAGCGTACGCCGACCAGAAATATGGGGTGTATTCCGGAGCTGTTTCGGACATGGCCAGATGTACATCGTAGCAATCACCCACAGGTTTCTTTTGCTGCCTGGGGAAAGTATGCCCAGGCGGTTACCGCAGGGCATGAGCTGGCCTGGTCGTTGGGTGAATCATCACCATTGGCGCGGATATACGATTTGGCGGGGTTTGTGCTCCTGTTGGGAGTGGGGTATAACCGAAATACGTCGTTTCATTTGGCGGAATATCGTGCGCAGGGTGCTGCTGAGATGATGAACGGAGGGGCGGTGTTGGTAAACGGCCGTCGCGAGTGGCGTACATGGCCTGATCTGGATTTTCGAGATGATTTGTTTGAGTTAATTGGCACAGCGTTTGAGCAAACGGGCGAAGTGGTTCATGGTCTGGTGGGTTCAGCAAGTTGCCGATTGTTCCCCCAAAGAACGGCCGTTGACTTTGCCCAGTCCTGGCTAACACGATATTATGCTGACAGGAAAGCGAAACAGCCCTGAGAAATTGCGAAGATAAGGTGAGTTTATGTTTAAGAAAATTCTGGTTGCCAACCGAGGCGAAATTGCCCGTCGTATTATTATGGCTTGTCGGGAACTGGGGATTTCGGCCGTGGCAATTTATTCCGATGTGGACAAGAATGCGCCTTTGGTACGACTGGCAGACGAAGCGTATCATTTGCCAGGTGTATCTGCCGCCGAGACTTATCTGAACCAGCCAGCAATTTTTGATATTGTTGCTCGTTCTGGCGCAGAGGCAATTCATCCTGGTTATGGCTTCTTGAGCGAAAATCCTGAGTTTGCTGCGGCTTGCGCTAAACATGGGGTGACGTTTATCGGACCAACGCCGGATGCAATGCGAGTAATGGGGAGCAAGGCAGCAGCAAGAGAACTGGCACAGATGGCTGGTGTACCGGTTGTGCCGGGGGTGGATGGCGCAGGGATGGATGATGCGACGTTAATTGCGGCAGCCACGAAAATTGGTTTTCCTGTATTGATTAAGGCCAGTGCCGGTGGTGGGGGCAAGGGAATGCGTGTGGTCTGGTCAGAGGATGAGTTTGCAGATGCGTTGCAGGCAGCTCGCAAAGAGTCATTGTCGGCGTTTGGGGATGATCATGTGCTGATTGAGAAGTTTTTTACGGAAGTGCATCATGTGGAAATTCAGATTTTGGCAGATACGCATGGCCATGTGGTGCATTTGTTTGAGCGGGAATGTTCGGTGCAACGGCGACACCAGAAGATTATTGAGGAGAGTCCGGCACCGGTGGTTGCAGATTCGGCGTTGCGACAGGCGATGGCGAGGGCGGCGGTTTCATTGGCGCAGGCGGTAGGGTATGTGAATGCCGGTACGGTGGAGTTTGTGGTGGATGAAAACGGCCGTTTTTACTTCCTGGAAATGAATACGCGTCTTCAGGTTGAACATCCTGTGACAGAACTGGTAACAGGGTTAGATTTAGCTGTCTGGCAAATTCGCATTGCTGCTGGCGAACCGTTGGCATTTACTCAGGATGAGATTCAGCAACGGGGCCATGCCATAGAATGCCGCATTTATGCTGAAGATCCGGCTAATCAGTTCTTGCCCTCCATTGGAGAAGTAGCCTGGTATCGTCCCCCATCAGGGCCGGGTGTGCGTGTGGATGATGGTATTGAGACGGGTTCGCATGTTAGCCCGTACTATGATCCAATGCTGGCCAAGGTTATTACATGGGGGCAAGATCGGGATGAGGCGATTCGCAAGATGGTGCGGGCGTTGCGTGAAATGATTGTTTTGGGGGTGACGACAAATATTTCTTACTTGTTGGCAATTTTGGAGGAGCCTCATTTTCAGATGGGACATACGCCGACTAATTATTTGTCTAATCATTTGGCAGATTGGCAACCGGAAGTGGAGACGGATGATGAGTCTCTGTGGCTGGCTATGGCGGCATGGGAGATGTTGGGTGAGAGTAATGGAGGGCGGAAAACGGCCGTTTCTGCAGACGGCGTTCCCATTACCCCTGACCCATGGGATCGAGTAACCCAGTGGCGCAATGTAAAAGGCAGTTAACAAACCACCTGTTTTTCCACAGCTTCACGTAGTGCTCGAATATTGCGCAACGGTGTTGTAACCATCGCCACACACCCTGTACCCAAAAGCAAACGACGGCCGTTTGTTTGTTCTAGCGCGTCCTGTATTTCCTGCAATGTGCTTTCTGGTGAATCTTCGTGTAATGTCCAGTGATTGACACCCCCACTGGCTGCTCCCCGAAAAACTGACAAGCCAGAAGTAAGCGAAATACCAGTTTCCCGATCGTGCCAGTTCAAAAATTGTGCCGGATAATCGGCAACGACATCAAACATCACCTCTGTACTGTGAAGATGCACCATATTGCACCACAAATCTGATACGGCTTCCAGAATTTGCAGGTCATATGGGCGACCAAAACTCAGATATTCCTCGCGGCTTAAAAGCGGGTAGCGGGCGTGCTGAATGGCGTAGAAGATGCCACTGATGCCTGTTTTGCGGGCTGCATCAATAAAGCGCAAGGTTGTTTCTGTAATAGTTGCCAGCCCTTCTCGGAACAAATCGGGTGCTTGCCGCATATGAGCCAGCATGCGGCTTTCACCGGCGAGGTGTTTTGCCTGGGCTAATGGTGCAAAAATTGTGGGGATAAAAGGGACAGATTCTCCTACCTCTTGGGCAACGAGTCGCAGGGTTTCAATTTGCACGGCCAGCATTCCTTTGTCGGGGGCGAGGGGTTTGAGGCTGGCCCAATCTTCAGGCTGTTGGATGGGTCGATAGGTGTATTCTCGTGTGCCTTCTATATGCCCTACCCAGCGATCTTGTACACCCCAATCGACAACGGAGTAGCTACTGGCTGGCCCGATTTTTAGCAGGTCCCAGTCATAGTCTTGTTGCCATTTGAGATGGGCTGCTGCCAGGGCTTTTGCATCCTGGTCATCGCCTGGCCAGTGTCGCCAAAGGGCTACCGGAACTCGGTCGGGTGTTCCACCAGAAACGGCCGTTTCCAGCCGCTCCCGTTTACTCCAGTCAGACATAATCGTTTGCCTCCGTTTTACATTTGTATTAAGCAAAAGAGCTTTTATTTAAAGCGGTTTGAATTGCTCAAAAGCATCCTGGCAATCGTTACAATACCAGATTGTACGACACAGTGTAGGACCGAAAGTGTTCTTAATCACCGTATTTGTGGAGCCACATCGAGGGCAGATAGCGACATCCAAAAAGGCAACAGAAACAAGATTACCGCCATGTTTGGGTGGTGGTGCCAGCCCAAACTGCCGCAATTTTTCCCGTGCCTCATCGGTAATCCAGTCACTTGTCCAGGGCGGATCAAGCACCGTTTCTACCTGCACATTCTGAATGCCCATCTGGTGGATGCGTTCGATGATGTCGTTTTTCATCACTTCCAGAGCTGGGCAACCGGAAAAGGTGGGTGTCATTTTGACCAGAACGCCATTGTCTGTCAGGGAGACTTCCCGCACGATGCCCATTTCAACAATGGACACAACGGGAATTTCTGGGTCTTTGACATCTTGCAGGGCTTGCCAAATTTCTTCTTGAGTAACAGTTGGTTTATTCATGACTGTTATTCCTGGCTGGGCTTCTTCTGGCTGGAAGGGTACTGTGGTGGCCGTTTTTGCCGCAAGGCTTCTACACCGGCCATCATATCTTCATAGAAGAACCCCAGCATTTCCAGTGCTAACGAATGATCAAAAATTGGTCCTGCTTGCAGGAGCCACTGATTGAGTGCCCGTTTGGTGTATCGAATGGCATATTGGGGGCCAGTGGCGAGTTGAGTTGCGATTTCCATTGCTTTGTTCAGTAGTTGGTCATCAGGGACACACATGCTAACAAGGCCAATTCGTTCTGCTTCGCGTCCGCTTACAAAGTCGCTGGTCATCAGGTAGTATTTGGCTTTGGCCATGCCACAGAGCAGGGGCCAGATGATGGCTGCATGGTCGCCAGCAGCGACGCCCATGCGGACGTGTCCATCGGCGAGGCGGGCACTTTCGGCTGCGATGCTGATGTCGGCGAGGAGGGCAACGACAAGGCCGGCACCAACAGCGGGGCCGTTGATGGCAGAGATGATGGGTTTTTGGCAGCGCAGGATGTTGTACACGAGGTCACGGGCTTCGTCGAGAATGCGGGCAATTTCTTCGTAGTTTTGGTAGGCGTTTTCGACCATTTGGAGGTCGCCACCAGCGGAAAAGGCGCGCCCGGCTCCGGTGACAACGGCCACACGGACGTTGGGATCGCGATTGATGGTGTCCCATACTTCGACCATTTCGGTGTGGAGGCGGGCGTTGGCGGCATTGAGTCTGTCGGGACGGTTGAAGGTCATCCAGAGGATGCCGTTTTCGCGGTGTTCGAACAGGATGTGTTGAAATTCTGTGTATTTCATGGTTTTCCTCTTGGTGTGCTTTGGTGTATTGATGTTGTGATGTTGGTTTTGATTCTAGTCGGATACGGCCGTTGTGCCAACTGTGGTGGGTTGAATGGCTGTGAGCCAGCAGATACGGCCGTCGTCTTGCCAGGATATTTGCCAGGGTTGTTTGCCAAATGTGCGGCGTACGCCACGCAGTAGGAGTTGGAGCCGACGCAGGTGGTCAGGGAGTTTGTCGGCGAATTGCCAGGCACGCAAAGGGCGCAGGGGGAGGCCGTCAGGGTGGTCGGGGGTGTAGGCCAGGTCGTGGGATTGTTCTGGGTGGGTAACGGCCGTTCCGGTGTGTCTGGCGTTTATTTGGGTTTGTATCAGAATATCCGGGTGGGTCAATGGTGGCGTGGCAGTCCAGAGCGTGGTGATTGCATGGGCCAGTGATTCTGGATTGTCTGGTGTCAGGTTGGTGAGGGGGGGGATGTGGGAATGGGTCAGGTTGAGCAGGCGCATAATGGCTGGTGTGTCAATGCGCGGGAAGCGGGCTATGTCGTAGAGCAGGTGGTGAAGCTGATTGGGATGGGTGATATGGAGTTGGTTGTTGTGATATTCGGCCGTTTTTGTTTTTAGGGCCAATTGCCAGAAGGTGTTTAGTAAAATGCCTCCCTGTGGTACAGGCAGACCAGCACGACTGGCTTCGTCTAGCAGGATGCCGCCGCGACCAATGCCTTGCCTGCGAGCCCGTCCTGATCCTAACCAGACAAAGTATAGCTTCATGAGTTGCTCCGCAACAGGTTGGTTAGAGCTGCTTCGGCTGTGTCGTATTGGAAGGTGAAGCCGAGTGACTGGAGGCGGTGGGGGATTGCCCGTTGGCCGTCTAGCAAGATGGTGGCCATTTCGCCAAAAAGGAGGCGGAGGGCGAAAGCGGGAACAGGGAGTAAAGACGGCCGTTTCATGACTTTGCCTAAAACTTGTCCAAATTCCCGATTTGTAAGTGGTACAGGGGCGGTAAGGTTAAAGGGACCGGAAGCATTTT
>RFGV01000315.1 GCA_003696605.1 Chloroflexota bacterium | reverse complement strand
GTAGCGAGTTATCTGGCTCGCCAGCCCAATGCAGATCCGGCACAACTGGCACACCATTTTTACCTGAGCAACCATCCGGAGAAGGCGCTCCCTTACCTGGCACAGGCCGGCCAGCGTGCCTTGCAGGTGCGTTCTTATGCCGAAGCGCGTGAGTTTGGTTTGCGGGCAATTGGTTTGTTGGGACGCTTCCCATCACCATCGCTGGCCGGGCAAACAGAGCGAATTGATTTGAATTTGCAACTGGCACAGGCGTATGCTTTTACAGGTGCGTTGGCCAAGGCTCAGCAAATTTTGCAAGAAACGGAACGCATGGCGGAAAGTGTGGGGGATATGGAACGGCTGGCTCGTATATTTCATCGCTCCTCTCAAATTTTTTGGCTGCGGGGTAAGCCAGATACGGCCGATTTGTACGCCCGTCGTACACTCCGCCATGCAGAAGAATTGGATAACCCGGAACTCCGTTTTGCGGCCTTGCGCATGTTGGGGCGTGCCAGCATTGTTCTTAGTCGATACGATGACGCGATCGCTTACCTGATTCGCTACATTGACCTGGCCGAAAAAAGCGGGGTGCCACCAGATTTACCGGCTATTTATGGCTATTTGGGGGTGGCGTATGCCCGGGTGGGATCATGGCAACGGGCAATTGACGCCGCCCAAAAAGGGCTGGAGCTGGCCCGTACAGAGATGTTGGGGGCTATGCATGTGGTAGCCCGGATGCAACTGGCTTTTGTCTATGCGGAATTGCATGAATGGAATCAGGCGTTGGCAGTGTCGGAGCCGGTTCAGGATGTGTGGCAAACGGAGGGGATGACCCCACATACGTTTATGCTGCGAGGCGTCATTGGCCGTTGTCTGGTACATCAGGGCAAGGTAGCGGAAAGTCTGTCTATGTTGCAGGCGGCGTTACAATGGGCGCAGGCGGTGGATCATCAGGTACAGGTGCATGCAGTGCGTATGTATCTGGCTCAATGTCAGTATTATGCGGGGGAGTATGAGGCGGCGGTGGGAACGGCCGTTGCGGCTGCCCAGCAAGCTCAACAAACTGGCGACCGCTGGGCCGAAGCAGTTTCCCTGCGCACCCAGGCCGAGGCCGAAATGCGCCTGCCCCGCCCCAACTGGCCCCAAATTGAAGCACGCCTGATTCACGCCCGCGATATCCTGCGCCAGATTCGCGCGCGCCCCGATCTGGCCCGCACCTACCTTACCCTGCGCCGCCTCTACGACCGCGCCGGGCAATCCGCCTGGGCAATTGATTGCCACTTTCGGGCAACCACCATCTTTGAAGAACTGGGTATGACTGATGAACTGCGTGATGCCCAAGGCCAACCAGCCGGAGAACGAACCGGCGCCGTGGTCATTCCCGGTCTTGTGTTACGGGGACCAAATGCGCCCACCAATCCGGACACCATCTAACCGTTAACGATCTCATTGACACCCCATTAACACCCCTTCATTACACTTGAAATCAATCAAAATCCACAGTTTGCCCAAACAGGAAGAGGAGAGCATATGCCCCGTGGATTTACGCATGTTTTGAATAGCAGTACGCTACAACCGGGTGAGTTGCAACTCAAAGTGGACAATTTGCACCTTTCGTTCGGTGGCGTACAAGCGTTGCGTGGCGTCAGCCTGGAGGTACGCCAAAGTGAGATTGCGGCCATTATTGGCCCAAATGGCGCCGGCAAGACCAGCTTGCTAAATTGCATCAGTGGATTATACCGCCCCCAAAACGGCCGTATTCACTTCTACAACAACAATCAGGAATACGAACTCACCCGCCTCAAACCCTACCAGATCGCCCGACTAGGCATCGCCCGATCCTTCCAAAACATCGAACTCTTCAAACACATGACCGTCCTCGACAACCTCATGCTCGGTCGCCACGTCCACCTCAAAGCCAACATCTTCACCGGTGGCCTTTACTGGGGGCCAGCCCAGCGCGAAGAAATTGACAACCGCCGCTTCCTCGAAGACATCATAGACCTGCTAGAAATCGAAGCCATCCGCAAAAAACCCGTCGGCACACTCGCCTACGGCCTGCAAAAGCGAGTAGAACTAGGGCGCGCACTCGCCCTCCAACCCAGCCTGCTCATCCTGGATGAACCAATGGCCGGCATGAATGCCGAAGAAAAAGAAGACATGGCTCGCTTCATTCTGGACGTCAACGAAGAACACGGCGTCACAGTCATCATCATCGAACACGACATGGGTGTCGTCATGGACATCTCCGACCACGTCATTGTCCTTGATTTCGGCGCCAAAATCGGAGACGGCACACCCGACGAAGTACAACGCAACCCGGACGTCATTCGAGCCTATTTGGGTGAAGAACACAACATTCTGCAATAAACCACAAAATGTGAGTCTGGCTATGGCAGAAACATTCCCTCAACTACTTATAGAACGCGCCAAAGAGTTTGGTGACCGCACAGCTTTGCGGGAAAAATATCATGGCATCTGGCAATCCACAAGCTGGAACGAATACCTCGAACACGTTCGTTACTTTTGTCTGGGGCTAGTCAGCCTGGGACTAACCAAAGAAGATACCGTTGCCATCATTGGCGACAATCGGCCAGAGTGGATTTATGCCGAATTGGCTGCCCAGGCCGCTGGTGCCAAAAGCATTGGCATCTACCAAGACGCCGTTGTCCGGGAAATGATTTATATCATTACCACTGCCCAGGTTAAATTCATTGTTGTTGAAGATCAGGAACAGGTGGACAAAATCCTGGAAATGTGGGATGAGCTCGAAGGTGTGATCAAAGTCATTTACTACGACCCCAAAGGACTGCGCAACTACACTGAAGAATTCCTCATGTTCTTCCCCGAAGTCGAAGAACTGGGGCGTCAATTTGAAAAAGAACATCCCGGCTATTTTGAAGAATGTGTCGCCAAAGGACGTGGCGATGACATTGCCATCCTTTCTACAACTTCCGGTACAACTGGCAACCCCAAGCTAGCCATGATCTCCCATAAAAATTTGATCTCAATGGGACGTAACTTGATGCAAATTGATCCTTTGGAAGCAGAGGATCGTTTCGTTAGCTTTTTGCCAATGGCCTGGATTGGGGAACAAATGATGTCTTTTGCCTGTAGTTTGCAAAAGGGGTTTGTGCTCCATTTTCCGGAAGAGCCGGAAACTGCGCTGGCTAATATTCGTGAAATTGGCCCTCATGCCATGTTTAGCCCACCTCGTATTTGGGAGAATCTGGTCAGTCAGGTGCTGGTAAAGATGGAGGATAGCACTCGCTTAAAGCGCGCTTGTTATAACTGGGCTATGAAAGTGGGGTATGAGATGGCTGATACGCGCTTTCGCAAGGAAACGCCTTCTTTTGGCCTGAAAGTTAAGTATTTTGTGGCTGACTGGTTGGTTTTCCAGCATATTAAAGACCATTTGGGGTTGCGGCATCTGAAGCGGGCATATACGGGTGGTGCTGCATTGGGGCCAGATGTGTTCCGTTTTTTTCATGCGCTTGGTGTGAATCTGAAGCAGATTTATGGGCAAACGGAAGCGAGTGGTATTAGTGTTTTGCACCGGGACGGGGATGTGAAGTTTCAGACGGTGGGGACGCCTGTACCGGGTACGCAGGTGCGTATTGCTGAAAATGGGGAGATTTTGCTGAAGTCGGATGCTATTTTTCAGGGGTATTTTAATAACCCGGAAGCAACGGCCGAAGCGCTGGAAGATGGCTGGTTGCATTCGGGGGATGCTGGTTATTTTGATGAGGATGGGCATCTGGTGGTCATTGACCGGGCCAAGGATGTGATGACTCTGCATGATGGGACCAAGTTCAGTCCTCAATTTATTGAGAACAAGTTGAAGTTCAGCCCTTATGTCAAGGAAGCGGTGGTGTTTGGTGGTGACTGGCCGTTTGTTACTGCAATGATCAATATTGACATGGAGAACACGGGCAAGTGGGCGGAGAATCATCAGATTGCCTACACGACTTATACTGACCTGGCGCAGAAACCGGAGGTGTATGCGTTGGTGCGGGAACAGGTGGAGCGGGCCAATGCGGATTTGCCAGAGGCGGCGCGTATTCGCCGATTTTTGTTGCTCCACAAGGAGTTGGATGCGGATGATGCGGAGTTGACGCGCACGAGGAAGGTGCGACGTCGGTTTATTGCGCAACGGTATGATGACATTATTTCGGCGTTGTATAGCCAGAATGATTATCTGGATGTGGAGACGACGATTACGTATCAGGATGGAAGAACGGCCGTTATTCAGACTCGCCTGCGCATTGAAACATTGTCTGAAGAAACAGAAAAAACACCTGTATAACCAGCTTGCATAGAGAGGGAGTGATGGAGAAATTCCTGCAACTAACCTTGACCGGACTTACGAATGGTGCGATTTTCTCACTGGTCGCATTGGGGTTTGTGCTCATTTACAAGGCCAGTGATGTGATCAACTTTGCCCAGGGTGATTTTTTGCTGGTGGGTGCGTATATTACATTTGCGTTTGTGGGGCAAATGGGGCTTCCGTGGACAGTAGGTGTGTTTCTGACGATGGTGCTGGCGGTGTTGCTGGGGCTGTTGGTAGAACGGTTTGTGTTACGGCCGTTAATTGGGGAGCCGATTATTTCTGTCATCATGGTTACGATTGGTCTTTCCAGCATGTTACGCGCCTTTGTTAGCAGCATTTGGGGAACAACTGGCCAGCCATTCCCTCCCTTCATCCCTAACTTCAACGTCAATATCGGAACGGCCGTGATCCCCGCCGACCGCATCATCGCCATCATCCTGGCTGCCATCCTCCTCATCATCTTCACACTCTTCTTCCGCTACTCCCGCGAAGGCATTGCCATGCGCGCCACTGCCGATGACCAACAAGCCGCACTCAGCATGGGCATCAGCGTCAAAAAAATCTTTGCTTTAGCCTGGTCAATTGCCGCCGTCACAGCCGCCCTTGCCGGTGTCCTGGTAGCCAACATTATCGGTGTCAGTGGCGTTGTTGCCGGCATCGGGTTGCGCGTCTTCCCTGTGGTCATCCTGGGTGGTCTCGATTCCATTCCGGGCGCGATCTTGGGTGGCATCGTCATTGGCCTGCTCGAAGCCTATACCGGTGGCTACCTGGGAAGCGGCCTCAGTCAGGTAGTTCCCTTCATCGTGCTCATTCTAATACTCATGGTCAAACCCTACGGTTTGTTTGGTGAAGTCCGTATTGAACGCGTTTAGGCAATTTGCCTGCACCTAAAACCAGAACAAAAAGGTCTGTCTATGGAATCCGGAATATTTCACACCACCTATGAAAGTGACATGGCATTGCGGCGCACACCGCTTATGCGCCTGCGTCTCATACTGGTTATTGCCGCTGCCCTCATCTTCCCCTTTCTGGCAAATGGCTACCAGCTTACACTGGCAAACCAGATTGGCATCACGGCCATTGGGGCCATTGGCCTGAATATCCTCACTGGCTTCACCGGCCAAATTAGTTTGGGGCAAGGGGCATTTATGGCGGTGGGTGCATATAGCTCCGGTTTGCTGGCTGCCCGGCTGGGCATGCCGTGGTGGCTAACATTGCCATTTAGCTGCATCATAACGGCCGTTGTCGGTGCTATTTTCGGCATTCCATCCCTACGCCTAAAAGGACTCTATCTGGCCATTGCCACCCTGGCTGCCCAACAAATCATCGAATGGCTCATCACCCACTGGACAGTCCTCACCGGCGGCGTCGAAGCCCTCGTCGTCCCCACCCCGACTCTTTTTGGCATTCGTATGAATGACGACTTCAACTTCTACTGGATTATGCTTCTATTGTTAAGTGCAACCACCCTGTTTGCAGTAAACCTGTTTCGCACCAAAATCGGCCGTGCTTTCATCGCCATTCGTGACCAAGACATCGCCGCCGAAGTAATGGGCGTCAACACCTTCCAATACAAACTACTTGCCTTTGCCACCTCATCCTTCTTCGTCGGACTATCCGGTGCACTGGTGGCCCAATATCGCAACATCGTCAACTACGAACGGTTCACCATCGAAACATCCATTCTCTATCTGGCTGTCATCATCATTGGTGGACTGGGATCCGTCTCTGGCTCTATTTATGGGTCAGTCTTTATGGTATTGCTACCTGCCATCCTGACCAATTTGGGGCGGGCTTTAGGCGGCGTCATTCCGGGCATGTCGCGGCTTATTCCCTTCATTCAACAAGGCGTTTTCGGTATCACCATCATCCTTTTTCTCATTTTTGAGCCAGAAGGCCTGGCCAAAATATGGCGTGATATAAAAGACTACTTCCGGCTTTGGCCCTTCAGCTATTAGATGTGTAAATCAACATATGGCGAATGTTATTTATGCATCTGGCAGCTTTATGTAAATATCAGATAACGAAAGGAGGAAAGCTCATGTTAAACAAATCGCCAAAGAGATTATGGTTGTTCATGCTACTGGCACTGGCTGGCGTATTGGCATTGTCGGCTTGTGGTGGTGGCGGCGGGGGTGAGGCAGTTAAGGTGGGTGCAATTTTCGACCTGACTGGTCCCACATCTGACGTAGGCACACCATATGCGGATGGTGTACGGGACTATGTAGCCTGGGTAAATGAAAACGGTGGTATTGAAGGGCGGCAAATCGAGTTGGTTTCGGCCGATTATTCCTACAAGGTTGATCAGGCAGAACAGCTTTATAGCCAATATACCACACAAGATAATGTGGTCGCTTTTCAGGGCTGGGGCACGGGAGATACGGAAGCCTTGCGCGGACGAATTGCTGCGGATCAAATCCCGTTCATGTCTGCTTCGTATTCTGCTACTTTGGGTAACCCGGAAGAAGCACCTTATAACTTCCTGGTAGGTACAACCTATTCGGACCAATTTATTATTGCCATTCAGTGGGCTATCGAGAATTCCAGCGATGGCAGTCCAGTTATTGCATTGTTGCATCATGATAGTCCATTTGGTCTGTCGCCATTGGAAGACGGCCGTGCCTATGCGGAAGCAAATGGGGCGACCGTCATTGATATTGCCATGCCTGGCGGGGCCACAGACTTTACGGCCGAATTGACCCAGGTGCAAGATGCCGGGGCTGAATTCATTGTCATTCAGAACGTTTCTTCACCAGCAGCCACATTGGTGAAAGATGTGAAGCGACTGGGATTGGATGTACAAGTGATCTGCCTGAACTGGTGTACGGATGAGCTGTTTGTTAGCCTGGCCGGGGATGCAGCCGAAGGGGTCATTGGTGCCAGTCCGTTTGCCTTCCCGTCCAGCGATGCCCCTGCTCTGAAAGATATTCGTGCCTATGCCGAATCAAAGGGCAAGAATGTGGATGAGTTGGGTGTGCACTATGTGCAGGGCTGGACGACAATGGCGGTAATGGCGGAAGGCATCCGTGAGGTTATCAAGAATGGTCAAGAAGTTACTGGCCCGAACATTAAGGCGGCGCTGGAAAGTATGAGCAATTTTGATACGGGTGGTATCACTGCGCCGTTGACGTTTACACCCACAGATCACGCTGGTAATAAGGCGCTGAAGCTGGTGCAGGTGAGTAATGGTCAGTGGGTAGAAATGACGGATTATATTCAAGCGAGTAAATAAGAACGTATTAGTTAAGGAAGGAGGAGGGTGAAGGCAGTGGGGAAACGGCCGTTTCTCCACTGCCCCCAAAGTTGGCCATGCTTGCACTAAATAACGTAGAAGTCATCTACAACGACGTCATTCTGGTACTCAAAGGTATGTCCCTGGAAGTCCCCAAGGGCAAGATCGTTGCTCTACTTGGCTCCAACGGGGCCGGCAAATCCACCACCCTCAAGGCAATCTCTGGTCTGCTCAAACCAGAAGACGGCGAAGTTACCGACGGAGAAATCATTTTCGAAGGAGAAAAAATCCACCACCTGGATGCAGCAGACATCGTACGCCGTGGCATCTTTCAGGTTATGGAAGGGCGACGGGTATTCGAACACCTGGATGTTGAACAAAACCTGATCGCCGGCAGTTACACCCGTAAAGATCGACGCAACATCCGGCAAGACATGGAACAAGTTTACACCTACTTTCCTCGTTTGCGTGAGCGACGGCGACAAACTGCCGGCTATCTCTCTGGTGGAGAACAACAAATGCTGGCCATCGGTCGGGCATTAATGGCCCGACCAAAGTTGATGATGCTGGACGAACCCTCTTTGGGACTGGCACCATTGCTGGTACAAGAAATTTTTGAAATTATCCAACGCATCAACAAAGAACAAGGAACAACAATCTTGCTGGTAGAACAAAACGCCCGGCTGGCGCTAGAAGTAGCAGACTACGCATACATCATGGAAAACGGCCGAATCGTCCTGGAAGGTGAACCAGCCACTCTAAAAGAAAACGCCGATGTCCGAGAATTCTACCTGGGACTCAATGAAGTAGGGAAACGCAAAAGCTACCGGGATGTCAAACATTACAAACGACGCAAGCGATGGCTCTCCTGAACCAAACAAAAAGCCCCCGCTAAATAGCTGGGGGCTTTTCCATTATCAGTGGAGATGGCGGGAATCGAACCCGCGTCCGAAGAATTCGACCTCTGGACCTCTACAAGCTTAGTCGGCCTATTTCACTTTCGCTGTCGGGCGCCCCGGCCGACCGGGTCAACCGACAGCTAGCCGATGACCCCCGAAAGGGTCTCTTAGCTGTTTCTATCGGCGTCGAAACAGCGCACGTTGGCTACTGTGTCGCCTGCTCTCACTCGGCCAACGAGCGAATGAGGCAGACGCGGTTCCGTCTCGGGAACCTTTGCTCACCAATGGCCGTTATTAGGCGGCCAAGGGAAGAGCGTTGTAAGAAGTTGTGCGAGTGGCACTTATTGTTTTGCTTCCAGTTTTACGAGATGTGAAGCGTGCTCGGCTTGCAGTCCAGGGCCAGCCTTCCCCGTCGAAGCCTGTCATCCCCGTAGCATTATTATAACATGGGGGGAAAGGGATGTCTATCAGAAAAAAATAAAAACGCGAAGCAATTGGCTTCGCGTTATACATGATATTCTGTCGAACCAACTAATGCGCTACTTGTCGCGCAAGGTTAATATAGCCAGCGGGATAGATGAAAGCAAAATCAGGAGCAATGCCGGCAAGGCAGCCTGGGCAAAGAAAGCTTCAGCTATGTTTCCCCAAACGGCCGTTGCCAACGTCCGAAAACCGGTTGGGCTTAAAATTAGCGTAGCCGGTAACTCCTTCATCCCTGTCAGAAATACCAACCCTGCGCCAGCCAAAACACCTGGCTGCAACAACGGCAACGTAATCCGCCGAAATACTTGCCCCGGCGAACTACCCAGACTCCGCCCCGCCTCCTCCAAACTAGGTGGCACTTGCAACAAGCTGGAGCGAACAGCACCTACTGCCTGCGGTAAAAACAAAATCACATACGCCCCTACCAGCATCGGCAGCGTTTGGTAGAGAGAACGTGCATAATTGGCACCAAAAAAGACCAACGCCAGCGCAATCACAATACCAGGTAGGGCAAAACCTGCATACGTAATCCGCTCCAAAATCTGGCTAAAGCGGCCTGGACGTCGCACCGACAAGATGGCTACAGGCATTGCGGCAATAATTGTCATCAGTGCAGCCCCCAGCGATACCAGGAACGAGTTCCAGGCTGGCTGCCACAAGCTCATGGAAATTTGCCCCCGCATGTAACCACGTACCAGCCAGTAAATCAGGCTACCGGCCGGGGCAATTAACGCCATGAAGACAATAAAGCTCACAAATAGCAGTGCTGGCCACCGCCAAGCACCCAATCGTACCAGTTTTGGCTGACGGGCTGAACCAACAGAACGGCGTGCGTATTGGGCTTTGCCTCGTGTGCGCATTTCGAGGACTAAAATAACGGCCGTCATAACTATCAGCACCATCGCCAGTGCCGCCGCCAACGAGCGATTCGTAAAAGATCGATATTGAATGTAAATCATGCGCGTAAACGTGTTGTACCGCATCATTGTTACGGCACCGAAATCACGCATGACATACAGCATAACCAACAAACTGCCTGCCACTACGGAAGGCCGCAAATGCGGTAATGTAACTCGCCAAAACGCCCGCCACGGCGACAACCCCAAGCTCCGCGCTGCCTCCAGCAATGATGGATCCAATCGTTTAAATGCCGCCCGAACTGTTAAAAATGTGTACGGGTAACTCATCAACGTCAACACCATAAACGCCCCCGGAAAACCATAAATCTCCGGAAAACGTTCAATGCCCGTTAATGGCTCCAACAATTGCTGGAACAGTCCTTTAGGACCAAGTGTTGAAGCTAACAAATAGGCAGCCACATAACTGGGCAATACGAGAGGCAATGCTGCTGCCACAGCCCATACCCGACGACCAGGCAAATCGGTGCAAACCGTAAGCCAGGCAAGAGGGATGGCAATTAGGGCAGAGGTAACTGTGACACTAACCGCCAGCCAAAGAGTGCGACCAATTGTGGCTATTGTCGAAGGCTTTAGCAAAATATCAACGGCCGCTTCTCCGGCCCCAACAGTCCGCATTAACAAATAAACTGGTGGCAAAAGCATTAATGCCCCTACCACCAGTCCTGCACACAGTAACAAAATAGAAGAAAACTGCCAGCGAACCCGTTTGATCCCGGTGAAGCGTGGCCAAGTTAACTCCGTTGGTTTCGTAATAACAGGTTGAACGCTCATGTCTATATTATGGGCATTTGTGAAAACTGGATCAAGGCAAATGGTTAAGTTGGAAATTGACAACAGGTCAATCTCAATTTAACGAAATGTCAACATCAAACTTAACACCTGTTAAATTTCGGCAAATGCTTTTTCCGCCGCCCGTATGGTTGCCTCAATCTCCTGCTCTCCATGAACCACGCTCAAAAAACCAGCTTCAAACTGGGATGGGGCCAGATAGATGCCCTGGCTTAACATGGCCCGAAACCAGGCAGCAAATCGCTGGGTATCGGCCTGACTGGCTGTATCCCAATCAATAACGGGTTGGTGGCTAAAGAAAAGGCCGAACATACTACCAACATGAGTAAACTGCACTGGTATCTTTGCGCGATGAGCGGCCGTTTTTATTCCTTCTGCCAATTGTTTTCCAAGCTGTTCAAATTGTGTCCATACTCTTGATGACCGAATTGCTCGCAGGGTGATGATACCAGCAGCCATTGCCAGTGGATTACCAGATAATGTACCGGCCTGATACATAGGACCAACCGGTGCGACCATCTCCATAATATCCCGACGCCCCCCATACGCACCTACAGGCAAACCGCCACCAATTACCTTGCCCAGTGCTGTAATGTCCGGCTGAATGTTGTACAGAGTTTGCGCACCGCCAGGATGTACACGGAAACCGGTCATTACTTCGTCGAAAATTAGTAGCGCCCCGTAATCGGCCGTTATTTGCCGCAAACCTTCCAGAAAACCGGGACGAGGGGGCACTAACCCCATATTACCACTCACAGGCTCCACAATAACGGCCGCTATTTCTTGCGGAAACTGCTCAAAAAGTCGCTCTACTGACTCCAGGTCGTTATATCGGGCCAGCAAGGTATCAGCGACTGTGGCGGGGGGAACACCAGGAGAATCAGGCAAACCAAGCGTCGCCACTCCAGAACCGGCCTGCACCAACAACATATCCGCATGGCCGTGATAGTTCCCCTGAAACTTGATAATTTTGTTGCGACCTGTAAAAGCTCGTGCCAAACGGAGTGCGCTCATGGTCGCTTCTGTCCCGGAGTTGACAAATCGTACCATTTCAATGTCAGGCATCATTTGTGTAACCAGTTCAGCCAGTTCAATTTCCAGTGGGCTGGGAGCGCCGTAACTTGTACCGTGGGTAATGGTCTCATGTAACGCTGCCACAACATCTGGGTGAGCGTGTCCCAGGATGAGCGGCCCCCAGGAGAGTACATAGTCAATGTACCGGTTGCCATCTACGTCATACAGGTAGGCACCTTCCCCCCTTTCGATAAAGAGTGGCTGTCCACCAACTGCACGAAAGGCACGTACAGGCGAACTGACACCCCCAGGCATCAATTTTTTGGCTTTTTCAAACAGATTGATGGATTTTTGAATGTTCATTGTTTATTCTCCTGAAAATTGGCAGGCGGCCTCTAAAGAGAGTGGTCACATTGCTCACAGGTTGGTGTCGGATTTGTGCTATTCTGTAGCAGTTAGCACGGTTTCTCGCACCCATTTGGCTGCTGCTTCGGCTGCCTGTTCTGCTAACAGGATGCAATCGGGAATACCTACGCCACGATAGGCTGCACCGGCAACAAAGAGGCCAGGCAGGGTGGCCAGACGGGTTTTGATGCGTGCCAGTCGTGCCAGGTGTCCCAAGGTGTATTGGGGCATGGCGTGAGGCCAACGGTAGATCCAGTGTCGTACAGGAACGGCCGTTATGCCCAACGTATCTGCCAATTCTTGCCGCGATAATGCCAGCAATGCCTCATCTGTCAGTTGGGTCATATCAGAACGGCCGTAACGCCCCAAATACACACGCAACAACCCGTACCCCTGTGGTGCCCGACCTGCCCATTTACGCCACGTCCACGTACACGCCAACACATCCGTATTCTCCACACGCGGAATCACATATCCATACCCATCCAACAACGGTAAATCCGCCTCTGCATAAGCCAGACTCACCGTAACGGAAGAAGCATACGGAATTTGGGCATGCGCCTCAGCCAACTCAGCATCCAGGTCAGCCACCAGGCGAGCCGTCACATAAGCGGGCGTCGTCAAAATCAAAGCATCTGCTGTCCACGTTTGACCATTCTCCAGCAACACCGTATAGCCGGGAAAATTCGGCCGAATCGCCTTGACCCCAACGCCAGTCAGCAACGTCGTCCGTGTCAACCCTTCTGTCAACCTGTTGACCAATGACCCCATCCCACCGGCAAAAGAAACAAACGGCGGATAAGCAGAACTGTGCTTACCAGCTTCCATTTGTCCAGCCAGCAAACCCTTTAGCAAACTGCCATGCCGCAACTCTAACGTGCGCAATTGCGGGAACGTGGCAGCCAGGCTCAATTGTTCGCCATCACCAGCATAAATGCCACTCATCAACGGTTCTACCAGGCGCTCATATACCTCTTGCCCCAAACGGCGGGTAATAAAACTGGCAATAGACTCATCCTCTGGCGATGGGGATGGTGGCAAGTTAAACTCTTGGGCAACCCGATCACGCCCCTCATTGGTGAGCAGGCTACTTTTAGCCAGTGCATCCAGATTGGTCGGAATCAAGCCGGTAAGTCCTTCGGGTAACGGATGTAATTGGCCAGCAAAGCGGACGTAAGTACGCGCAAATTCTGGTTGGCGACCCTGAAACTGGTCAATCAGCCCCAATTCTTCACTCAGGCCAACACCTCGTGGTTTGCGAGAAAGAAAACTGTCGGCCCCACCCTCTACCACAAAGCCGTCTTGACGTTCTGTAAAAATTTTCCCACCCAATCGCGTATCCCGCTCAATCAGGGTGATTTGGGCTTCTGGCCATAAGTTTTGCAAGCGCCACGCGGCTGCCAGGCCAGTGATGCCCCCACCAACAATGAGAAAGCGTGGTGATGTTTGCCACCTTGTAAACATGATTATTCCTCCAGCCAGTGAGCTGTTTTTTGGCGGATAAGGCTAACCAGCGTGTCTATAAATAGCGGATCGTCATTGAGGGCAGACGGCCGTTCCAGCCGCACCCCCAATTCCTGAGCCACCGCTTGCGCCTGAATATCAATATCGTACAAAATTTCCACATGGTCAGAAACAAACCCAACAGGCACACTCACAATATTTCGAATTCCCTTTGCCGCCAACGCAGCAATATGCTCCTGTAATTGTGGTCCAAGCCATGGTTCTGGGCTCCGCCCGGCAGACTGATAACTCCATGACCACTGCTCTTTGCGCAAGCCAGCCTGAGCAGCTACAAGACGCGCTGTTTCTTTGAGTTGTTCATCATACGGATCACCCATCTTGAGGATACGCACAGGTAAACTGTGTGCACTGAAAACGACGTGTACCTGCTCCCGCTCTGATTCTGGCCACCGGGATAATCCTTCCTGTACACGATTGGCAAACGCCTGAATCAGTCCTGGCGCATCATGGTAGCTGGCAATGTGTTCAAATTCAATATGTCCCCGATACATATTCAGGCCGTCGGCAATTTTGGCCTGATATTTGGCGACACTGAGCTTGCTAAAGTGGGGCGCAAGCACCAGGCTGACAGCATGGGTAATACCGTCATCGAGCATTTGGCCAACTACTTCTTCTATCCAGGGAGCCCAATGGCGCATGCCAAGATAGCAGCGGTATAAGCCTGGATCGAGTTGTCTGGCAACGGCCGTTACCTGCCGCCGACTCATCTCCAGCAAGGGCGACTTCCCCCCAATTTGCCGATAGTTATTCGTTATCTCCTCCACCACCCGCTGCGGCGTTGGCCGACCACTGCGAATATCTGCCAAATATCCCGGAATATCTGCCAGCGAATTTGGCCCCCCATAAGCCATAATCAACACACCAATTGGCTTTCTCACGCCCCACCTCCTGCCGTCCGCTCTCGTACATAATCCACCAGTCGCCGCACATTCTCCACCGGCGTCTCCTTCAAAATGCCATGTCCCAGGTTAAAAATATGCCCCGGACGCCCGCCTGCCCGATCCAAAACGTCATCAATGTGGGCTTTTAGTTCACGCCAGGGTGCCAGCAATGTTACCGGATCCAGATTGCCTTGTATGGGATGATCAAATCCGATTTTTTGCCAGGCAACATCCAGAGGCAACCGCCAATCTATACCTAACACATCACCACCGGCAGCTGCCACTGTTTCCAGATAAGCCGATGTGCCCGTACTAAAGTTAATAACTGGTACACCAGCACGGGCAACCATCTGGAATAACATCTGATTGTAGGGCAAAACGTATCGTTCGTAGTCAGTTTGTCCTAACGCCAACCCTGCCCAGGAATCAAAAATTTGCAAGGCAGAGGCACCAGCCTTGGCCTGCTGGATGAGGTAATCGGCCTGCACTGTGACCAGTCGGGTCATGAGTCGCTTCCAGGCGGCTGGTTCAGCGTACATAAAGGTTTTGGTGCGGGCGTAGGTGCGTGAACTGCCCCCTTCGATGGCATAGCTGGCAAGTGTAAAAGGAGCGCCAGCAAAGCCAATAAGTGGAATACCCCGTGGGGTCAGTTCGGCCGTTACCAGGCGAATCGCTTCCAGAGTTGGGGCCAATGTTTCTGCCGCAGGCGGCGTAGCCAATCTATCCACGTCCTGAGCAGAACGTATGGGATTATGAATAACAGGGCCTTCTCCTTTTACGAACTCCAGGTTTAACCCCATGCCAATAAGCGGGGGAAGAATGTCGGCAAAAATAATGGCTGCATCAAAATCAAATGCTTCGATGGGCTGCAATGTAACCTCAGCGGCCAATTCAGGTGTCTGAATTACTTCCAGCATGGTGTGACGGGCACGAATTGCCCGGTATTCCGGCATGTAACGTCCAGCTTGTCGCATAAGCCAGATGGGTGTTTGGTCCACTGGCAACCCCCGACAGGCTCGCAAGAATCGAGATTTGTTTTCAAGTTCTGTAGTCAATGTTTTTCTCCTCGTTTGGTAGCGGGGAAAACGGCCGTTTTACGCCCCATTCCCCATATTTTGCCAAACCGCCTTACCCACAAAGAACGGCCCCAGTCGCTCCAGATACATAGAAGTCTGCTTCGTCTTCCGCATCCGTTGCACAATAGCCGACAACGGGTGCAACTGCGGCCCTACCAGCCCCACAACAAAGTCATTATCGTGCTTATCCATACCATGACAGGCCAGACGAATATCATGGCCATAACCGGCACGGCCAAAGGCACGGCCAATCCCCCCATGCTCCATCAAAATTGTGCGCTGTTCTTCGGCCGAAAGTTGCTCAAAATCTCCTTTACGGCGCAAGGGATACCAAATAACCCAGGGTAATGCAGGATCGCAAACACGTTGCTTGGGGCGAGTAATGAGCGTTTGCTCCAGATCAGATTCATAGCCGATGGCATAAGTACGGCCGAACATGGTGTATTCCGATTTGGGGGCAAGCTCACTAAACGGTGGCTGATTGAGAAACGGCCGTAGCCAATCCACAAAAAAATCTGCCTCCTCCGCAAACGTCAGCAACGCCACCCCTTGCGGATCATTGACATCCACATACAAAACACCCGGCACATCAGCCGCCGCCAATGCCTCAATCAAAGGTGCAGGATCACCACACCCCCCAAAAGCCAACAATTGCATAAACAATCGTCGGTCAAGGGAAATAGGCTTCCCATCTGCCCCCCGACCCTTTTCACGAACATCAACCTGCTCAATTTGTTCCTTCATTCCATCCATCCTTCAAATCCTGTTTTCTGCCTGGTTGGCTGACAAATCTCATAATTCACCGC
>RFGV01000314.1 GCA_003696605.1 Chloroflexota bacterium | reverse complement strand
GCAGTTATCAACAAAACAAATAACGTCTGATTTTTGTTGTTTAACGAGGGTGATAATTTTTTCAATTTCTTTAATCGCCAGGCTGCGCCGCCAGCTGTAGCCGCATGAACGCTGGATTAGAACCATGCGGGTGCGATCGCCAATTCCATTAGCTAGGGCATCCCAGTCTAAGTTACCCTCCGGAGTAAGGGATAATTCCCTATAGGTAATCCCAAAATCCTTAAGGGAACCCTGATGATTACCCCTAAGCCCGATGACTTCTTCTAAGGTGTCATAGGGTTTGCCTGCTACGGCTAGCAGTTCATCACCCGGTCTCAAGTGACCGAATAGGGCACACGCGATCGCGTGCGTACCCGAGACGAACTGTACTCGTACCGCAGCAGCCTCAGCCTGCATGACATCGGCGAAGACCCTATCTAAGGTGTCTCGACCTAAGTCGTTATGGCCATATCCAGAAACACTGGCAAAGTGGTGACTACCGACCCGATGCTTGCGCATGGCCGCTAGCACACGCCCTAGGTTGACTTTGACTTGTGCGTCAATGTCCTTAAAAATCTGGGAAAGTGGATCCTGATTTAAATACAGTGCTTCTGGGGATCGCATGGGATGAGAACTCTACATCTGGCTGCTGTCGAGGATATTCTCCCGTGAATCTGTATTCTCCTGTCCAAACATGAAGAGAAACTTCGAATGACTGTTGCAAGTAATTTTGTTAAGCCCAGCCTTAATTGGCCCACCACGATTTTCATGGTGTCCATACACCTCCTCGCCCTCCTTGCCCTTGTTCCAGGCAACACGACTTGGAGCGCGGTGGCGGTTGGCTTAGTCCTGCATTGGGTAACGGGTTGTTTAGGGATTACCCTAGGCTGGCACCGTCTTATCGCCCATCGTAGCTTCCAAGTTCCCAAGTGGCTGGAATATTTCTTTGTATTTTGTGGAACCTTAGCTTGCCAGCACGGGCCGATTGAGTGGATTGGTCTCCATCGTCATCATCATCGTTATTCCGATCAATTCAACGACCACCACGACTCCGGCAAAGGCTTCTGGTGGAGCCACATGGGTTGGTTGCTGCGTAACGTTCCCGCAGAAGACGAGATTCCCCGGTTTACTCGTGACATCAACTCTGACCCGGTTTATCGCTTCTTTGAAAAATATTTTCTGGTCATGCAATTGCCGCTCGCAATCGCTTTGTTCCTATTGGGCGGATGGCCTTTCGTTATCTGGGGCATTTTTGTGCGTCTGGTTGTGGTGTATCACTGCACCTGGTTAGTCAACAGCGCCACCCATAAGTTTGGCTACCGTAGCCATGAAACGGAAGACAAATCGACCAATTGCTGGTGGGTAGCGGTGGTAACCTACGGCGAAGGGTGGCATAACAATCACCATGCGTTCCAGCATTCGGCCCGTCATGGCCTAGCTTGGTGGGAAATTGATGTGACCTGGATGCACATTCGCCTCCTGCAAATGCTCGGTCTGGCTAAAAATATCAAACTCGCCAACCGCTAACCAGTGCAACACAGTGGCGTGTGGTAACGGGTTATAACCTTTGACATGAGGGGCCTTGAGCCCCTTTTTTGTTGACTTACCCGCGAGTTTGGCAGTCCGGCCCACTGCAGGTAGAGGGAACACCACTCCCCCACTGATCGCCCCTTGGCTAACGAGCCGGATAGGGTTCGCTGGCGAGATGACCGCATGAGCAGCCCAATTTCGCATAGGCGGGTAGCGAGGGCCGCCCCCTTCCGTAATCTGGTCTATACTTGCCGGATATTTGCGGGGGCAACATCCTAGCCCCGTCGTCATCATTGCTGGTTCTATGACTGCCAAACTTGCCCAGCCTGGCTGGATGACCCTTTTCCCGTTGTTGGATGCCACAACACCGCAGTGGTGTTGGGAAGCACGGGTAATTCGCTGGCTCACCTTAGTCTGGCTCGCGATCGGTCTAGCCACTCTCTTTTCGGCATCCTATCCCATTGCCCTGGCCGAAACGGGCATCGGTTGGCGTTATTTAGCGATTCAACTGCTATGGGTCTTTGTTGGCATGTTGGCGTTTAACTGGGTCGTACGGCAGCCCATCGTGCAGCTAGTGCGCTTATCTGGAGTCATCTTTTTTATCCTGTTGGGGCTACTGTTGCTGACGCTTATGCCAGCCCTCGGCATCACCATTAATGGAGCCACCCGATGGTTACCACTGGGGCCTTTTTTGATTCAGCCCTCGGAACTGCTCAAGCCCCTGCTCATCTTGCAAGCCGCCCGGTTGTTTGGGCGCTGGTCGCAGCTTCCCTGGTCAATGCGAGGCATGTGGCTGACGCTGTTTGCCCTAGCGGTAGCGATTATTCTGCTCCAACCGAATTTGAGCACAGCCGCTATTTGTGGCCTATGTTTGTGGCTGATTGCCCTGGCAGCGGGACTCCCCTATCGTCTGCTGGGGATCACAGCGATGGGCGGCCTGATGACGGCGTTTGTCAGCTTGAACGCGAATCCTTACCAACGGGAGCGGATCACGGCCTTTCTGAATCCCTGGGCGGATCCCACCGGAAATGGCTATCAGCTCATCCAAAGTCTGTTGGCAGTCGGCTCAGGGCAGCTCTTAGGTACCGGGTTTGGCCTATCGCAGCAAAAACTGTTCTATTTGCCGATTCAGTACACGGACTTTATTTTTGCGGTGTTTGCGGAGGAGTTTGGGTTTATTGGCAGTTGCGTGCTGTTG
>RFGV01000313.1 GCA_003696605.1 Chloroflexota bacterium | reverse complement strand
TTAGGTTGTCGTGATAACATCGTCAACCCAATCTGGATTTTGGCCGAACCATCCGGCATGCTATCCGCATGAAAACTACTCATGTTAATCTTCTCTTTAGCCAAAATCGTGCTCAGATCACGTACCAACCCTATCCGATCGACGGCCTCAATGGCAATTTCCCATTGATTCGGCTCAAACTCTTGCCGCCATTCCACATGCAGTAACGGCTTGCGGTTCTGAATGCGACTGCAATTCGCCCGATGAATCGTAACCACATTACGTCGGTTACGATACCCCACAATTTCATCCGGAGGCATTGGCCGACAACAAGCCCCAAACCGACGGGGTAAACCCGACTCAGCTACCGACAATACAGTTACCGGCGTCAGTGAAACTTCTTCTCCGTGTTTGAGAGGCCGTTGTAACTGTTGCAGCACTGCTTCTGGGTTACGCTGACCAAATCCAACATCTATGAGCAAATCTTGTAATGAAGGATACCCCATACGAATAGCCACCTCTTCCAGCCGTGAGGTAATGGCGCTGGTAGAAAGCAAAACACCTTGTTTTCCAAACGCCGCATTTAATAAATCCCATCCCTTCTGGGCAGTGGCAATTGGGTCTTGTTTTTTCAACCAGCGGCGAATAGCTGAGCGTGCTTTACGGGTTTTGACAAACTTCAACCACTCATTAGAAGGCCCTACGGAGGCCTGACTGGTACGAATTTTGACGACATCAGCATCTTCCAATACCAGATCTGGCTCGACCATACGGCCGTTTACCATCGCCCCCATATAATGATGCCCCAAATAATCATGCACCGCATAAGCAAAATCAATCACCGTTGCTCCACGGGGCAACTCCTTCGGCTCCCCATCCGGTGTAAACACAATAATTTTGTCCTTCGGCACAGATACAGGTTGTGGGAATTCTGGCAAGAACGCTTCATCTACACCCAGCCAGCGCGCCATAACACCATAATCAGCCACCAGGTCCATCTCTCTGGTACGAATCAAAATCTGGAGCTGTCCCCCTGCCTGCCCATCCTGAGGCAATCGCACCAACGTATGCAATGACCGGTATCCATTCGTTTTGGGCGCAGCAATATAATCCCGCACTTCTCCAGGCACTGGTAACCACAAACCATGCAAAATCCCCAATGCCCGATAACATGCTTCTACATCAGGCACTATCACGACCAATGGCTGAGCAAGATGTAATGGAATTTTTCGCCCTTTTTGCAATCGTTCTCGCTGATTCAAACGGGCTAAATTACGGGGGTGTAACTTCACCTCTGTTTGTATTCCAAAACTTGCCAATCGTTGTCTGATTTGCTCTATAAGTGAAGAGGTTGCCTTTTCTCGTTTTTCCCAAGGGTAACGCGCTTTACAACGCCAATAGAGGTTTGGCTGGAGCACCTGGAAAGCCCGATCTTCCAGCTCGCGTTTGGCTTTCCGCATACCCAAACGGTCCGCAAAGGGGACAAAAATCCGCTTTGTACGTTCAGCGTAGGTGATTTGCCGTGTCACGTCCAGGGCTGCCAGGCTCTGAAAATTGTGCAGGCGGTCAGCAATTTTGATGACAACAGCCATTGGTTCATTACTCAGTATTTGCATGGCCCATGGCAAGTGGTCTATGGCGCTTTCACGAGAAGATAAATCTTCAATGGGAGAAAAGGGCATTAGGTGACCATAACGCCCCAAAGAAATGGCCGCTTCGATTAAGCGAAGAATCTGGGGAGAGGTTTGTTTTTCTAAAAAGTCGGGATCGGGGTAATTGCTGTACTCTTGTTTCAGGGCGTCGTGCAATAACCCGGCAATGAGAATTTCTGCCGGTGCATGCCAGTTAGCCAATATGGTTGCTACGCTCAAGACGTGAGTGATGTAGGGAGAGCCATCAAGACGGAATTTACCCTGATGAATTTGTTGAGCCAGGTAAAACCCTTTTTCTACTTTTTCCCTCTCCGCCTGAGGCAGGTACGTGGCTAACTGTTGCGAGAGGTGGTTCCAAAAAACGGCCGTTGCGTCATTCACGCATTCATTATAATAAATTTTCGTCGTTTTGTCTATATTTAGACTTTTGAAATTTTGTTCGGCCAGTTGCTTTACGGTTCTTTTATCCCGTTTTTACCTGATCTTAATTGAAAAAGAATTGTAACAAGCCTATCCTCCTGGTAAATCGTGCCATCCCGATATTCATCACAAACAAGCAGTTTATTGG
>RFGV01000312.1 GCA_003696605.1 Chloroflexota bacterium | reverse complement strand
ATCCCCCCCAATGCCCCCATCGAAGGCGACCCAAACAGCGATGGCGACCGGCATGTCCTCGTCATTGACCGAGACAACTGTATTCTGTACGAATTGTTCTACGCCTGGCCACAGCCGGACGGCAGTTGGACGGCCAATTCCGGGGCTATTTTCGACCTGAACAGCAACGCCTTGCGACCGGCCGGGTGGACATCGGCCGATGCTGCCGGACTGCCCATTTTGCCCGGCCTGGTGCGCTACGACGAGGTGACCGCCGGCGCCATCCAGCATGCCTTGCGCTTCACCGCGCCGCAAACACAGCGTGCTTACGTCTGGCCAGCCCGCCACTTTGCCTCCGATCTGACTGGGGCGCAGTACCCACCGATGGGTGTCCGCTTTCGGCTCAAAGCCAGTTACGACATTTCCGGTTTTTCGCCCGATGCTCAGGTCATTCTGCAAGCCTTAAAGACCTACGGCATGATCCTGGCTGATAACGGCTCCCCATGGTTTATTTCTGGCGTCCCGGACGATCGCTGGGACAATGATGTATTGAATGAGCTGAAACAGGTGCAGGGTTCGGATTTTGAAGCTGTGGATGTTTCCTCACTGATGGTGGATCCGGATTCGGGGCAGGTGTTTCAGGGGACACCGCAGGCGTATTTGCCAATGATAATGCGTGATTACAACGTATTACGCAACAGGGTTGTTGGGGAGAGGGTGCGATGAAAGAGGCAGCAGATGTGGGTGGGAACAACGGCCGTTTCTCGACCTTGTTACCATACCATCTGAAAGATAAAGCTTTCACAAAAATAAACCATTTAACCCCAGGACAAGAATGACATGAAGCAATCATCTCAAATGGCGCTGATTTTGAATTCCCCCTGCTTTAAGTTATAATTTTATCGGCTTGAGAGTTCGACGTTTATCGGCACGACGGCTATCAGGCACGAATTATTTTTATGGAGGACAAAACAATGCCTTTGGATATGGCAGAAAAAGCCGAAATTGTAAAAGAATTTGGTACTCACCCGGGAGACACTGGCTCACCGGAAGTACAAATCGCTATTTTTGATCGACGCATCAAGCAATTGCAAGAACACCTGAAAATTCATAAACATGATGAAAGTTCACGGCGTGGCTTGCTGAAGCTTGTTGGTAAGCGTCGTCGTATGCTTGCCTACTTGCGTAAGAAGGATCCGGAAAAGTACCGGGAAATTCTTCAGCGTCTTGGGTTGCGTCGCTAATCGGGAAGATTCAATGAGGGCGAATTGTTTTCGCCCTCATTGTGTGTTGGGGCAAGCAAGGGTGATTTAGGAATTGGGTATTGTCCCATACGTTTTGTATGAGCCAATCCCCAGTCCCTAACCCCATTGCCCTAACATCTTCCAAAATTTATAGAAACGAGTAAGTGAATAGATGGCATCGAATTGTTGCCTGAAAATTTTGCATTTTGTGCATGCTGTTGGTGTTGCGCCAAGAGGATGCGTTTGGGTGCAGGGTTGGCAGGCAAAACGGCCGTTTCTATTCACCACCATGCAATATGGAGGATCATGAGCATGTTAGAAGAATCAATTTTTACAACCACAGTTGGTGATCAAGAAGTAAAAATCGCCACAGGCAAGCTGGCCGGACAGGCTGGCGGCGCCGTAACTATACAAATTGGAGAAAGCATGTTGCTGGCTACAGCAACCATGTCCAAACACACACTGGAAGGATTAGACTTTTTCCCCCTAAGCGTAGACTATGAAGAAAAAATGTATGCTGCAGGACGCATCCCTGGCAGCTTTTTCCGCCGGGAAGGACGGCCCTCTACCGAAGCCATCCTCACTGCCCGCCTCATCGATCGACCACTCCGCCCCCTCTTCCCAGATGGAATGCGCAACGAAGTCCAAATCATTGTCACCACGCTTTCATCAGATAGCATTCACCATCTGGACATCATGGCAGTCAACGCAGCCAGCGCTGCCCTCACCATCTCTGATATTCCCTGGAATGGCCCTATTGGTGCTGTCCGTGTTGGCTACATTGATGGTGAACTAGTAGCCAACCCGACTATCCAACAAATGGAGGTCAGCCAGCTTGACTTGCGATTGGCTGGTACACGGGACGCTATCATTATGGTAGAGGCAGGAGCTAACGAGGTAACGGAAGAAATCCTGGTTGAAGCACTTGATTTTGGACACAAAGCTCTGCAACCCCTGATTGACTTGCAAGAAGAAATGCGGGCAGCTGTGGGAAAACCCAAGCGAGAAGTCCCCTTCTACACAATTGATCCAGAAGTTGAGGCCGCTGTAAAAGCACGATTAGGAAATCGAGTCCGAGAAATTGTAGAAGCAAACACCGACCGGCATGCCCTCAATCAGGCAATGGACACATTGCGCGAAGAAGTCGTAAACAACTTTCTGGAAGAAGACGAAACGGCCGATCCCAAAGCCATTCGCACCGTTATCAACAAAGTCCTCAAAGAAACCATCCGCCATCGCATTCTCCACGAAGGCATTCGTCCTGACGGGCGCGACTACACCACCATTCGCCCCCTCGCCTGCGAAGTCGGCATCAGCCCACGCGCACACGGCTCCGGCCTCTTCACCCGCGGCGAGACACAAGTCCTCTCTATTGTTGCCCTGGGCACACCGCGCGAAGCCCAAAAACTAGACGGCCTCTTCCCCGAAGACACACGCCGTTACATGCACCACTACAACTTCCCGCCCTACTCCACCGGTGAAACCTGGCCACTTCGTGGTCCCAAGCGCCGCGAAATTGGACATGGAGCACTGGCCGAAAATGCCCTGCGCCCCATGATTCCACCGGAAGAAACCTTCCCATACACCATTCGCGTCGTATCAGAAGTCCTTTCCTCAAATGGTAGTACCAGTCAGGCCAGTGTATGTGCCTCCACTCTCGCTCTCATGGATTGTGGTGTGCCACTCATTCGGCCAGTTGCCGGTATCGCCATGGGGCTGGTCACCGACGGTGAAAAATATGCTATTCTGACCGACATCCAGGGCATGGAAGACCACCTCGGTGATATGGACTTCAAAGTAGCTGGTACCAGCGAAGGCATTACCGCTTTGCAAATGGACATCAAAATTAGCGGGCTCTCCAAAGAATTGATGGCCGAAGCACTGGAGCAGGCACGTGTAGCCCGTATGCAAATTCTGGATGCCATGCTGGAAGCTATGCCTGCCCCACGCGAGTCTTTGAGCAAGTACGCCCCCCGAATGCTTACGATCAAGGTGGAACCAGACAAGATCGGCGCCATCATCGGCAAGGGTGGCACAACGATTCGCAGTCTGGAAGAAACATACGAAGTTTCTATTGATATTCAGGAAGATGGTACCGTCTTTGTAGCTGGTGTAGATGGCCTGAAAGCAGAAGATGCTTTGGAACGAATCGCTCAAATTACCCGCGATCCGGAACTGGGCGAAATCTACACAGGAAAAGTCGTCCGTGTTACTGACTTTGGCGCATTTGTGGAGTTTATTCCAGGCACAGATGGCATGGTGCACATCTCGCAGCTTTCTACAGAACATCTGAAACGGGTGGAAGATGCCGTTCAGGTGGGAGATGAAATTATGGTGATGGTGACGGATATTGACCGTGAAGGCAAGATTCGGTTATCACGGAAAGCTGTGTTGGCTGGCTGGACCCTGGAAGAGGCGCGAGCAGATGATATGGGCTCTGGTGGTCGTGGTGGCAACGGCCGTAATCGGGGTGGTCGTCGTGGTGGCGGCAACCGTGGTGGCCGGAACCCCCGTCGCTAAACCAATAGCAAATTAATCCCAAAGCCCTGTCGATTCCATTCGACGGGGCTTTTTTTTACCTGCTGTCCATTTCACTTTTGCTATAATGAGAAAAAACTGTTACCGGCCGCGTTACTTTTTGGGGATTGTATATGAACAGGCAAAATTATGTCAACTCGCCACGCTGGAGCGACAGTAGCAAGCGTACTGTCTGGCTCATATTGATTGGTGGAGCATTACTCCTTTTATACCGACTACGATATTTGTTATTACCCTTAATTATGGCTGTCGTCCTGGCATATCTGGTTACCCCAGCCGTCAAAGGGCTGCAATCACGTTTTCGTTTACCCAAATCTGTCGCACTGGCTCTGGTGTACCTCCTCATCGTGGCCGCGCTCATAGCCATTCCGGCCAGTGCTATCCCTCCCATTGCCAACCAGATCAACAATTTGCTAAACAACACACCCCGTTACATTCAACAAGTAGGTGATTTTTTGCAAAAGCCTTTGGTTATCAACGAATCTATAGAAATACCCATTGATGAACTGGCATTAGGCCCTACCTACACTGCTCTGACCACCAACTTGCTGGATATTATTCAAACTGTAGGCCGGCAAACGCTGGCTGTCTTTAGCACGGTAGCCAGTGCCACTTTATCCACTGTTGGTTGGACAATTGTGGTTTTGTTTCTCTCGTTCTATCTGGTTAAAGATCACGAAACATTGTTTGCCGGCATTATGCAATTAACGCCGCCAGACTATCGGGATGAAATGCTGCGAATGAGTGAGGAAATTAACAAGACCTGGCATGCATTTTTACGGGGACAGTTGGTACTTTGTCTGGTTGTGGGTATGATCGTATTTGGGGTAGCTCTGGTTTTGGGGTTGCCTAATGCGATTTTGCTGGCTCTGATAGCAGGTCTGGCAGAATTTTTACCAACGATTGGCCCTGTACTGGCGGCGATTCCGGCGGCTTTTTTGGCGTTTTTTCAGAGTGAGTCTAGCTGGATTGGCCAGGCGATGTCTCCGTTTTGGTTTACCGTGTTGGTGTTGGGGCTGTATGCGGTAATTTTCCAGATGGAGAATTATTATCTGGTGCCGCGTATTATTGGGTATCATTTAAAGTTACACCCTCTGGTTGTCATTTTGGGTGCGTTGGCCGGGGCTAGTGTGGCTGGGCTGCTGGGGATTTTGCTGGCAGCGCCGGTGTTAGCGACTGGCCGATTGGTTTTGTTGTATGTATATTGCAAGTTGACAGACCAGCCACCGTTTCCAGATATGGTAACGGCACTGGATGAGGTGGAAACGGCCGTTTCCCTCCGTCCCTTCTCCTCGGCCGAACCACCTGCTTCACATCAAACCAAATCTGTTTTAGAAAAGGAGCAAACATGAACCACGACGAACATTTAGAACCAGAAATTCTCAATGAAACAGACAACTTTGGTGTCTGGCGCAGCAAAGAAGGTGATGACGTCATTTACCACGTTGAACTGGGGGGAGTGTCCTTACACTTCAACTCTGAAGAATGGGAAGAATTCGTAGTACTCATCAAAGGTGCTGCCCAGGCTGCCTAAAGTAGCCAGCTTTCTCACCCCTTCCTTAAAACACACAAGGACAGACAGACCAGCTATGGATCTGTCTGTCCTCTACATTAACCCTCATGCCACCCAACAGGAGCACGTTGATGAACGATTCGCAACAGCATGTCCAATACACACCATTGATTCGTGACCTGCCACAGCACGAGCGACCACGAGAACGCTTAATGCATTTGGGAGAAAAAGCGATTTCCACAGCTGAACTGTTGGCCATCATTCTTCGCACCGGCACAGGCGGAGAAAGCGTCATTCGTCTTGCCGAAAGAGTTCTCTATACTTTCGGAGATCTATCCGGTCTGGCTCAGGCCAGTATTGCCGAACTGACGCATGTCAAAGGTATTGGCGCAGCCAAAGCTATCGAAATTAAAGCTGCACTAGAACTGGGACGACGACTTGTAACAACTTCCCCACAGGAAAAACCACGCGTTACCTCGCCTGCTGACGCGGCCAATTTACTCATGTCAGAAATGATGTTTCTGGAACAGGAACATTTGCGAGTCATTTTGCTCAATACACGCAATCAGGTATTGGCAACTCCCACTATTTACAAAGGTAGTCTTAACAGTTCCGTTGTTCGTATTGCTGAAGTTTTCCGGCCAGCAATTCGGCAAAATGCGGCTGCTCTGATTGTGGCTCACAACCACCCTTCTGGCGATCCGTCTCCTTCCCCTGAGGATGTGCGTGTTACGCAACAGCTGGTGGAAGCAGGCAAATTGTTGGGTATAGAGCTGTTAGATCATATCATTATTGGGCGACAAAGGTATGTATCGTTAAAAGAACGTGGATTGGGGTTTGAGTAATGGCACAAAATCGGATTTTGCTGAATGGGAAACTGGGTGAGCCGTTTCGGGCATATCGGGGAAATGAGAAGTTAACTATCGCAACGGGTTGGGCGCCGTGGTGGCTAGACCCTGAAGAAAATCATGCCAACTGGCAAAATCGGCAGCCGGTTTATAATGGGTTTGTGCTAGACGGCCGTTTTACGCAACAGCTTAGCACGCCTTGGGGCACCCATGTGGCCGGCTTGTGGCAACAAGTCCCTTCTGCACCAGGCAACCGGTATGAGTTCACCGTAGAAGGGCTGGCGTGGTCCAGTGATGATGCAGCTCCAGGCAAAATTCTGGAGCCGGGTGACGTCAATCTGCAAATTGGTATTGATCCGACAGGTGGACTGGACCCGGAAAGCCCGTTAGTTATCTGGAGTGAACGTATTCAGCCAATTGGGCATTGGGAAACGTTGCATCTGACTGCAGAAGCGCAAACAACGATTATTACCGTTTATCTGAAATCTGCTCCCAACTTGCCCAAGCGACAACAGGCTGTTTTTTGGCGGCGGGCCAGGTTACGGCCGTTAGGTCAATATCGCCGTGGTCTTAATATTGTTGGCTCAGGAGATACACATATCATTCTGGAACCAGAACGGCCGAAACCTGGAGAACCGGTCACTGTGGTAGTTTCTTCGCTGCGGAAACATCAAAACGTATCGTTGTTGGTGCTGGATGAACACGAACGAGAAACGGCCGTTTCTCCCCACGGTTACGTTTTGGATGGCGAACGACACACCTGGCGGTATGATTTCACACCACCTAACGACGGCCTATACGAAATCCGCTTCGTTGCCGACGAGGGCGCCCGGCTACTATCCCTGCGCCTGTTACAAGTTGCCCGTGAAGTCCAGTTAGTACCCAGCAGCAGCCGACTCAACTACCGGCGCGTGTATGTCTTGCTCCCCCCCACGGCCGATATCCACTGGTTTGTGGCGGCAGCGCGTGGCAGCTACAACGGCCGTTATACCATCGGCTTCTCCGCCGACGATGCCGGCATTGGTGAATGGGAAGAACGACACGTCCTGGCAGTCAATCCACATCATTGGCCAGAAGTGCTAACAGCAGCCTGGTTCCGCCAACACTACCCCGGCACAAAATTTACAGCTGTGGTAGCTAACACCCCTGCCGATCTGGAAGCATGGCTCAAAAACTGGACAACCGACACAAACACATAATTTGCAGCTATTCCTCCGCCAACAGGGCCACATCTACCACTTCCACCTCAAAGCTGTGCCCGGAAGCAATCAGACTCACACTATTAATAAAACGAGGTGGCAACAAACCTTGCCGTGCCAGTTCATCCAGCAAATTCAGCTCAAAGAAATAATCTTGTGCCAGGGGCACGCGCAAATGGGCTTGTTGTGCCAACGCACAAGAGATACAAGCATCTGGTGTTTCTGGCCCAATTTCACCCACCGCATAAAATCCTTGCTGCCACGAACGCAAAACGCCGGTGTCATCCACATAATCTACTCGTACAAACAAGGGGCACTCACTCCCCTGAATACCGCACACACCTAACGTTTGGCCAACAATACGGAATGTGGTCTGGATGCGTAGCGATTCATAATCGGTTACATCCTGGTTGATAATTTGTCGTACCCGGACATCGGCATGCCCTAACCCATCGCGAATAATATGCAGGACTGGCTCGCCGGCACGATCGCGCACGGTAACATTCCCCTCAGGCTGGTCGGGCAACTCGACGCGCCAGGCGAAGAGTGACCAATCAGCAAGGCCAATGGCAAAGTCACCATTACGAATAAAGTCTCGTTCGGTGTCCAGCGGACCAATGAGTTCACCATTGAGGGGTAAAACAGCGCGTTGGTCGGAGAGAAGCGGGAGAGATTGGTTGGTGGTGTTGATCAGTGCCCGCCCTTCACGAACGGCAATTTGGGCAGCATCGTTGTTGACTTCGAGGGAGTATTGACCGGGCTCCTGAATGGTAATGTGTCCTTGTGGGGTGGCGACGATGATGATAAACGGCCGTTCTCGACGTGTGGGCAAATTCAACAACAAACGGCCGTTTTCCAGATTCAGCCGCAAGATATATGGCGATTCACTCATATCAAAACGAGGCGCATCTGCCTCTTCCAGGCGAACCAGTGTGTTGCTATAAATTCGCATCCGCACCAACAACTGTGCTGTCTCACGACTGGGCGGGAAAAAAGACATCAGTGCGGTAGCTGTGGCATCAGTTAGAATACTGGAGCCAGGCATTACCGATTGTGGTTGTTCGCCAGCCAAAACAGCCCGCCGCAATCCAGTTTCGTCATCCACCCCCACTGTTCCCTGGTTGGCCTGAATCACCACCTGTAACGGCTCTTTGGCATTTTCCAGGGCAGCATTTACACCAAAAGGAATCGCGATGCTGATGAGAATACAAATAGCAAAACTGCCCAGTAGAAATGCCCAGGCCAGCCGTTGTCGTTCAACAATGCTTTTTTCGTCCAGTGTTGTCATAACCAGCGCACCTTAAACCGATTGAATTCACCTGTTGCCGGTAGCCAGGAGAGTTCTACTCGCTCTACACGAGCGGCAGGTGATCCTTTGTGCAAGAACTCGATGAATGCTTTCAGGGTGTCTTCTGGCCCTTCGGCAACTACTTTGACTGTGCCGTTGCGTTGATTGGCTACCCAACCGGTTAATTGCAGGCGCTGAGCTTCCTTCTGGGTGTAGTAGCGAAAGTTTACGCCCTGGACACGGCCGTATACAGTTGCTTCCAGTCGTTTTGTTGTTTGTTCTGTCATACCACTGCTCACATTGGTTTTAGTTTTGCTTGTTCAAATTATACCTGAGTAGTAAGGTCAGATTAAACGTCGTCGGGTTTTCGTGGGTTGCGCCAACTAATCGTTTGGATAAAGTTGACGCAAAATCCGCCCGGCAATGCCCGGCCCTTCATAGACGAGGCCTGTATAAAGCTGAACCAGTGATGCACCAGCGTCCAGTTTGCGCCTTGCGTCATCGGCTGTGTGTACCCCGCCAACACCGATGATGGGCAAACGGCCGTTTGTTTGCTGATAAATGTAAGCGATGATTTCGTTGGCACGGGTAGCTAACGGCCGTCCACTCAAGCCCCCTTGCTCCTGAGCGTTGGGATGGACAAGCTGGTAGCGGCTTGTGGTTGTGTTGGTGGCAACAATGCCATCTATACCAGCTTGTTCCAAAATATCGAGTATCTGGTCAAGTTCTGGCCAGGTGAGATCAGGGGCAATTTTGACCAGCAACGGCCGTTTACCCTTACCTGTTTCTGTGGCCAACCGATCCCGTTCTGTTACTAACGTTTGCAATAACTCAGCCAGATAAGTCGCCCCTTGCAATGCCCGCAAGCCTGGCGTATTGGGGGAGCTAATATTGACAGCCAGGTAATCAGCATAGGCATACACGCCTGCCATCACTGCCAAATAATCCTGCACAGCATCTGCCAAAGGCGTCTCTTTCTGTTTGCCCAGGCTAACCCCTAACACAAACTGGCGCGGAGATTGAGCCAGACGTGCCAGCCGGGAAACGGCCGATTCTACTCCTACATTGGGAAAACCCATCCGGTTAATTAACGCCTCATCAGATGGCAACCGAAATATACGTGGACGTGGATTGCCAGCTTGGGGACGTGGCGTCAGCGTTCCTACTTCTACGTGACCAAACCCCAACATAGCCAGACCAGCAGCAACCCGCACATCTTTGTCAAAACCAGCGGCCACCCCCAGCACATTAGGAAACGTAAGCCCCCACAAGGAAAACGGCCGTTTAGGCACCCGGCCCGCTATCCCCCGCAACACCACACGCCCCGGCAACACCCCCTGCGCCCAAGCCAACAACCACAACGTCAATTCATGCGCCGTCTCCGGGTCAAGACGATACAACACAGGTCGAACAAGCCGGGTATAGAGCCCCATATCAACGGCCAGCCCCCTCCAGATGAGGAACCCTAATCATCATCCCCCAGACGCAACACAGCCAGAAAAGCCTCTTGCGGCACCTCCACTGTACCGATCATCTTCATCCGCCTCTTTCCCTTCTTCTGCTTTTCCAACAACTTACGCTTGCGTGTCACATCACCACCATAACACTTGGCCAAAACATCCTTACGCAATGCCTTTACAGTTGCCCGACTAATCACCCGTTTGCCCACAGCAGCCTGAATCGGCACTTCAAACAGTTGTCGGGGAATCAGCTTACGGAGTTGCGTCACCAGTTTTTGCCCACGATGATACGCATGATCCCGATGCACAATCATCGCCAGCGCATCTACCGGCTGTTTATTTACCAACACATCCAGCTTAACCAAATCAGAAGCTCGATAACCGGCAAACTCATAATCCATTGAGGCGTAACCCCGTGTGCCACTCTTCAGCTTGTCGTAAAAATCCACTATCATTTCAGCCAGAGGCAAGTCAAACTTGAGAATAACTCGCCCTGGTGCGGGATATTCCTGCCCCACAAATTCACCCCGCCGCTTCATCACCAGATCCATCACCACCCCATAGTATTCTTCGGGAGTGAAAATTTGCACATGCATCCATGGTTCACGAATTTCCGCAATTTGTCCCTCATCCGGTAACTCAGCAGGACTGTCAATAATGCGTACTTCGCCAGTGTGGGCCATAACCACTTCATACCGCACACTGGGAGCTGTTGCGACAATATCCAGGTTGTATTCTCGCTCCAGACGTTCCTGCACAATTTCCATGTGAAACAGTCCCAGAAAGCCACACCGAAAACCGAAATTGAGAGCGTTGGATGTTTCTGGCTCAAAAACAAGGGCAGCATCGTTTAGTTGCAGCTTTTCCAGAGCTTCCTTGAGCAGGGCGTAATCTTCACCTTCGCTGGGGTAAAAACCGGCAAAAACCATTGGCTTGACGGTGCGGAAGCCGGGTAAAGGTTCAGTGGCGGGACGGTCGCGCAAGGTGATGGTATCGCCAACACGACATTCGCGAACAGTTTTCAGGCCAGTAGCGATATAGCCAACTTCACCAACAGATAATTCGTCCACAGGTTTCATGGCCGGGCTAAAAATGCCTATTTCAATGGGTTCGGCCGTTACGTCATTGGACATCATTTTGATCCAGTCCTGACCAGTCAACCGCCCCTCAAAAATTCGCACATAAGCCACCACCCCTTTGTAGGAATCATAGTGCGAATCAAAAACAAGTGCCCGCAATGGCGCTTCTGGATCGCCCTCCGGTGGTGGCACACGATTGACAATTGCTTCTAATACAGCCTCTACATTCGTGCCCATTTTGGCACTGACAGGAATAACCTCCTCCGCCGGTATGCCCGTAATGTCTTCTATCTCTTGAGCCACTTCATCTGGCATGGCCGCAGGGAGATCAATTTTGTTGATAACGGGGATGATTTCCAGGTCTGCATCCAAAGCCAGGTAAAGATTAGCCAGGGTTTGCGCTTCAATGCCTTGAGTCGCATCAACAACTAATAGCGCACCTTCACAGCTTTGCAGTGCCCGGCTGACTTCATACCCAAAATCCACATGACCTGGCGTGTCAATCAGGTTCATTTCATAGGTTTCGCCATCCTTGGCCGTGTAAAGCATACGGACGGCAGAAGCCTTGATAGTGACCCCTTTTTCGCGTTCCAGGTCCATGCTATCAAGTATCTGCTCTTGCATTTCCCGCTCGGAAATTGTGCCGGTAACTTGCAAGAGTCGGTCGGCAAGGGTAGATTTGCCGTGATCGATGTGTGCAATTATGCAGAAGTTTCGTATTTTGCTCTGTTCCATACTGCCAAGTATAGCAAACAGGAGGCATGATGACACATATACATAAGAATGATCCTTTACAACCACATGCACATGAACCCAATTTTGAGCCGCCGACAGAAGACCCAACAATTCGGGTGGAGTGGGGTACAGAGGATTTTCACTTGCTTGGTCTGGCAGAATTGCAGGGTTTTCCGCCCACAACGGTGGAAAATTGTTTTATTGTGAGTACCGGGCATGGGACGTCGGGGCCGTTTGCGTTTACGGGAGCGCAATTGTTGGATGTTGTGCGCCGATTTGCGGGGGATGTGTGGTCATCGGTGGAGGTGATCAGTGCCGATGGGTTTGGCAACAGAGTGATGGCGGAGGAGTTGTGGCAACCGAGCGTAGCCGGGCCGATTTTGCTGGCGTATGCGGCAAACGGCCGTTTTCTCACCCGGCAACAAGGACTGGTTCGTCTTATTGTTCCCAGCGAACGGGATGATGCCTTACGACAGGTAAAATGGATAAGCGTGCTACGGATACGGCCGTAACACGCTTACCCAATCACACGGAAAGTACCTGAAAATCCGACCTTGGGAGCCGAATTAACCAAAACTAAACTGCATATACTACCCTGTCTCGCAAAGATTCTACAAAAGCGGGCAAATCCTCATCCTGTTCCGGGCGATATCGGGGACGCTCCGTCACAACTTCCCCAATCTCCTCCCACAACCGGCTATTCCCTCTGGTGACAGCTATTCGCCCCTGACCCGCACGATTCAACGATCGTAACAACGACTTAACACGGGCGTCATGTCGAAGAATTTCCCCATTGTGCCCGCCAGCAGGCAAAACAATCAAACAATCAAGTTCCGGATCAAAAGGCATATCCGCCAGCGCGTAGTCCGCCTTCAGCCCCACCCCCTGGCGACTCGTCACCAACCGGTCAAACAGGCTCACTGTTTTGATAGGCAATCCAGCTTCACGAAACTTATGCAAGAAGTACACCACTTCCAGCTCATCAAAGCCATCACCTATCAAAATAAACGTCTTTGCCCAATTTCTTTTGCTGCGCCTCGATAACATGATGTCCTCGTGCTGCTCCCTACTCACAAGGGATGGTTCCATTGATGCAGACGCTTGCAAGTAGCGATAAAATAACCAATAAAAAGCTAACTACCTGTGCAAACGGCCGTACTGGTTACACAATGGCCAAACGGACTGGGAGCACTACCACTGCCCCAATTCACATTAGCAATTTGCCAGCCATCCACGCCAGCAACACCAGTTTGCCCAGCTGACGCAACGGCAAATGCTACACCAGCCAACGCGACAACAACAACTAACATCACTAAAACCATCTTCACCTTGTTGGACATCTTGGAACCTCCTACATTCACTTGAATTTTGCTTGTTAAAGCACAATCCCATGTTAAGATAAAGTGATGTTAGCAAAAAAAAACTTAAATTATCTTCAAACCATCTTCAAAACACCTGCAATCTTCCTCTAAAATCTGGCAAGAGGAAGATGCATCAAATTTTTACACAACAGGAGTGAGCCAGGCAATTGAAAAAAACGTTTGCATCAGTCACTGTAGAAGAGGTGCACGAAGCCCTGCGTTTATGGCATAAAGGAATGCCAGAGCGTTGGCCTTTGTCCAATTTGCGCCTGAGCCTCCTGTTGTATCAGGAAGCAGAGGCTCATGGCAGCCTGGCCGAAGCCGGGCCTGCAGCACTCAACCGGGCCGTATTGGAGAAAGCCCTAACCGTACTGGCTGGAACTCGCCCCGATGCAGCAGCTCTTTTGCGAGCACGGTTTGAACATGGGCAAGATGCTGTTGTTCTTGCCAACAGCTTTAACATTGCCGAATCCAGCTTTTATTATCGTCAACGCCAGGCTATTGAGCACTTAACAGCAATTATTAACGAGTTAGAAGCCCAGGCCAGCAAAAACTGGCAGAAACGCATGTTAAATCGCCTTCAGCCACCCTCCTATGCCGAACTGGTAGGGGTAGAAGAAGCCCGAGAAACTATCATCAAGGCACTTATGGCACCAGACAATCACTTTATTGTGGCTATTGATGGCCTGGGAGGGATTGGCAAAACAGCATTGGCTGACCAGGTAACTCGTGACCTGATCAATACACCTCGTTTCCAGGAAATCGCGTGGATTACAGCCAAGCAAACCCATCTTTCTACTTTAGGTCGTCTGCAAATTGATAGTGGTCGGCCAGCATTAACGTTTCCAATGCTGATTGATGAATTGAGCAAGCAGTTTGATTTGCCTGTTGGAGCGAGCAGATCGGTTTTGGATCGGCAGCGATTGGTTCGTCGTTTTTTACGTGAAAGGGCGTGTCTGATTGTGATTGACAATCTGGAAACTGTGGCCGATTATCGTCTGTTGTTACCAGAATTGCGCCAGTGGCTTAATCCGACCAAGTTTTTGCTTACGTCTCGTCTGCGTTTGCTGGATGAGCCAGATGTGTTTTCGTATTCGTTGCGTGAATTGTCGTGGGAAGCAGCTTTGCAGTTGATTCGTATGGAGGCGCGTCGTAGCGGGTTTATGGATTTGATGCAAGCAGATGAGAAGGCGTTGCGTAAGATTTATGAGGTTGTGGGGGGAAATCCATTGGCGTTAAAGCTGGTTGTTGGCCAGTTGCGGTTTCATTCTTTGTCGTATGTGCTGGAGCGGTTTGTGCCTGGCCAGGAAGTGCGGGGTGAGCAGGATTTGTTTGATTATATTTACAGTGAGATTTGGGAAACACTGAGTTCAGATAGCAAGGTGACTTTGTTGGCTCTGACACAGGCGGGGGAAACCGGGTTTACGTTTGATCATCTGGTGGCTGTTTCGGGCTTGCCGGTGGAGCGGGTGTCTGTTTGTTTGCAGGAGCTTATTTTGTTGTCGTTGGTGGATACGGGTGGGAGCCTGACGGAGCGCCGGTATCGGCTGCACCGTCTGACGGAAGTGTTTTTGTTGAGGGCGTTGGCAGAGGAATGAGTAAACCGATACGGAATCGGGCGCATTGGCGGGCTGTTTTGCAACAACAGCGTCGCCAAAATATTGAGTATTGGCTGGCGCAATTGGAGGGGGCGGCTAGTCCAGCGAATTTGATTGCGGGGGATTATGATAATTTGTTGCGGGCGCTGGAAACGGCGTTGGAGTCGGTGGAGTTTTTTGATTTGGGGTATCGGTTGATTCAGGGGATGTTTTCGGCCGTTTTTGGGTATGCAGATTGGGACAGGTGGCTGACGTATTTGTGGCAGGCGTGGGAGTTGGCGAATGAGGGGAAACGGCCGTTTGCTGCTGCCCGACTGCTCGAACAAATTGGAGATGTCTATTATCACCTGGGAAGGTTACAAGATGCCTCCGAACAGTATGCTCGCGCCCTGGAACAATATCAAACCATGCAAAAATTGTCTGACTACTCCCGTCTGCTGGCAAAAACAGCTTTGGTAGATAGCCTCCAGGGCAAAACAACAGAAAGCATCGCCTTGTGTCGGCAAGCTATTGAAATTGCCTCTTCCTTGCAAGCCACAGATATTATTGCCCATGCCCATCTCAATCTTTCGCACATTTACAAACGCACCCGAAATTGGCGGGATGGACTTAAGGCAGCCCAAAAAGCTCATCGCCTGTACCGAGAATTAAATCAGCCTGCTTTTGCTACTAAGGCGTTAATGAATATGGTGGCATTTTGGGCAGAGTTGGGGGAATGGGAGCAGGTTGATGCTGCTTCTTCAGACCTTATGGCCGATCTTATTAGCCTGGGAGATGTGCAGACATTAAGCCAGTTGAAGAATAATCTGGGTGTGGTGGCTTTTAATCAGGCTAACTATAAGGCAGCAGAAGCAGCCTGGCAGGAGGCTTTGCGATTGCATTCGCAAATTCAGGAGCCGTCGGAGGTGGCGGGGTTGTATAACAACTTGGGTATGGTCTATACGCGCATGAAGGAGTGGCAGGCTGCAGAAGAGATGTTGTTGCAGGCTGTTGCAGCTTATGAACGGTTGGGTGATGTGTATAACTGGGCAAATTCGATGGATAATTTGGCGGAATTGTATGAAGCGTTGGGGGAAAACGGCCGTTCTCGGCAAATTCTTCAGGAAGCCATCCAGGGCCTTCAAGCCCTCCCCCCCACCAAACACTCTAAATTATTGCTGAACACAATGAAAAATCGGCTCCAGTCCCTTTCCTGACCCTCCTTTCTTCCTATTGTTTGCCAAAATATTTGTAGATGCTTTAGAGGTCATTGATAGGTCATTGATAGCTATCTCCAATGACTGCCTTCAGGCTTTGTGCTATGCTATCCTCTGAATGCAAACAGCAGCCCTGTTTTATTTTTGCGTTGTTGCTGTTGAGTCACCGCAGGCAAACATCGAGGAGAGCCACATCATGAGCATTAAGTCAGCCAAAACCAGTAACTTGCAAACTCATATTCTGGAAAAAAATACTGCCCCCTCTTACCAGACCAGGGCAATTGTTCATGACTTTAACAATTTGTTGACTGGCTTGCAGATGCAGCTTTCCACTGCTTTGTTACGGCTTGAACCAGACTCACCAGCTCGGAAGGATATTGAACAGGCTTTGAAAACGGCCGATTACGCTGCCGAACTGATCGGAGAACTGCTTAACCATCCCCCGAAGTCGAAAACAAGTGGTTTTGGCGTTGATCTGAACCAGGTAATTAAAGAACATGTGGGCATGTTGCAATCCTTGTTCAAGCAGTATGGCATCACCGTTGTGTTGGACTTATGCCCCAATTTACCAACTGCGGGCATTAGTCGTTTGCATATATCACAAGTATTGATGAATTTGTTGATCAATGCTGTGGAAGCGTATGAAGGGAGTGAAGGGACTATCTATATTCGCACCTGGCTTTGTGAGCCGTTTGAAAAGTATGAGCGTGTAAAACGGCCGTTTTCCAGCCGTCAAATTGCTTTGGAAATTACGGATCAGGCAAAAGGAATCGAAAATATTTTATTGGATCATATCTTCAAGCCATTTTTCACAACCAAGCCAGCAGGAAGCGGGTTAGGGCTTACAACCTGCCTGAACCTGGTGAGAGCCGTTGGCGGCACCATTACAGTAAACAGCAAACCTGCATGTGGAACAACCTTCACCATATTCCTGCCAGAAGCTTATCCTCAATCGCCCTTTCCAACTACCTGACCACAGGAGGTTTATGGGTTCACAAGTTTTGGTAATTGATGATGACCCACTGGTATCTGCTGCACTGGAAGAATTGCTGGAACTTGTGGGGGTGGCATGTGTTACTTGTCGCCTTGGCAACGAAGCACTTCGTTTGTTAAATACGGCCGTTTTATCTCCTGACGTGGTTATTTTAGACTTACGCTTACCAGACATAGATGGCATACAGGTATTACACGCCATCCGCCAACATCATCCAACCTTGCCGATAATTATTGCCACCGGCTACGAATACGAACAATTTTCAGAAGCCCTGACAAGGGAAAAAAACCTGTTCTTTCTGCAGAAGCCTTTTAACGCGGAGAAATTCCTGGAGACAATTCAAAAAATCTTGCCCGGCTAAGTTTATTTTCCGGCTGTACAAGATTGTATGGACTGTCCAGGCTGTTCGCCATCACCAATAACGGCCGTAATCATTTCCTCGTCACTAGCCGTCTCCTCCCCCTGTGGCCGCAACCAGACTAAAAATTCAACGTTGCCATCTGTACCCGTTACAGGGGAGCGCATGAGACCGGCAGGAATCAGGTGGTTATTACGACACCAGGCCAGCAAATCAGTGAGTACTTGCCGGTGAACGGCCGAATCTTTCACAATCCCGCCTTTGCCTACCTGTTCCCGCCCGGCCTCAAATTGGGGCTTTATCAGCGCCACAATATCCGCCCCTGTTTCCGTCAGCCACTTTTGCACGGCTGGCAAAATGAGCTTGAGCGAAATAAAAGAAACATCAATACAAACAAAGCTGACTGGTTCCGGCAGCGACTCAAGATAACGGGCATTTGTGCGCTCCATTACAACCACGCGATCATCTTGCCGCAGCTTCCAGTCCAGTTGACCATATCCGACATCAATGGCATACACTCGCGCCGCACCTTGTTGTAAAAGCACATCGGTAAAGCCACCTGTACAAGCGCCCACGTCGGCACAAATACGGCCGTTTACGTCAATGGCAAAACTCTCCAAAGCTCCGGCCAGTTTATACCCACCACGCCCCACATACGGCATAGGCGCTTTGAGTTCAATGGCTGCATCGGGAGAAACGGCCGTTCCTGGCTTATCCACCCGCTGCCCATCCACCTTCACCTCACCAGCCAAAATTACCGCCCGCGCTTTAGCCCGCGTCGGAATCAACCCACGGTCAACCAACAATCGATCCAGACGAATCTTCTTCGCCACTATGCCAACTCAAGTTTCTCAGTCAGCTTACGCTTCACATACCGGGCACGAGACTCAGCAATAATTCTGAGCGCCTCCTCCCGATCCGCCCAGCCATCAACCCCCACCTTCTTTTCCTCCAGATCCTTATAAACCTGGAAAAAGTGAGAAATTTCCGACAACAAATGAGGGGGGACATCCTTCAACGATTCCAACTTATTCCAATGCGGGTCACCAACAGGCACACACAAAATCTTCTCATCCTGTCCCTTTTCATCCCACATTTTAAACAAGCCAATCGGCTTCGCTTCAATCAGACACCCCGGAAAAGTAGGCTCCCACAACAACACCAGCGCATCCAACGGGTCACCATCTTCAGCCAATGTATTCAAAATAAAGCCATAATCACTGGGATAATGCATCGCCGAAAAAAGCATTCGGTCAAACTTGACTACCCCCAACTCCTTATCATACTCATATTTATTGCGACTGCCTTTTGGTATTTCAATCAGAACATGTACAGTCGAATTTTCATCAAAAAGTGGTTCATCTGTCATTTTATAATCTCCCAAAACATCGTAAATTTGCTGCCAGCAAGCCAGAAATTACCAGCAACATACGATCCTGAATTTCTATCACATTTACCAGATCAAGCCAAATAAAACCTGACACGGCCGTTTCCTGCAAAAAAAAGAGCTTCCCATTTCAGGAAGCCCTGTTGTTATCTTATTTAGTTAGCCAACGAATCTAATCAGTCCCAATCTTCCTCATCTTCCAGATCTTCATACTCATCATAACTACGATAGGAGTGGCTATGCATTCTATCGAAGATTTCATCATCATCGAATGCTTCATCCGCCCAATCTAATTCCAGAGGAGACACATGCACCACTTCCAGCACACTTTCACACTCCGGGCAAGTAACAAATTGCCCGCGGCGCGGATGCTTGCGAAAGCGAATGCGTGTATCACATGCCGGACAGGTTGCCACTACAACTTTGTTGGCCATATTTCTGGTCATAATTTTAGAATCTCCTGTAAACACAACTCCTTTATTCAGGTTTCAACCACCTGTCAACACAGGCAAACTGCAAAAAATATATCAAGCTATTGTGCAAAACAAGGGGAAAAAATGTGTAAAATATGTACCAAAAGCATGTCAGAGCGTGGCAAACTTGTGTAATTTCATTCAAATTGGCACAACTTTTTATTCCGGAAAGAACCGATACCCCACACCAGGCAATGTATGAATATAACGGGTTTCTCCCTGAATGGGTTCTATCTTGCGCCGCAATCGTCGCACCAGACCTCGCACCAGATCCCGATTTCCTTCGCCGCTGTACCCCCACACACGTTCCACAATCACATCTGTAGGAATCACCTGGCCAGAATTAGTCATGAGTACGTACAAAAGGCGAAATTCCAGCTCGGTAAGTCGTTGAGGGGGATGTTGGTCAATGGTGATTGTGCGGCTGGCCGGATCGAGGTAAACATTGTCTATTTCAATACCGGGCAAAACAGAAACCGGAAGGGATTGAACACGTTGTAAAAGTACACGGATGTATCGACGTAAAAGACGGGGGGAATACGGCCGTTCTACCACCAAATCCACCCCAATATCCAACAAATCACAATGCGCCTGTTCACTCAATGGCTCCACCACTGCCACTATCAGCACCTGAGAAATTGCCCGCCAATTTTCCACCAACTCTCTCAGCTTCGCACCATCATCCAGGGCTATCAGCACCAAACTAATCGTTTGCGACTGAAGAACGGATTTCACCTGCGCCAAATCAGCAATAGAAATAACCCCCAAGCCCCCCTGACGCAACACAAATCCCAGATGATCCCTGTCTTCCTGATTTGGGGAAACAACAATTGCTTGCACCACATTCACCTGTTTGGTGGCTTCTCACCGTTTCACAATGCTAACCACTCATCCAGCACATCAGAAAGAGTCTGTCGCAATGAAATTTGCGGCTTCCAGTTTGTATCTTGTGCCAGTTTGGCATAACTGCCATATACACAGGGCACTTCAGCCGGGCGCATCCTGTTCTCGTCTCGCTGAACAGTTACTTCAATACCTACCAGATCAATCAGGGTTTCTAAAATTGTCGCAACGGCCGTTGGTTTACCTGAACAAATCAAATAAGCCTCACCCGGTTTTCCTTTCTCGGCCAACAACTGATATGCTCGCACCACATCCCGGACATCTGTAAAATCACGCTGAGCATCCAGATTCCCCACAGAAATTACAGGGGGGCGAGCACCCAACTTAATAGCCGCCAATTGACTGGCAAAATCAGGCACAACAAAACCCAAAGTCTGACGCGGACCAATATGATTAAACGGTCTTGCTTCCACAACTGGCAATTTGTATCGTTGCCAATACACAGAAACCAATTGCCCTGCAGCATATTTACTAACCCCATAAGGATGACGTGGATGGGGCAAAGACAATTCAGTCAGGGGAAGATCCGCCTCTTGCAAATGACCATAAATATCAGCACTCGTTACAACAACCACCCGCGGACGACCGATCGCTACCGCAGCTTCCAGAACATGCACAGTGCCAATCGTGTTCACCGACAATGTTTGGGCTGGATTTCGCCACGACAGTGCTGGTGAGGCTTGCCCGGCCAGATGGTAAATCACTTCTGGCTGCACTTCTTGTACCACTTTTCGCAGTCCTGGTAAATCCAGCAAATCACCTTGCACGGCATGCAAACGTGGATGCGTGGGTAGCGATCGCGGACTGGACGCAGAATGAACCAACGCAAATATTTCGTGTTGCTCGGCCAATAATGCATCAATTAAGTGAGAACCAGCAAAACCAGTGGCACCGGTAACAAATACGCGCATAATTTTCCTCAAAGCGTGCAAGTTAATAAAAAACGCAAGAATTGTCCCCCATCATTATACCTGTGACCACTCAGTAAGCGAACAAGCAATATACCTTGTTAGTGAGTGGCGACAAAACAGTTGTGAACCATGCATATTCATTCTACCATTGTTATAATACCATGAAGGGCTTGCCAGATGATTAAGCGGGCAACTGTTAAAATACCCATGACAGATAAAACAGACAAAGCTATCCAATCTTTAGTGACACATTTTTCGCGCAAGTTGGGAGACCAGCTAGAAGCCGTTTATTTGTTTGGTAGTCATGCTCGTGGCTATCACCAACCCGGCGAATCAGATGTGAATTTACTTCTGGTTGTCGCAGATGGCACAAATATTCATCTGTTACGTGATTTGTTTCGGCCTATATGGCAGGCGTATGGTGAAATATTGCGCCGCGCACCTTATATTGCCGAAGTAACTGCGTTTCGGCGTTGGCTGCATCTTAACAACTTGCTGGCACACCACTTAAAAAATGATGGTCGTCAATTGTTGGGAGCACCGGATTATCTGGATGATTTGCCGCCTTTGGACCCTCATGAGGGGTTTGGGCGGTTGGCAGCAGAGGTCATGGTAGCATCTGCGGCGTTGGCTCCCGACTTGTTGGCGCCAAATGTGGCTCAAGAACGATTGAGGTTGTTACGGCGGCTGGCACGACGAATTCGGGGGAAACGATTGGTTGGAGATGAAACGGCCGTTCAGCTATTCGCCCGCATCCAACATTTCCTCGCCCCACAAATCGGCCGTTTACCCGCTATCCAGGCCTGGCGCAAAACACCCCTTCCCCAACACACCTCCCCTATCCTTCCCGGTCTCCAAGCCATTTACAAAGAAACCGGCAACATGGTCCTCGTCTTCAACCAACTCACCCCACAACAAATACTCAACACCAACTGGCAACTTCTGGCCCAACGCTTACAAAACCAGGCAAATGGACTGGCAATCACCACAACCGATCAACTATGCCTGGCACTGAGTTACGAAAGTCCACTCGACATCTGCCTGCAACGATACGAACACAACTGGGGCACAGACATTCTCAGCAACCTACACATCCCCACCTATCAACTCCTGCGCCACGCCGCCCGTATCCCCACCGACATTCAAATTGATAGCCTGCCCAATGCCTACTTCACTCAAGGAGAAGACAAACTCCACACCATCATCCACGACTTCCAGAACCGTCTCCTCAATATTCAGCTAGAACACGAACTGCTTTGCCGCATCCACCATCTAGACCACTTTACCCCCCCCGAACCATTACCCGACCGCAAAGCCCCCCCGCTCAAGCGTATAGATGCAATCTTTCAGCATCTGCATTGGTGGGCAGAACATTACGCGGGTGACATGGCTGAACTCCAGCAAGAAACATGATCACCTCCCGAACCACATTACAATTTGCGACTGGTTGGCGATTACTGCTGGTTGCCCTGCTTTTGCCTCTACTCCAGCCACCTCCTGTTCTTATCACGCCCGGCCCACCACAAACCGTACACACCACACACCCAATCCTTGGTGTGCACACACGACTGACAGATGAAGTGGAAGAATGGAAAATTCAGCGCACTCTGCAAATGGTACGGGAGATGGGGGCTGGCTGGATTGTAGAATTCTTTCCCTGGGCATACTATCATGCTGAAAATGGCAATATTGCCTGGCAACACCCAGACCTGGTTGTAGAACATGCCCATGCACAAGGGCTGCGCATCATTGCCCGACTAGGGCTAACTCCGGAATGGGCACGCCCTCCTGACACCCCGCTAACTTATCTGGACGAAACGGCATATGATGATTTTGCCACATTTGCGGCTGCGTTTGCCGCCCGTTACCGGGGCAAGGTGCAGTATATGATCATTGGGAATGAGCCAAACTTGAGTTATGAGTGGGGATACAGGGCCACAACACCGGCAGATTATGTTGCTTTGCTCAAAGTGGTGTATCCGGCAATAAAGGCGGCTAATCCGGATATGGTGGTGCTTGCAGGCGCGCTGGCCCCTACTCTGGAACCGCCTGGTTCTCCCTGGGGATTAAATGATTTGCTTTATTTGCAGGGAATGTATGAGGCTGGTGCGGCTGATTATTTTGATGGCCTGGCTGTTCATGCTTATGGGCTGACTTTTCCGCCTGAAATAGAACCGGCTCCGGATTTGCTGAATTTCAGGCGGGTGGAGTTGGTGCGTGAGGTCATGGTGGCGAATGGAGATGCGGAAACCAGTATTTTTATTACGGAAACGGGTTGGAATGATCATCCTCGTTGGACGCGTGCAGTGCGTCCAGGACAGCGTATTGCATATACTTTGGACGCGATTCGGTATGCGGAAGTGAATTGGCCATATGTGGAAATGATGGCTATTTGGGCGTTTCGGTTTCCTGCTCCAACTCGAAGTTATATGGATTATTATACGCTGGTAACACCGGAGTTTGTGCCGAAGCCAATTTATGAGGCTTTGCAGGCGTTTACGGGGAATGGTTGATGGTTAGGAAATGGCTGGTGATGGTGTGGCTGGTTGTGTTTTTTGGGGGTTCGGCCGTTTCTTGCACCAATCGTGAGGATGCCTGGCTACGTATTCAGGAAACTAAGGTGTTGCGTGTTGGTCTGGACCCCACCTACCCGCCGTTTGAACAATTAGAAAATGACCGTCTGGTTGGCCTGGATGTGGATTTGGCGCAAGCGATTGCCACTGATCTGGGGTTAACGGCCGAGTTTGTCTATTTTGGTTATGATGGTTTGTATGATGCCTTGGCAACAGAACAAGTGGATGTGTTGATTTCTGCGCTTGTTGTTGCGCCGGAACGGGGGCGGGATTTTGCTTTTTCAGAGCCGTATTTTAACGCTGGCCAGATTTTGATTGTGCCTCAAGCGGAAAAGGATATTGAGGATATGAGGGACTTGAACGGCCGTATCCTGGCAGTAGAGTTGGGGGCACAAGGGCACGTGGAAGCAATTACCTGGCAACGACAATTACCCGAAATGGATGTACAGCCCTATAACACAGCCGATGAAGCATTAACGGCCGTTGCCACCGGCAAAGCAGATGCAGCCCTTGTAGATGCTGTCAGTGGCCGCCTTTTCATTCGTCACGAACCCTCTCTACGCCGCCTGCCCACCCCCGTTACTGTAGAACCTTACGCCATTGTCACTCGTATAGAAGACAGATTGCTACTGGAAAACATAAACCAAAGCCTGGAAACCTTGCAGCAAACCGGAAAATTGGACACCATTATTACACACTGGCTAGATAATTAAGCCAAAGTTGCTTTATAATGTGCTCTGTAGAACAAATCCATTTGGCCAAATCTTTCATCAAAACAGGACAAGTGCCATGAAACCAATCCCCCACCGTTCCTTCCTTATTAAAACAGTAGTCGTTATCACCTTACTCACTGGAATATTGTTTGCTTTTACCCGTTACACTCATGCCCAAACCAAGTCCTTCTACTGGGAACGGTATGACGTGGATATTACACTACTCGAAAACGGGGACATGCGCGTTGTAGAAAATCAGACACTGGTGTTCTCTGGCGCACCTTTCACATTTGGCTTCGCCACCATCCCTACAGGCCGCAAAGGGCAAAATGATGCCATCACCAATATTCAGGTGAGCGAAGGTGACATTCAATACTCCCAATCCTTTTCCAATGCCCCCTACACATTCGAGGTAACACATGAAGATGATGAAGTCATTATTAACTGGTATTTCGAACCGGCATTAGGACGACATACTTACACCTTTAGCTACACAGTAAAGGGGGGAGTTATCGTCGGCACAAGTGAGCCAGGAGATGGTGACCAAATTTTCTGGAAGGCAATACCGGCTGATCACGCGGCGCGTATTGAACAAAGCCGTGTGCGTGTGCGTTTGCCAGAAGGTGTACGCCCACAACAATTTACGGGCACAGAAAATTATCTGGTGGCGGCATATATTGATGGAAACGAGTCAGACCTGGTACAGATTCAGGTCAGTGAAGACGGCCGTCTTATCACTTACGAAATAACTGAACCCTTGCTTTCTGGCCAGGAACTTGAAGTGCGTGTTCAATTCCCACACGGCATCCTGAATATCCCCATGCCCGAATGGCAACAACGACAACAAGAAGGAGATGCTCTCAGTCTGGGCTTTCTGGTTTCATCATTGTGCCTGTTAGTAACCGGGCCTTTGATTGTATTGGCGTTATGGTATGTGTTTGGCCGAGACCCGGAACCTGGTGTGGTTGTACCGAAATATATTAGCGAGCCACCTGATAATTTGCCGCCTGCGATTGTAGGCACATTAATTGATGAAAAGGCAGACATGCGTGATATTCTCTCTACGCTGGTCGATCTGGCACATCGCGGATATATCAAAATAGAAGAAAAACGGAATGATTTTGTTTTTCATCGCACTGGAAAATCTTCGTCGGATTTACGGCCGTTTGAACAACAATTCCTGAAAGACATCTTCCAAGGCAAAAGCAAACGTACACTCAAGAGCCTGCGCTACAAGTTTGCTGATAAATTGCCCAAACTACGCAAAATGTTGTACGAGGAATTGGAACAGGCCGGATTGGTATCCAGCTCACCAGAAAGTGTGCGTACCCGGTATGGCTGTCTGGGTTGGGTCATGTTGATGCTTAGTGGCGTGTTGTTAATAAGCCTGGCCGGTATATTTGGCGATTATGTCGCCACGGCCGTTTGTCCCGGCATGGCGCTAGTCTTAACCAGCGTAGCCTTTTTGATTGCCTCCCGCCACATGCCCCGCAAAACCCGAAAAGGCGTCCTGGCAGCTGCCCGCTGGGAAGCCTTCCGCAAATACCTGGAAAATATAGAAAAAATGACCGACTTAAAAGAAGCGGGAGAGCTTTTTGAAAAATATTTACCATACGCCACCGCATTTGGCATGGACAGGCGATGGGTAAAGAAATTTGCCAAAGTGCCAACCACACCAATGCCAGAGTGGTATCGGCCATATCCGCGACATGGATACGGCCGTAGTCGCGTACATCCCCTGGGCAAAACAGCCAGTGCCAGCCCCAGCAGTCCTGGCCGCCCCACCCTGGAAGGCATGTCTGGCAGCCTCACCGGTGGCCTGGAATCCATGTCCGCCGGCCTCACCCGAATGCTCAACTCCAGCGCCTCCATTCTCAAAAGCACACGCCCCAGCTCAAGCTCTAGTGGTGGATTCAGCGGCGGGTTCAGTGGCGGCGGTGGATTCAGCGGTGGTGGTGGTGGCAGTCGGGGCTTTGGCTAACATCACCACACAACAAACAGGAGCAGTAAAAAAAATGAGCGGAAAAATTTTGGGTGCATTACTCATAGCAGGTGGCATCATTGTAGGCATAATCATTACCGGATTAATGCTGGTTTACCGCAGCGAAAACAGCCTCTCTGCCGGAGCCGCCACCCTGGGCATTGTATTAGGTCTGTTGGTGCTCGTTCTTCCCCAGTTAGGTATTGGCGCATTCCTCTTCTGGCGTGGCAGCCAGGAAGCCGTTGCCGAAGCCGCTGCCAGCAAGCAAAGAGAGCTATTAAATATCGTCAAAACCAGAGGCCAGGTAGCAATTAGCGATCTTGTCATTGAAATGAAATCTTCCAGAGACGAGGTCAAACGACTTTTGCACGAATTGGTAGGAATGGGACTTTTTTCAGGGTATGTTAATTGGGATGAAGGTATGTTATACTCTCGACAAGCCAGTGAACTACGCCAACTCAGTCATTGTGAACATTGTAACGGACAACTGGAATTGGCGGGCAAAGGTGTTATTCGGTGTCCTTATTGTGGCACAGAATATTTTTTGGATTAATGGTACAACATGAAACAAGGAGCGTGTACAAATGAAAGATGTTATCTCCGACCTTTATGAAAAGATAACCGGCGAATCTACCAGTTTGGGTAAATTATTCAGCAAGATTCCAGGTATTGAAGGCTATATGGAGCGAAGCCGGCGTCGGGAAGCTGACCAACTTTTGCGAGAAACCATTGCCGCTCGGCTGGAGGAAATTCGGTTGCAGCTAGGAAATGTTCACGATGAACTTGGTCAAGATATTATCAAGGCCATTGATCATGCGGATTCTTTTGGTCGGGTAGATACAAAACTTATGGGGCTGATTGGCAAAATTAAGGATGCACCACAAGGTTATGCCGGATTTTTTGATGCCGTAAAGGTTAAGGAAGAAGACCTGGCACGTTTGTACGCGTTTGATGAACAAATGTTAAACCATGTTGACCAGATCGAAGCTGGTGTAGCGGCATTGGGCAAGGCTGTTCGGGAAGATGGTGATATAGCCGGGGCATTACGGGAGCTGGATACGGCCGTTGATGAAGCCAACCGTACTTTTGCGACCCGCGGTGAACTTTTATCTGGCGTGGCAGATTACTAAAAAGAATTTTGCCAGTCAGTGTATTATAAGAACGAATGATATGATAAAGGAATGGCAACCAGCAGGCCGGGAAAAGTGCATGACACAACCACCTGCATTGCCGTCTGTAAAGGAGATTTAAACAATGGCTCGTGTGTTTGATCGTGTGGCAATAGATTCCTGGCTAAAAGATGAGGTGGTACAAAAGTTCCCTCGTGGCGGCTTGGGGGATATTCGTTTAGGCTCGCCGCTAATTGTAAATCCGGGAGAAACGGCCGTTTTCGTCCGCAGTGGCGAAGCCCTCGGCACATTCAACCCAGGCACCCACATCCTCACCACCGCCAACATCCCCTGGCTCACCGACCTCATCGAAAAAGGCCTTTTTGGTGGCAAAAACGTTTTCACGGCTGATGTATACTTCGTCAAAACCACAGACCTTACCCTCAAATGGGGCACAGCACAACCCATCATCGTTGAACACCTCAACCGTCCACCAGGCGCCAGCGCGCTCGTCGGCAACGGCACTTATGTCGTCAAAGTCAAAGACCCCTGGCGCTTCCTCAACGCCATGGACGCCTTTCGCGAAAGCGTCCGCGTGCCCCAACTCAAAGAACGCCTCGACCCAATGCTGGGCGTAATGATGCAAGACAAACTCAGCGAACTGGCCATTGCCAAAAACCTGGGTCCGGCACAACTCCAATCATTCTCCAAAGATTTGAATGACCTGCTTACAGGCATGCTCCAGGCAGAATTCGATGCAATCGGCATGGTACTGGTAGATTTCAACATCCAGCTTGGACTCCACCCCAAATCCCTGGAAGTTGTAACCAACATGGGTTACGGCACCAGCTACGTACAAAAACAACAAGCAGATGCCTTTGTTGAAGCAGCCAAAAATCCAGCCGGTGGCAGTCTGGGCGAAATGGGCATTGGCGCAATGGGTATGGCCGCCATGCAAAACCTGCAACAACAGCAACAACCACAACAGCAAACTCAACAAACAACCCCGCAACAAACAACACCAGCCAGCAGTGAAAGCGGCAGTGAATTACCCGCCGTAATGACCCCGGCACAGGCAGCGGCCGTTCTCCAGGTAGCAGAAGAAGATGTTATTGCCGCTATCGAAGCAGGCGACTTGAAAGCACGCAAAATTGGCCGAGCTTACCGCATCAGCCGTGAAAACTTACAGGCATTTTTATCGGGCGAATAACATCCCTGACATTCGAACAAAAAAAGACGCAGGCCGGTCAACCTGCGTCTTTTTCTTTGCTTTCATTGTGACTGTCTATAGCTCTCGATTACGCACCAGACGGAAAGCATCGTAAATGTGAGGTTTGCGCTGCCCCTCTTTATCCACAATCCCCGCGTTACGCATCCAGTCTGACCAGGCAAACCAGATCACCACCGGTACATCTTTGGCATATCGATCGGCTACATATTTGTACACATCTTTCATGTAGTCTGCAATCTCCGGATAAAATTGTGCCCCAATCTCCCGATCGTCCGCCACCCCAATTTCTGTAATCCAGAACGGCATGTCTGGAAATGCTTTTTTGTATTTGTCAAATGCTTCTGCCAGCGTTCCATAGTGCTGCCCCCAATCAAACGGGGCGCGGGTGGCCCAGCGCGTATATGGATGAATGCCAATGGCATCTACTGGCCAGGGACCATTGAGCGCGTTTTTGCATTGTTGCAAATAAGCAATGCTCTCTTCTGGACCGGTTGCCAGTCCGCCAAACACCAACGGCGAATTGGGCGCATGTGCCCGAATTGCTGCTGCTACCTTTTTCAGAATAATGGCGAACCGATCGGCAGGCACGAAAACGGAAGCGGGATTATGGGGTTTGTCTCCTTCATTCCAGATTTCATAAGCTACGTTTTCGCCATAGCGGCGATAGTGTCGGGCAATTTTTCCGGCCACGTCTGCTAATTGGTTGGCATATTGTTGCCAGTCCTGGTTGCCCTGCCAGGGAGCATTGCCCCACACAGTTTCCTGGTTGAGAATAATGAGGGATTTGATGCCCATACGATTGTAAGCTCGAATGATGGGATCGTATTGGGCAAAAGCGGCTGATAGATCGTTGCGTTCGGCTACCTTGGGACGGGCAGCTAATTTGAAGACAAAGCGCACCCAGTCAAGCCCTTTGAGGTCGTCAGTGGTGTAAGGGTTGCTGTGGGGTGCATCGGGGTTGACGTTCATACCAGTAGCCAAACGGGAAACGGCCGTTATAGGCCCTGTCTCTCTATTTACATCCGGTTGTACATTAGCCGGGCGGTAAAAAATTGCAGAAATGATCGCATCTTGCAGTGGACGCCCAGGACGGCCGTAACGTGCCCGCAACGACACCTCCTGCGGCGGCAATAACCACGGATCATTAATCCGATAATCATCCCCATCCTTGCCGACAATCACCACCCAATGCTGATCATTCTCCGTGTAAGGCGTATCGCTCGTAAAATCCACATGCACTGTTACTGGCCACCCCTTTGCCAGGCTGGCATCAATCCGTTTCAGCAAATCGGGCGTACTCCGTCCCTCCAGTTTCCCCTCATACACAATATCCTGATAAGCACTACTCAACGCATTCCATTTGGTCAGATACAAATTCAGAAAACCACCCGTACGCATCATCCGGTTATTCAGCTGCAAAGGCGTAATATTCCGACCAAATGCATTCGCCACCATTGCAAAACAGGTCACCAGACATCCCCATTCGCCAATTGTTTTGGGCGACCCGGGATGTCCCAGCCGTTCCTTTGCCCAAAGCGGATCGCGTTGGGAAAGTGGGCGAGTCAGCGAAAGGCCTGATTGCCAGGGCACAACAATACGCACCCAAAGCGTCGCCCCAAAGAAGTTACCCTGATCATCTTTCATGCGCCAATCCCCCTGATAATCACCAGGAATATCAGGCGCAGTCATGGGTATAGAAATGTCTATTTCCTGACCGGGTGGCGTAGCAGGCAAGGGGATACTGGTTTTTTCGGTCATGGCTACACCGCCAATAAACTCTAGAGTAAAGCCATTCCCCCAGGCTCGTGTGCCCACATTTTTCACGCGCCAGGTTTTGACAAATGTCTGACCGGGAGAAATTTTTGTGTCGTCAGGAATGGTGACATCGGCAATGAATTTACTGTCGGGAATGCCAGTGGTTGGCAACGGCCGTTCGGCAATAATGCGCGTATAAACAAAATCCCCAAAGAAATTGCCCTGTGGATCACGAAAACGCCAGTCGCTAATATGTACTCCCGGCGTATTCGGCACACGCATCGGAATCGCAATTTCTACTTGTTCGCCCGGCTGTGCTGGCGGCAAATCACGTACTGTCTGGTCTGTCATTGGCTGGCCGCTCACATGAACCAACTTATAATCGGCCGTCCAGGCTACATTGCCACTGTTTTCTACCAACCATTTCTTGGTAAAAGTTGAGCCAACAGGCAAACGCGAATCATCCGGAATCGTTATATCGCGGATAAAGGTCGCGTTGGGCATGGCCGGGGGTGATTCAGTGCCAGAGGGGGGCGGTGCCGGTTCTGGTGTCATGGGCGGGCGGACGGGCAGGCTGACGGGTGTGTCGGGATCCGGGATATCAAAGGTTGTTTGTATGCTAAATTCTGTAACTGGCTTGATGAGCTTCTGGGCAAAATTGGCAATCCCCCCGAATCCGCCGCCAAGATACCAGATAGCCGCGCCCAGCAATTCGGGGAATTGGGCATAGTATTCTGCCACTTCGCGAATGTGTTTCATGGCAATTTCTGGAGCGGGAACCCGATTGTGGGTCCATCCCCACTCGGTAATGAGGACTTTCGGCCGTTTTATCTTGTGGCGATCGCAGGTGCGGAAGAGTTCCTCAAAACGGCCGATTAGGTGACCACGCATGAACCAAATATTATCCAGTTTGAGGCTATATTCGTGTAAAGCCACCCCTAGCTGATCAGGGTGTTGTTGACATAACTCCAAATAAGCCAGCATCCCATCTGTTTCCCAGGCGCCATCATCCGGGTTGCCGGTGGCATATCCAAAAGCAGCAAACTTGAAGCCATCCGCAATAGCCATTTGCCCCATATGGACAGCAACCTTGCCCAACCAGTCTGCCCATTCAACCTGCTGGCGTGGCTCGTTAATCGTTTCTACCCAGGTAAGCTTGGGATCCAGATCGGCAGGAAAGTGGGCTTTGTGGAGCTTCCAGTGTTTTTCGGCGGCAGCTTCAGGTTCCAGGTTGTAGTCTGCCAGGTCAGGATCGTAGTCGGATATACCCGGAAAGCGAACACTACGGCGATAAACGGCCGTATGGGGCACATTGCTCTGTCGCATAATTTCCTGTGCCTCAAAAATACCAGTCATCGCATCGGCCGCTTTAATAAAAAAGGGAACGCCAGCAGCATCCAGTTTTTTGAGATAGTCAGATATACCAGTAGGATTCCCCCCTACGCTTGTATGGAAACCAATTTTATTGAATGCTTTCATCATGTTCTCCTTGTAGATTGATGACACAAGACACAGTTGGGCCAAACCGGACAATCAAGTAATTATAGTGTAGCAGAAACAGATGTGGATTGATAGGGGATCAGGGCATTGAAGCAATGCAAAGCCTGGTGTCTGTCTTCATGGTGAGGCTAGTCGCTCAAAGCTCGGCGCCAGGTTGGCTCAATTTCGGCCGTTTCCAGGCCAGTATTTAACATCCAGCCAAGCAAGGTGGCACAATCCAGGCAGAACTGATAGCTGTCTTGCCGGTTGATGGTAGCAGGGGGAGACCAATGAGGTGCCTGAACGGTGTGCGCTGGTGCCAGAACAAAAATGGCGTCGTGTAACAGGGCATTCATATTGGCAATATGTACCGAAATGGGGTTTTCGGCATGCACAACGTATCGGTTGAGTAACACAAATCTGGCTGTTTTCAGGGCATAGGTCAGTGCCGCCCAGCCTTTTGGGTTCCAGTGGTGAAAGGTGAAGACAAGACGGCCGTTTTCTTTGCGCAATACGCGATAACACTCCTGAAAAATCCCCGTCATCAATTCTCGATACCGGCTTTCCCGGTCGTTCTTGTGGGGATCAACGGCCGATTCGCGCACATCATATCCCCAATCGGCCGCATCTGGCAATAACTGGCGCAGCCATACCCGAAAGAAAGCAGCCAGATCACTATACTGGACACTATCAAAATAAGGGGGATCGGTGACAACAAAGTCCACGCTTTCATCCGCCAAGGCCAGCCGGGTGGCCGAGCCTTGCAACAAAAGGAAACGGCGTGTACCAGTTTGTAACTCAGTCGCATCAATCACCTCTGTACCTGCGTCCCGCTCACCAATAATGGGGATAAAATCGGCCGTTTTCCCATCCAACACCCGCTCACGTGGCGCACGCGCCCACATTCGCCCCCGCCGAATACGGGCATGAAACAATTTTTGCAGCGTCCCCGACGACATGCGCGGATAAAGCGGATTGTTCTCCAAAGCCGTATAAGGAAATGAATAGGCATGATGAGAAAACGTATGGCGAATTGCACCAGCCCGCCGCTTGCTACGCCCTTTATATCCACACAACATCGAATTAAACTCCAGTGATGTGGAAACCAGCAAGGCCAGGTTCAGGCGACAAACAGGCTCAAATTCAGGCAAAAGTGAAATGGTCTGTTCTAAATAAAGTAACTGACGACTGGAAAAAAGATCCAGATAATTATGCACCCCACGATAAATCAGTTGGCGAGATTTAGGCCCAAAGGAAACTTCAAAATGAGCAGGATCGAGGTTGAGAGAATGTCGCATTTGATTGGCAGCCTGCCAGCGAGCCTTGTCTTCAGCGTCTGGCGCTTTGAAAAAGAGGTGATGGTCGGGACAACGGCCGACAATGACCAGGGGTTCGTAACGGGCATAAAAGGGTGTTTCGGTATCTTCACGGTAGGCCTGACTACATTGCTGGCAATGACGCTGGGAGCGGGTAACAATGGGGGGAAGAACGGCCGTTTCCGGGCAACTACACCCTTCGCTCCCTCGCACAATCTGATGACATCGTTCGCAAATACGAATAACCGTTCCATCCGAATCGTGCCGCAAAACGGCCGAATCCATGACCAACACCGGCCCACACGCACAAAACCGCCGTAACCCATACAACACAAACCGAAACGGCACCACACGCGCACAATGCGGGCATGTCGTGACAAACCACTCCCCCAGCCCGGCCTGCAACTGTCGAAAAAACCGCCGAAACGATTGTTCCAGGTCCACCAGCCGCACATCCGACAAAGTTGCCCGCGCCTGCAACACCGGAATCGGATCAATATCCACCCCAATCACATTCGCACCCAGCCGAATCGCCTCATGCAACGTCGTCCCACCCCCCATCATCGGATCCAAAATCACTTTCCCGGCCAGCCCGCCCGGCGCATAATAATCACGTAATGCCGGGTCATCCACCAAATGCTTGAGAATCAGGCGAAAGGTGCTACCACACCGACGCGCCCACCACTTGTGTAAATAGGTGTTGGGGCGGTAATGATGTTTGTTAAATGCCTCCAAACGGGCAATTTCATCCGCAAAAGTAATATCAAACTCGGCATCAAGTGGAATCTTGGTCTTGGTCATTGGTGCATTTTTATGCGGAAATGGCAAAGTGCGCAAGCTGACTTATCCACAGTTTTCTTTATGTCAGTCGGTTTGCCTGCTAACCTGTTTCGCTGTTATGATTACCATCAGTAATACCACGACTGCTTTACGGCCGTTTCCACAATCTGCCATCAAAATGGAGCAAATCAAAATGAAAGAAATCCAACAATTCGTGGAAACCTTGCTGGACAACGTCGAAAAAGTCATCATCGGCAAACGATCCGTGCTGGAAATGTTGGCCGTAGCTTTGCTATGCGAAGGTCATGTGTTACTGGAAGATGTGCCGGGAGTAGGTAAAACAATTCTGGCCCGGGCAATTGCCATCAGTTTGGGTGTTACTTTCAAGCGTTTGCAATGCACACCCGACTTACTCCCCAATGATGTCACCGGCGTCTCAATCTTTGACCAAAAGAAACAAGCCTTCACCTTCATTCCTGGTCCGGCATTTACCCATGTATTGCTGGCAGATGAGATTAATCGGGCGACGCCGCGCACCCAAGCTGCCTTGCTGGAAAGTATGGCGGAACGTCAGGTAACGGTGGATGGTGTAACGTATCCTTTGGAACGGCCGTTTTTCGTCCTGGCCACCCAAAACCCCATCGAATACGAAGGCACATTCCCCCTGCCCGAAGCCCAGTTAGACCGTTTCTTCATGAAACTCAGCCTGGGATACCTGGACGAAGCTACCGAAAGCCAAATGCTGGTCAACCTGGGCGGCGTCCATCCAATTGAAACCATCTCACAAGTCGTAGATGGTCACCAGTTACCAAAACTGGCGCGTCAGGTGTGGCAGGTGCATGTAGATGATACTGTGCGTGAATACATTGTCCGGCTTGTCTTTGCCACCCGCAACCACAAAGACCTGATTTTGGGTGCCAGCCCGCGAGGCAGCCATGCCCTCTATCGAGGCGCACAGGCTTATGCTGCCCTGCAAGGGCGCGACTATGTGCTGCCTGATGACGTAAAACACCTGACAACGGCCGTTCTGGCCCATCGCTGCATCATCCACCCCGAAAGTGCCCTGCGCGGCCTTACTGTTCAGCAAATTTTGGACGAAATCTTGCAGGAAACACCGTTACACATCGGTGAAATATAAAAAGTTCGTTGCCAGGGGAGTTTTCGCAAATGAACACTCATAAAACCCACCAAACAAATTTCCAAATTCAGCTACGAGATGTAACCTCTGATGATTTACCCATCTTTTTTCAGCACCAACAAGAACCAGAAGCTGTCTGGATGGCCGCCTTTACGGCCAAAGACCCATCAGATAAAGAAGCTTTTATGGCCCACTGGCACAGGCTACTGCAAAATGAAACCATCATCAAGAAGACTATTTTGGTAAACGGCCGTGTTGCTGGCCATCTTGCCCGGTTTGAGCGGGATGGCGATCCAGAAATCACCTATTGGCTAGGGCAAGCATGGTGGGGAAAAGGAATCATGACAAAAGCGCTTACGCAATATCTGAACATGGAAGAAAAACGGCCGTTATACGCCCGCGTCGCCAAAGACAACATTCCCTCCCTCCGCGTTCTGCAAAAATGCGGCTTCCAAATCATCGGAGAAGACAAAGGGTTCGCCAACGCCCGCAACGCCGAAATCGAAGAATACATCCTGCGCCTGGACACCTGACATCACCCCACCCCAAAAATGTGACTTGTGTAAATAATTGGTGTCTTATATAGTAGAGTTTATCAAATCGGGTCAGTTTTTAGCACACCCCAATTAGTTGTACCCCAAAAGGAGAAATACAAATGGCAGAAAAAGATGAAGCTCTGGAAAGAATGAAAAGAGCCCAGGCAGCAAAACCAAATTGGCGTGAATCGGCCGGCAAAAAGAAAGAGGATTCCACAAAAAAGGCCAAAGACGCCCTCTCACAAGTAACCAAACAAGCTGAAACCGCTAAGAGCAAGCAAAATCGAGGTGACGATCTGTCTGAAAAAGAAACGATGACTAAGGGCGTACCCACGCGCAAGGCTGCTCCTGCCCCATCAGCGCAACCCCCCTTTATTGCTGAACACACTGTTGTGAGCGGTGACACACTGAGTGGCATTGCCGCCAAGTATTACAACTCGGCCGCACGCGAAAAATGGATGGCTATCTACGAAGCAAATAAGGAGATCATTGGTGATAATCCCAGTCTGATTCGCCCAGGCCAGGTACTCAAAATTCCAAAGTTGGATTAGCCAATCAATCTGTGCCCAAATGGACAAAAGCGGCGCGAGGGCGTCGCTTTTTTATTGTCAGGCACCAATACCCCGCAGAAACAACAGGTACATGCCCAGCAGGTAGGTGATTAAAATTGCCAGTGTATCCAGTTCGACAAAGAGTACTTTTCGTTCTACTCGAGCCAGATTGCCTACCAGTGCCATGTTTATGAGTAATAGTCCCAGCAGCCCAACTAATGCGAAGTCTGGATCGATGTCTCCCAGAAAACGGCCGTTTAGATAGAACACATCTGCAATGCCCAATGCCAGCATGTTGAACACACTCGAACCGAACAGATTGCCCACAGCCATATCAAAGGCATTGATACGCATAGCAGCCAGCGCGGCCAACAATTCTGGCAAGGAAGTGACCAAACTGAGTAGTGCTGTCCCGACAAAACCACTCCCCAAACCAGTGATTGCCGCGATTTCGTTGCTGGCCTGTACCAATTGAGGCACAACAAGAATGAGGAGAACGGCCGTTCCTGCAAACCCAAGCACTCCTTTCCGCAACGTTGGAAACCCCTCTGCCGGCTCCATACTCACCCCCTCCACTTGCACCCCGCTATTATTCTCCCGCTGAATAAGCCACACCCCCCAAAAGTAGAGAAAAATAAGCAGCAGGCTATCCACCCCCATCCAGCCCAGCATCAAATTCACATCTGCCATAATGGAGATAATAGCAATCAACATCAGTACAGTTGTCAGTGCTGCTGTCAGGGCATGGCTAATCGCTATGCGGCGCAACAGGGGAACCTGATAATTGATCAAATCCACCAGTGCCAGCAACAGCATATTCACCATATTACTGCCGAAAAAATTACCAGCAGCCAGGTCTGGCACACCAGCCCGAAACGCACTAATAGATGTCAGCAATTCTGGCAACGACGTCGCGCCAGCCAGAAAAATTGTACCGACAAAAACACCACCCAAACGGGTACGAACAGCGATAATGTCACCATATTCTGCCAGTTTGATAGCAGCAAAAACAACAACAGCCGCGCTCAAAAGAAATCTAATCCAGGGCATCTATGTATCCTCTGCAACTTACTGAAACGGTTATGGTCATTCAGCGTAAGGTTCTGGGAAACCCCAGGTTTTGGCTACGGGTACAGCGAAAATAATGCCAGTGTGGGGCTTGGTTAAATCGCCGAGGACGTTTTCAGTGGCCTGAACGGCCGTTTCTGCCTCCTCCAGCGAATCAATCACCGCAAACAATGTATTGTGCCCCACCCGCCCCGAACCAAACATCTGCGTAAAACCGGCATACATTGGCTGGGCCGATGTACGCGGCAAAATTCGGTTGAGGCCAGTACTTTCCAGCACTGTAATTCCCTTGATACCTGCATCACGCCACGCCTGCAATACCTCTTGCAAACGGCTGCTATCGTCTAAAACCATAATGAGCATATACATAGCCTTGTCTCCTTGCGCTGTGAGAACGCCATTTTACCGACCAAAGCGGATGTTTTCATTCTCTATTCTACATTTTCGTCTATGGCTCTACGATAAGCCAGGTAAGATTGTTGCACCTCTTTTAGCCAGGCTCGCAATTTTTCTTCGTTGTTTGCCTGCAAGCATTGGGTGAGAGCCTTTACAGCTTCTCCGTATTTTTGCAAATGGCGCAAAACGGCCGTTTTGTTCGTCAACAAAATATCCAACAACATCTCCGGGTCTGATCCTGCCAACCGGGAACTATCCCGAAACCCAGAAGCCGCTACCGACCAGGCAGCATCTCCATGTTGTGCGGCCACCACCCCCACCAAAGCCGCCGATACAAGATAAGGCAAATGGCTAATAGCCGCCACCAATTCATCGTGCCGTTCCGGCTCCAGAAAAATTGGCCTTGCCCCCAAACGAAAGACCAATTCTAATGCCGTCTCCTCAACAATCTCATTTGTACGCTCTGTACGACACAACACAAACACCTTATCCCTGTACAAATCTGGCGTAGCGGCCGCAAATCCAGCCACTTCCCGTCCACACATGGGATGCCCACCAATGGCCGCGAACTGGGCTGGCAACTGGTTCATAGCCCGACAAACGGCCGTTTTCGTGCTACCCACATCCACCACCAGGCACCCATCTGGCCGAACTACAGGCAACTGGGCCAACAGGCGCAAAATAGTCCGTACCGGCGTCGCCAAAACCACCACATCCACATCTTGCACGCCTGTCCGAAAATCGGCCGTTACCAAATCCGCCACCTGAGCCACCGCCAAACGTGTATCCGGATTCGTATCTACCACAGCAAGGTACGGGAAAAACGGCCGTAACGCCAAAACCAGCGAACCACCCATCAACCCCGCACCAACCACACAAATACCACCATTTCCCATACCCACTGATTATACCCCCTCTCTTCCAATAATTCGCAACTCCCCCAAATCCTGCTACAATCAAAGCGGCAGGCCATACCAACATCCCATACACCACACCCACACCTGCCAGGTCATTTATCTCAAAAAAACACCCTCAAAAATTCAGGAGTTAAAAATGGCCCAAGACTTTATTTTTCACGGTTCACTCGAAGAACTCGACCCCCATCTGCACCAAATCCTCACCCGCGAAAACCAGCGGCAAGACAGCACCATCATCCTCATCGCTTCCGAAAGCGCAGCCCCCAACGTTGTCCGCCACACCATGAGCAGCACCTTTGGCAACATCTACGCCGAAGGCTACCCACGGGAAGAAAGCCGCCGCCAAACCGAAGACGAAATCATGGACATCGAAATGGAACTGGCCCATTACCGACGCTACAGCGACCCCCGCTACTACAAAGGCGTGGAATACGCCGACATCCTCGAAGCCCTCACCCGGCGTCGGGCAGCTGAGCTTTTCGCGGCCAATGGCCTCACCGCCGATGATCTCTACGTCAACGTGCAACCCCTAAGTGGCGCACCTGCCAACAGCGCCGTTTACACCGCCCTGCTCAACCCCGGCGACACCATCATGGGGCTCAACCTTAACGATGGCGGACACCTCTCACATGGTTCCCGCGTCAATCGCTCCGGAAAACTCTACAACGCAGTGCCCTATTTCGTAAATCCCCAAACAGAGTTGTTGGACTACGATGAAATTGAGCAAATTGCCCTCGAAGCTAAACCCAACATTATTGTTGCCGGTTATTCCGCTTACCCCATGATAATTGACTGGCAACGATTCCGAGCCATTGCCGACAAAGTAGGGGCTTACCTGATGGCTGACATTGCCCACATTGCCGGCCTGGTAGCGGCTGGTGTCCATCCCAGTCCAATAGGCATTGCAGATGTAGTGACAACAACAACCCATAAAAGCTTGTGCGGTCCTCGCGGTGCCATGATCATGACACATCGCAAAGATCTTTACCGCAAAATTGACCGCGCTGTTTTCCCTGGCGAACAGGGCGGCCCTCACCTCAACACAATTGCGGCTCTGGCTGTTGCCCTGAAACTGGCTAATACCGACCAGTTCCGCGCATTGCAACAAAGGGTAGTGGATAATGCTGCCCGCCTGGCACAAAAGCTGGCGGAACATGGACTGCGTATTGTGGGCGGTGGAACTCAAAATCATTTGTTGCTGGTAGATACCAAAAGCATCCAGCATAATGGTGTGCATCTTTCTGGAGATATGGCCGCTCGTATTTTGGATCTTGCCGGAATTGTTTTGAATCGAAATACGATTCCGGGTGATGTGGGTGCGTTAAATCCAACCGGCTTGCGTATTGGCACGGTATGGATTAGCCAGCTTGGTTTTGGCGAAGCAGAAGTTGATTTGCTGGCAGAAGCGATTGCGACTGTGCTGAAGGGATGTACACCTTTTTATTATTCGGCTTTGGGTGGTAAGCGGTTGTTGCGGGCCAAGGTGGATTTTGCAGCGTTGCAGCGGGGCCGGGAGATTGTGCGGCAGTTACGCCAGCAAACCGCACCGATTCCTGCTGGTGATACGGTAGAAGTTCGGGGAGAATCGGCCGTTTCGCTTCTGAATCATGCCCTCACCAGCAATGTTTCTGCCCTGAACGACGGTGAATCACAACCAACTCACCTCTTCGGTGATGGCCTGGATGTAGATGCTACCCTCTATCGTGCCTCTGCCAACCGTTTTCTCTTGCGCTTCGCCAATGCTACCAATGCCCAGCAAGCGGCTGAATGGCTTACTGCCCTTTCAGATGGGTACGTGCGCTTCGAGACAGATGATGTATATGCAAAACTGGCCGGGCCGGTGGTCGTGACAACTATCCCAGATGTAACAGATATGCCGGCTCCCACTCCGGATTCAGCGGCGATTGTTGCTACCAAACCGTATTTTGTCGGCTGCAAACGGCTGGAAGGCGGCCCCCCCTTACCGGCATTCAGTTGGGAAGAACCAGCCGACATGCCACTCAAACGTACGCCGCTTTACGATACGCATGTGGCCATGGGGGCACGAATTGTCCCATTTGGCGGTTACGAAATGCCGGTTTGGTACACTTCGGTCAGTGAGGAGCATCTGGCTGTGCGTGAAGCGGCCGGGCTGTTCGATGTAAGTCACATGGGTGTATTGGAAGCCAGTGGCCCGCATGTAGAAACGTTTCTGAATACGGTGTTGACGAATGACGTTTCTGCCCTCAAAGTAGGACAATCTCATTACACGTATATGCTTTTTCCGGATGGACGGGTGGTGGATGATTTGCTGGTTTATCGGTTGGCAGAAGATCGTTTTATGCTGGTTGTGAATGCTGCGAACAATGATAAGGATTGGGCGTGGTTGAATGCGGTGAATGAAGGGCGGGTGATGATTGATGAGAAACGGCCGTTTGCTCGTATCCAGCACCCGGTAACCCTACGCGATTTGCGTGCCCCCGAACATGGCGACGACCGTCGCGTTGACCTGGCTCTGCAAGGACCACGGGCCATGGATATTCTGCTTGCCTTGTGCGACGACAATCAATTGGCCGCCAAAATCAAGAAATTGCCCTGGGCGGGCTTGCTGCGCGGTACAGTTGCTGGCTTTGACCTGATCATCTCTCGCACCGGTTACACCGGTGAACGGATTGCCTATGAGTTATTTGTCCACCCTGACCAGGCACCTGACTTGTGGCAAAAGCTGCTCGAAGCCGGAGAACCTTTTGGCCTTAAGCCATGTGGTCTGGCAGCTCGCGACAGCACCCGCACCGAAGCTGGTTTGCCACTTTACGGGCATGAGTTGGCCGGACCGTTAGATTTGAATCCAGGCGACGCGGGATTTTCAAGTTATGTCAAGCTATGGAAGCCATTCTTTATCGGCCGTTCTGCCTTTATCACCCACGAAGAACAACGAGAAAATATCGTGGTTCGCTTCAGAATGAACGACAAAGGTGTGCGACGGCCTGAATTGGGCGATCCGGTGCTGGATCGACGCGGGAAAGTCATCGGTACGGTGACCAGTTGTGCCATTGACAGCGAAGGGTATCTTCTGGGGCAAGCCCTTGTACCTGTGAGCATGAGTAAGCCAGGTACTTCTATTTACATTTATCAACTCGGCGGCGGAAAACGGCCGATTCGCGCCCCTGAACCATCCATCATCAAACCCGGCACGCGCCTACCCACCCCCGATCCGGCAACTATACTCACCCGCTTCCCAGCCCGCAAGAAAAAATAACACCAACACAACACAAAACAGCCCGGGCTTTACGCCTGGGCTGTTATTATTTACCAGAGAAGACCCTGCTTGTTCCACTCTTCACCAGGCGGGTTCACTGACCTTTTGACCATTCTCTATACCCGAATCATTTGCCGCACCTGGTCGAGGAGTTTAGGTTTTTTCATTCATCAGCCAGACCCCATTGACAAAACCAACACCTGATTTTACACTGTTATTCAACTCATTATTTTCAGATCGCGGGGAATCTTATGCCGAAAAAACTCAGGATAAACCCCCAAAAATCAGCTTATGCCGAACATTTGGCAGCAATTATATCCAAAACAAGGGTCTTATGCCGAATTATTT